>NZ_QJOT01000011.1:0-160422 GCF_013393165.1 Paenibacillus sp. 79R4 | reverse complement strand
TAGCTTGAGCGAAGTGAAAGCTAGCGCCTTTAGACGCGAGCCGGTAATAAAGGCTTATAGCCTTAGAGCAAACCACCCGTTAGACGGGTGGTCATGATTTTTATGGTCGGCTAAAGGCTGATGAGGAACAGAGTAATTGGATTTTGTGCATTAGTGGGAGAAATCAATTGCTTTCGTAACAATAATACTGTATGATACATAGTATAAATCATATACTGTATGACACATAGTAAGTTAAGTTGAAAAAGAGGTGTACTTCAAATGAGTACTCTACTGAATTCTCTCATAACGGAGCTTAGACGAGGAACATTGACTTTAGCCGTATTAAGCCAATTGCGAACGCCTCAATATGGATATTCACTAGTACAACTGCTGGAGGAGTCAGGCATCGGGATTGATCAGAGCACATTGTATCCTTTGCTAAGGAGGCTTGAGAAGCAGGAATTGGTCACCAGCAGCTGGGATACAACCGAAAGCAGACCGCGTAAGTATTATGTGCTGAGTGAATATGGATTTGAGATTTACGGGCAATTGAAGCAGGAGTGGTTAAGCAATTCGAAAGAATTGTACCGTTTATTAGCAGAGGGGGATGACGATGGATCTGATTGATATTTACATTCAGGAAGTCACCAGGCGGCTTCCGGAGAAGGATCGGGATGATGTATCCATGGAGCTTCGCTCCACAATTGAAGATATGCTTCCCGATGATTACAACGAGGGTGATATCAAGGAGGCGCTTGCGAAGCTGGGCAATCCGGCCGTATTAGCCAATGGCTATATGGATCGCCCAATGCATTTGATTGGGCCGCGTTATTTTGAGATTTACGTGTCATTGTTGAAGATGATATTACCGATTGCCATCGTTATTTCGATAATTTCTACCGTTGCTGAGCATCTGATTAATTATGGCGGAGGCACCGAATTAAATTTAATGATCGATACTGTTGTAAATCTGATCGTTCGGGGAATTGTCGGTTCATTCGAGGTAATCGTGCAATTCTTCTTCTGGATCACGGTGATATTTGCGATTATTGAGCGAGCGGATGTGAATAAAGGCTCTGCACCCGTTACTCCAAGATCTAAACAGTGGACACCGGATGATTTGAAGAAGCTTGCGCATATTCCTAAGAAGAGGTCCATTTCTAAGGTGGATGTGTTCGGAAGTTTGTTATGGACGGCGATCTGGACAAGTTTGTATTTCTATGCCGACCATTATGTAGGTGTATACCTGGGATCAGAGAACGGGGTTCAATTGCAGTATCCAACGTTTAACCAGGGAGTATTGCTCCAATATTGGCCGCTTGTACTTATTCTGGCTGGACTTGAGGTTGCGTTGGCTCTTTATAAATATATCGCTGGTCAATGGACCAAGGGATTAGCAATATTCAACATGGCTGTGCAACTGATAGATATTATTATCATGATCGTTATTATTCTCAACCCGAATCTCTTGAATCCAGGCTTTATCGCTTATATAGCTGATTTGTTCATAGTTAGCACCGAGGGAGTAAGCACCTCCATTGTTGGAGGAGTAATATTCATCTTTATCTTTTTCGGAGCGCTTAGTGTTTATGAGGGATTTCGCAAGGCCAAAATCCGTTAATGTTTGATTAGGAAAAGGGTTATCTCGCAGGTAGAAGGTCTACTGCTGAGATAACCCTTTTTATGCTGACATTAGATCTTCCACTTGAACTGAGAACTTAGCTTGATGATATCTGCAGCGCACGGCCCTCCGGCATATGCTTGGGCTGATCTCGGATGATCGTCCCGTCTTCAAGATGCAGCCAGGTATCAAAGCTATGCTGACCCTCCATTAACTGAATTACCCGAGCTCCGGTAGTGAACGGCTGATCCAAGTAAGCGTTTCGGGTGGTCCGTCCGTAGCATAGGCGAATCCCGTAAAGGGTTCCCCAGAAGTCGTTGCCGTGGTCATGACCGACAAAGGTGCCCATGATGTCGCCCATCTCGACCATAGCTGCGAAGAAGCCTGTATTCAACGGCGGGGCGCAGATTAATCGTTCCAGCTTCTGTCCATAGCATATAGTGAAATCCCAAATATCGCTATATTCAGGGAGCGGGATATGGAAGAAGCCGAGCGAAGGCAAGGGGGTTCCACCATGATTTGCTGTCAGTTGATGGGAAGTCCTTGTATACCAGTCGATCTGGTTTCTTCTGATCCAATCATAGTAGTCGATTCCTCTATGAACCAAGGGCGAATAGCTTCCTGTGTCGAGAAAATAAAGCGCTGCAGCAGGCAAATGCTGTCCATCCAGAATCTCAAGTACGTAGTTGCCAGAGCCATGGACACCTGGGGGATCGGGCTTTGCGTAACAGAACTTATGCATCAGCTGGAGCCTGTGCAACTGCTCACGGGTGAAATCCGGCGCCTCGGAATCATGGTTGCCAAATACGGCTGCCCAAGGAATCTGCAGTTCCTCTGGCACCGCTACAGCATCGCGGAACGCCTGCACCGGGTCCGGACTCTTATTGCTGGCGATGACATCTCCGGTATACACTACAAGATCCGGGCGCTCCGCCTCAAGGATCGCCCTCATCATGGCACTCATTCGTGCTTCTTCCTCACACGGCTCACAAAACTCTGTGTCCGTGAATTGAACAATCTTGAACGTTCCGTTTTCCCTGAAATGCAACTGCTTTCTCATCTCACACCATTCCTCCCTTTCCGCTTTTGAAAGACACACAACCGCTAACGAAACGTGGTATCGCTATTTGGGCTCCAACGGACAGTCCCCGATTCTAACGAAACTGGGTATCGTTATTGGAGCAAAATTGGCTTCCAAAGCGGCGATTTACCCTGAATAAAGATATGGTGTTTCGTTAAAAAAATATCACCGCAGTTTCTGCTCAAATAGCGTTCTGTAGTTTCGTTACGCTAGATGCACAACCGCTAACGAAACGTGGTATCGCTATTTGCGCTCCAACGAACAGTCCCCGATTCTAACGAAACTGTGTATCGTTATTGGAGCAAAATTGGTTTCCAAAGCGGCGATTTGTCCTGAATAACGATACGGTGTTTCGTTAAAAAAATATCAGCGCTGTTTTTGCTCAAATAGCGTTCGGTAGTTTCGTTACGTTAGATGCATAACCGCTAACGAAACGTGGTATCGCTATTTGGGCTCCAACGGACAATCCCCGATTCTAACGAAACTGGGTATCGTTATTGGAGCAAAATTGGCTTCCAAAGCGGCGATTTACCCTGAATAACGATACGGTGTTTCGTTAAAAAAATATCAGCGCTGTTTTTGCTCAAATAGCGTTCTGTAGTTTTGTTAGACGCACAGCGAATGATGCAAAAACGAGCAACGGAGCGAATAACGGTCAATGCACGATTCAACAACGAACCCGACGCACAACGATCGACGAAGTGAACAACGAACAACGAACCCGACGCACAACGAACAACGAACCGACGAACAACGAGCAGCGAGCAGCGTATAATCAACAACCAACGAAGCAAGTTTCGTTCGTTTCGTTTACGTTTCGGGCCACAGCGAGCAACGAGCAATGAACAATGAAACAAACAGCAAGCTTCACTTGCCCAATAAGCGTTTCTAGCTAAATAAAGCAGCGGGGACTTTGCCATCCCAATTCGCAGGCAGTTCGAAACCCAGGGCATGAAGCGCAACTGCCGCTGTATCTACGATGAATAGCTCCGGAAGAACAGTGTCGGCAGCAACCCCTGGACCGGCGCAGCCCCAGAATACATTTTTGTCCATCGGATGATCGCTGCCGTGGTCATGCTTGTTAGCTCCGCCACCGCCATGGTCGGTAAGGAGGATCACGAGGCTGTCCTCAAGCAGGCCTTGCTGCTCAATTGCGCGCAGTACGCGGCCAAAAAGCTCATCCATTTTGGTAATCGCTTTTAGATAATTTGGCGAATCCGGACCATAGCCATATTTATGGCCGGAGGCGTCCGGATCATCGAGCTGCATGTAGAGCAGCTTCACGTCGCTGTTGTTCCGAATGTAAGTCTCGATAGCCCCCACGAGCTCATCGTCCGGCAGCGTCTCCTTGTGAATACCGAACCCTTCCTCAATGATCCCGTTGACGATAGGCGCCCAGCTGGAAAAGGCGGCAAGCTTGGCTTCAGGCTGAGCCTCCCTTACCATTCGAAAGATCGAAGGATATGGCGAACTTTCAGGATAGGCCTGAGTAGACGCTATCTCATTATTTAATCCGTGCTTCTCCGGAACGACACCATGAAGGATGGAGCCCCAGCATTCCGCACTGATCGTAGGCGACTGGGCCTGAGCCATATATGTAACAGCCCCGTTGCTCAAAAATGCATCAATATTTGGCGTATCCGTATGCTGAATGAAGTTTCCTGCTCCGTCCATTCCTAGTATAAAGACACGTTTAATCTGCTTGGTGTTCATGATAGAATACCCTCCTCAATAGATGTATGAAGCGATATCACGCCCTAAGCATAATGATCGCGGATAGGGCTGTCAATGCCTTTTATTGACTTGTTATAGGCTTGTTTTTGACTTGATAAGAAGAAGTCACGAACGTGTTATGAGAAAGTCATCAAGATGGTGGTTGGGGTGAGGGGGAGACTCTAGAATGAATACTGTAAGGGTTTACACAACTTGGGCGGAGGGGCTGGATCATGAGGAACATAATGCAATTAAAGAGAGATATTAAGAAGTACAAGTGGCTGCTGCTAATGACAGTACCGGGGATCGTCTATCTTTTCATTAACAACTATATTCCAATGTACGGAGTTATTCTTGCCTTCAAAGACTATAATTACGTGGATGGAATCTGGGGAAGCCCCTGGTCAGGATGGAATAACTTCAAATTTCTGTTCAACTCGCAGGACGCTTATATCATTACTCGTAACACATTCCTATACAATCTTGTCTTTATCACTTTAAATCTCGTTCTGTCTGTAACTATCGCACTCTTAATTAATGAGATTAAAGATAAAGTCGTCAGCCGTTTCTACCAGAGCACATTCCTGCTTCCGCATATCATTTCAATGGTTGTGGTTGCTTATCTCGTCTTCAGCTTCTTGAATGCAGAGAACGGGCTGGTGAACAGATTATTGTTAAAATGGTTCTCCATGGATGGAATCTCATGGTATGGGGAGCCGAAATATTGGCCCTTCATTCTGGTGATCGTCAATGCCTGGAAAAGCGTTGGATATTGGTCGATCATTTATTTTGCATCCATCATTGGGATTGACAAGGAGTATTATGAGGCGGCAACAATCGATGGAGCCAGCAAATGGAAGCAGATGACCCGGATAACTATTCCATTGATCATGCCGGTGATTATCACGTTGACCTTGCTCGCTGTAAGCACGATCCTTCGCTCGGACTTTGGATTGTTCTATCAGGTTCCTATGAATACCGGGGCGCTTATACCAACAACGCAAACCATCGATACCTTCGTGTACCGCGCCATGCTCCAATCCGGTGACGTTGGAATGTCTACGGCAGCGGGATTATATCAATCAGCGATGTGCTTCATTCTCATTTTGGTAGCCAATTCTGCAGTCAGACGAATAAATAAACAGAGTGCATTGTTTTAGCCGGGAGGGAGAGGACAACGTGAGAGAACTAAATATATCCAAGCGAATTGGCCCTGCAATGATCCATCTGTTCTTTTGGTGTTTTACCATTGTATCCTTACTTCCGTTTGTCTTGATTTTTATGGTCTCGATATCAAGCGAGGACTCCATTGTGCAAAAGGGATTCTCCCTATTTCCCAACGAGATCAGCTTTGGCGCCTATCAGTTTCTGTTCAACGATTTTTCTGAAATTTCCAAGGCTTATGGAGTCACCATCGTGGCTACACTTGTTGGTACCGTTGTAAGCCTGCTAATTACAGCGCTCTTTGCTTATCCTTTATCGAGGCCCAATCTGCCATTCAGGCGGACCATTTCCTTCTATCTCTTTTTTACGATGTTGTTCGGTGGGGGTCTGGCACCATGGTATATCACTTATGTGAATATGCTCGGACTCAAAAATACGATCTTCTCCATGATTATTCCAAATCTATTGCTAGGCGCTTTTAACGTGTTCCTGATGAGAAGCTTCTTCGCCTCAACCATTCCTGAATCGGTTATTGAGTCGGCCACGATTGACGGAGCGGGTGAACTAACGATCTTCTTCAAGATTGTCGTTCCGTTATCCCTGCCGATTATGGCGACGATTGGTCTCTTTAATACTTTGGCTTACTGGAATGACTGGTATAATTGCATGCTATTTATCGACAATCCGGAGCTCTATAACATCCAGTATTTGATGACCAAAACGCTGACTAATATTCAATTTCTGATCGCAAAATCAAATAGTACAGCGCAGGTTGGAGAGCTGCTGGCCAAAATGCCGCGCGAATCAGTACGTATGGCACTTGCCATTATCGGGGTGGCTCCATTATTGTTCGCTTATCCATTCTTCCAAAAATATTATATCAGCGGAATTACGTCTGGGGCAGTAAAGGGCTGAGTATCGAGATAGCTTTAGAGGATGCAGGCAGAGCGTTTCATTACTTCAAGGAGGTGGGGCTACCGATACTGATGAATTGGAGTGCAATTCCGGGGGATTAGGTTAGGACAAGAATGATATGAGAGGAGAACAGCGGGAATATGAAGAAGACGTTAAATTTACTGTTCGTAATAATGCTGTGCAGTGCGCTGGTATTGACGGGATGCGGCAAGGGGGATACCAATAAGGGCAATACGAGTGCAGCTGGAAATGAAAATAAAGAAGGGGATAGTGGACTTAAACCGTATAAAATTACGATGGTCTATCCCGCCTCGGCTGCCAAGGATCTTCAGCTGGTTCAGGACGAAATGAGTAAATATTTGACAGAGAAGATCAATGCGACCATCGAGTTGAAGCCGATCGAATGGGCCTCCTGGGACGACAAGACGAATTTGATGAAGGTATCAAATGAATCATTTGACCTCATGTTCACAGCTAGCTGGTTCTCGTATGCGAAGGATGCCGCCAAAGGTCAATACTTGGAGCTTGATGATCTGATGAACGAGTACGGCAAGGATATCCCTGGAGTTCTTGGCGACGACTTTATTAAGGGATCAAGAATCGATGGCAAACTGTATGCCCTTCCGACCAAGAAAGAGTTCGGCCAAGGCTTTGGCTTCGTGCTCGATAAGAAGCTGGTTGATAAATACGGCTTCGATACCAATGGTTTAAAGTCTATTGAGGACATGGAGCAAATGTTCAAGGTCATTAAGGAGAATGAACCGGACGTGGCCCCGGTTGCATCGGCCAAATTCACGAATATTTGGGAGGCAGCCAATTACGATAATATCGTTGCCAATCTTGGCATTCCTCGGGGCAGCAAGGAGCTCAAAGCGATTGATATGCTGGAAGATCCTCATTTTATTGAGTTCTATAAACGGATGCATCAATGGAATCAGAACGGTTGGTTCGATAAAGATATCCTGACTTCGACGGACGATCAAGGGGTTAATATGCTTAAGGCGGGCAAGGCATTTGCCGTTGCCCAATCCTTGAAGCCTGGTAAGGATAAGGAAATGAGTATCAGCGCTGGCATTGAATTGGTGCAGGTTGAGACATTTGAGCCTTTCACGACTACAGGGGATGCACAGGGAGCGATGCTTGGCATTTCCCGAACTTCCAAGGACCCGGCCAGGGTAATGATGTTCCTGAATATGCTCTATACGGACCCGGTATTGTTGAATATGCTCGATTGGGGTATTGAAGGCAAGCATTATGTGAAGGTAAGCGATAATGTGATTGATTTTCCGGAGGGTGTAAACTCCGATACACAAACCTATCCTAACCCGGGTGGCTGGATGTTTGGCAATCAGTTCAACTCATATTTGTGGGTGAACGAGGATCCGAACAAATGGGAGGAATTTCAGAAGTTTAACGACAGATCGGAGCGATCTATCGCATTGGGCTTCTCCTTTAACCAGGAGCCTGTAAAATCGGAGATGGCGTCGCTTGCCAACGTAATGAAAGAGTTCGACGCCACTTTACGGTCGGGTGCTGTGGATCCAGAGCCGCTGATTGAAAAGTGGAAGGAGAAACGTAAATCCGCTGGCTTTGACCGAGTGAAGGCCGAGGTCGATAAGCAGCTCGCTGCGTGGGCTGAGACGCAGAAATAAACAGTTGCAGAGGTGAATAAAAAGGAATTCCGAACTGGGACGATTGCCGTGGTCCTATCTAAGGATTCCTTTTTGTCCTACCTGAAATTATACTCGGTGTAGATGAACCTCAGTACAGTACAATTTGAGACGGATGCCTCTTTGGAAGATAGGGGTTCGCTAATTTTGCATGATCCGGGGTAGATAGTATGTTCCTGAAGTCGAATATTAAGCAATCGCTGCGCTTCAAGCTGATTATTGGTTTCGTAGTCATCACGGTACCTTTGGTTGGACTAATGCTCTATTACAATTATTATGCATCGAACACGATACGCGAGCAGGTCGCCGAGTCCAATAAGAACTCGATGATCCTGTATTCCCAACAGATCGAGGTGGCGCTGAACAAAGAGACAAATTTTCTTTACAACATCGCTGTGGAAGATCCTAATCTCGCCGCATTACCACAGCTGATGGATAAACCGAATGAATACTTTCTCGCAAAGGCGATGATTATTAGTACCATTTCCCGTTACCATCGCTTTGACAACAGTGTTGATATGCAGTTCATTTATTCATTGCGAAACCAAGATTTCTTTACTACACAAATCAAGGATAACTCCTATGAAAGGCTGAATGCCATCAAGACAACTGTAGAGAAATTGGTCAAGGAAATTAAGCCGGATAGCGACTACTTCCGGGAGTGGAAGGCTATAGAATATAGCACAGGGAAATATGCGCTAGTCCGCATAGTAAGCACAGGAGACGGTTTCTATGTAGGCGCCTTTATCGAATTGAAGAATCTGGTTATTCCGTTAGATATTATTCATTCCAAGGAAGGATTCGCCGGATTTTTGAACAGTCAGGGGAGGTTGATAACTAATGCGGGCGCAATCACATCCAATCGTTCCATCTCCATAGAATCGAAGCTAAGTGGCGAGTACCAGGTTGTGAAGCAAGAGGATCGCAGATATATTGCAGTCACGAATCCGGTTCAAGGCACAGACGTTATTTTGAGTGTATTTATTCCCGAAGACCAAATGCTGAAGGATCTGGAGAAATTAAGTCGCGGTATTGTTCTCATTTCGTTGGGCGCGTTAGTAATCCTGGTCATTTACCTCGTCTATTTGAATGACATTATACTTAAGCCCATGAATAATCTCGTCTTAGGGATGCGTCGGATCAAGCACGGGGACTGGAATATCCGGCTTCAATCCTCCAAAGCCAAGGAGTTTGCGATTATTAACGAGACGTTTAACAGTATGGCCGCTGAAATCCATGAATTGACGAGCAGTGTATATGAGGAGCAGGTTAAAGCGCATAAAGCTGAGCTCAAGCATTTGCAGTTGCAGATTAACCCTCATTTCCTCCTGAATACAATCAATATTATTTATAATCTGGCCGAGATCAAAAATTACAGCGTCATACAGCTGATGTGTATGAATCTAGTTAAGTATTTCCGCTTTACGACGAGGACGAATCAGGTTGCTGTCACGATCCAGGAAGAAATGGAGCATATGGAGAGCTATATCAAAATTCAGCAGGTTCGCTTTCCGGAACGAATTACCTATGAGATTCAGATGGAAAAGAGTGCGGAAGAGGCTGCGATTCCACCGCTGCTGATTCAACCGTTCATTGAAAATGCCGTTAAGCACGGCTTTGACTTTATGGATCATCCGTTTCATATTTATATCGCTGTTGGCTTAATGGAACAGGATCGGGTACGGATTGTGATTATGGACAACGGCAACGGATTTCCACAGGAAATGCTGGAGAAGCTGAAGTCCGGCAGCTTTTTAGAGCATCAGAACGGAGAACATCTGGGCATTTCCAATGTGCAGTACCGGATCAAGCATTTATTCGGGGAAGACGCCAGGCTGGAGTTCGAGAATGCTCCGGGGGCGCGAATTCAAATGGTGCTTCCATTTCGTACGGTAGAGCAATTTACATCTTATTGACCAGAGTGGGGGAGAAGCATGTTTAAGGTACTGATTGTAGACGACGAGATCTATGCGGTAATGGGAATTCGCAGCGGTGTGAATTGGGAAAGGCTGCAGGTGTCCGAGGTATACGAGGCCTATAATATGCGGGAGGCATTGAAAGTGTTTGAGCAGACATCGATTGACGTCATGATCTGCGATATTGAAATGCCAAAAGGGACAGGAATTGAGCTGCTGGAGAAGGTGAACGAGATCTCTTCTGAGACGGAGACCATTTTCCTGACCGCCCACTCCGCCTTCAATTTCATGAAGAGAGCCATTCAGTTGGATGGATTCGATTATTTGCTGAAGCCAATTGAATTCGATGCACTGGAGGACACGATTCATCGGGCGCTGGAGTCTATTTTACAGGAACGGGAATTATACAAATTGCGTGAGCAGTATAAGCCTTATTATGAGATGTGGCGCAAACAGAAGCCTCTGATTACCGATAAGTTCTGGAATGATCTGTTTTCAGGCCGGATTGTATGCTCCCCGAACAATATCGAGGGGATTTTGGAGAAGCATCAGTTGTCCGGGCTGGAGCAGTTCGTCTTTCTGCCTGTGCTTGTCAGCGTGGAATCCTGGTTGCGCGAGTTCAATACACGAGATGAGGAGATTATTGAGTATGCGATTCGCAAAGGCGCTGCCGAGGTGCTGCTCCCAAATGGCAGAGGGGAAGTAATCCAGACCAAGCAGGGGGTTAACATCGTGATCATCATGGGGGATCAGGAAGAGATGAACGATCTTTCCGAATTGCCTACGCGATGCGAGAAATATATTCAGAGCTGCCTTGAATATTTTGACTGCAATATTTCCTGTTACATTGGCAGGAACGTTAGCTTGTATGAAATTGCGGACGTTTGCAAACAGCTTCTGGAGATCGAGTACAACAATGTGAACAGATCCAATCAGGTCTACACGCTGGCATCGTATTGCAATCCTTCTATTCAATCGATGATCCCGCGGATCTCAACGTGGACGATTCTGCTGGAGCAAGGCAAGCTGGAGGAGCTGCAGGAGGAAATCCGCAGCAGAGTATCGGAGATAGGACAGTTCGAGCGGTTGTCTATGGCTGAGCTGGAGGGCTTCCGCAATGAATTTATGCAAATGGCGCACTATGTGCTGCATAAGAACGGGCTGAATGCGGTGGAGCTGCTGAAGGGCCAGGACGGGCTGCTGCTAAATGACCAGCCACGCAGCCTTCTGCAGCTGGAAGAAGAGGCGCTCCAGGTGGCCGGAATCATCCATGATGAGCTGCACCAGAATCATTCGGTCATTCGGCGGATTCAGTATTATATCACCGAGCATCTGAATGAGCCGATTACTAGAGAGCAGCTGGCCAGTTATGTGCACTTGAATCCGGCTTACTTATCGCGACTGTTCAAGCGGGAGCTAGGGGAGTCGATCACGGATTATATTTTGAATACACGTATGTCCTTGGCTAAGGACCTGATCATGAGTTCAACGTTGCCGATCTCGGATATCGCCAAAACCTTGGGTTATTATAATTTCTCCTATTTCTCCAAAATGTTCAGAAAAGTATATGATGTCTCTCCGCAACAGCTTAGACAGCAGTCCGCAGACGGGCGGACAGAAAGAGAAGCGCTATAGGAATAAAAGTAATAAACAGCGAAGCTGGATGACTTTAAACGCCAGAATAAGTAAAAAAATTAGAACAAAAGTAAATAAACTTAAATTGTTAGCGCTTTCTTATATACCTACAATAGAAGTACAACCACGAATGACCAGCAAGTACATCATCTGTGCAGGAGGGGGAGCATGACGAGACAAACCAGTTCAAGGAACAAGCTTACGTGGACCATCGCAGGTTTGTTAGTTCTTACCGTTTGTACCTCAGCGGCATTTGCGCGGGGAAATTCTGAGGCGAATGACCCGGGGGATGAAATCATAGCAACCGTTGATGGTGTTCCCATCACTGTACAGGAGTTTAAGAGGGCCATTCAAATAAATAAGCCCAGAGTAATGAACTATTTTCATGAAAAGTATGGCGCAGAGCAGGTTTCGTCTTTCTGGACAACCTCTATCGGTGGGGAAGTTCCTCTGGATAAGCTTCAAAAAGCAGCCTTTGATGAGAGCGTAGATATAAAGGTCAGACAGATGGTTGCCAAAGAGCAAGGGGTGCTTGGAGATATTAGTTATCGCGATTTTTTGAAGCAGCTTGAGCAGGAGAACGAGCGTAGAGCCAAAGCAACCGCCAAAGGACAGGTCATCTACGGGCCGATCCAATATAACGAAGAAGCTTATTTTGCATATATCATGACCAATGCGGCAACCACCGTGAAGCAGAAGCTGGAGGAGAAATTGCGGCCTGACGAGGTGACGCTCAAGTCTTTTTATGATCAACATAAAAAGGAGCTGTACGCACATCCCGGTGAGGTAAAGGTAAGTATTATATCCCTATCCTATTTAGATTCGACACAGCACATCGATCAAGATAAAAAAGAACAGGCGTATAAGCAACTAAAAGAAGCAGAGACCAAGCTGGCTGCTGGAGTCTCTTTCGCAAAAATAGCCAAAAGCTATTCAGATCCGGGAACCGAGCAGGAGCTTATTATCCACCTGGGGAATGTCCGTCAAAACTCCAGAAGTCCGGTTGCGAGAGCAGCGGAATCGATGGAACCAGGTGAAACCAGCGGTATTATTGATGAGAACGGCAGGTTGTATATCCTGAATTGCATCGCCAAAACGGAGCCGGGTACTGCATATCGCAGTTATGACGAGATCAGGGAACAAGTCCGCAAGGACTTCATCGACAGCAAATATGAAGAAATGATCTGCCATAAGCTGTCCAAGGCTGTTGTCGAAGTAGACCAGGATCTGCTCAATAGTTTGCAATCTTTTGAGAGCTTTTAGGTTAGGTCCTACTGTGATGTAAAAGCTTCACAAGAACTTTGTGGGCAATTACATATGACGGAGACAAGGTCATTAAGTACCAGGGTTCCCGTCAAAGAATTTAATAAGGAGGTATACACATGCTTCAAAGGACAGCTAGGAAGATCGCGAGTATGATGTCGGCCATCGTATTGTTGTCAGGGCTAACGACATTTGCTGTATCGCCTGTCAGAGCTGAGATGACTTCAGGAACGACGTATTATGTGGACAATGTAAACGGCAGCGACAGTAATCCCGGTACAAATCCCGAAGCGGCGTGGAAGTCGCTCATCAAAGTGAATGAGACAAGCTTTGCTCCTGGGGACCATATTCTGTTTAAAGCCGGAGGCTCCTGGCAAGGCCAGCTTTGGCCCAAAGGTTCGGGGGTAGACGGTAATCCAATCGTCATCGATATGTATGGAATTGGCAGCCAACCCCTGATCGCAGGTGTAACCTCGGAACTATCGACGGTTTTTTTGAAGAACCAGGAGTATTGGGAGATCAATAACCTGGAAGTCACGAATCCTTCATCGGAGCCGTTTACAAGGGATTGGAAAGGCAGTCGTGGGGAGCGGCGTGGCGTGTATGTGCTTAATGAAGAAGGTGGAATTTTAAATCACATTTATATTAAAAATATGAATATCCATGATGTGGACGGTGTTTATACAACACGATCCGGCGGTATTATTATTGATTCAGTAGGCTCATGGGTGCCAAGTGCGTTTAATGACGTTTTGATTGACGGCAATACGTTAACCGATGTGGATGCATACGGGATATATATCAGTTCTAACTGCATCTTACGTTATGGCATGGGCGATTTATGGGAGTGGGTGCCGAAGCCTTATGGCCCATGGACGCCATCTACCAATGTGAAGATATCCAACAACACGGTCGTGCGGGCAGCTACGGGCGGCATCGCTTGGAATGTCACGGACGGGGCGGTGGTGGAGCATAATAGCGTGCAAGAGGCCACCTATTTAGCAACGAATGCGTCTATTTGGTGGGCTTACGCGGATAATAGCGTCGTTCAATATAATGAATCGTTCGCCAGCCGTAACGGTTCGGAAGATGGAACGGGATTCGATGTGGATGCCGGAAACCTGGGTTCGCTGGTGCAATACAATTACAGTCATGATAATGCTGGCGGATTTATGCTTTATGTCAATGACACCTATAACACGATCAATACGATTGTCAGATACAACATCAGTCAAAACGACAAAGCGCGCATTTTCCGTTACAGTGGTTCGATCGACACGGTTTTAAATTACAATAATACGATTTATGTCGGCACAGCCTCAAGCAACCCAGTTATGAGCGACTACTTTACAAAATCCTCAGGCAGTCCGAAAAATATATATAACTACAATAATATATATTACAGCATGGGAGACAAAGGCTGGAATTTAACTGGACAAACCTTCGATAATAACGCTTATTATGGCGGAAAAACGTTGGTCAATTCTGATGCACACAAGGTGACCGCAAATCCAAAACTTGAAAATCCGGGTAGCGGGGCACAAGGAATGGATACGGTGGACGGCTACAAGCTACAAAGCGATTCTCCGCTGATCGGCGCCGGTGTTCCTATCGCGGACAACGGCGGAAGGGACTATTTTGGGAATGCATTGTATAACGGCGATCCGGATATCGGGGCTTTTGAATACCAAGGAGATGTGCCCCCTGCTACCGGAAAGACGCCGATCGTATATACACCTGCGCCGATCAAGCCACTGCCGACTCCACCAGGGCCGGAACCGGGGAATTTGGCACCACTGGCAACAGCAACAGCCTCTGTTCCTACGTTGTCCAGCAGTTCGATTAAGAGCCTGACGGATGGGTCATATGACAAAGCATGGTCAAGCATAGATCGGGGCGTGACATTCCCGAACTATATTACCCTTGATTTCGGCAGTAAAATGGTAACGATCAATCAGATGAAGATCGTCACGAGATTCGGAACGGGCCAAGGCATCACGAAGTTTGATCTTGAGTATTTCAATGGTACCGATTGGCAGCCTTTAAAGACGGGTATCGAATGGGTTTGGCAGTACAGCGACCAAACCAATGAGACGAAAGTGCTTGATTTTGACGCGACAACTACTTCTAAAATCCGTTTGAAAATAAATGCGGCAAATTTAAAATGGGGCAACTTCGCGATAAACGAGCTGGAACTTTATAATAAACGATAAAGGCTGGTTCTACTTATAATTAGGTCAATCAGTGAGGTATCTGGTTGACCTTTTTCCCTCCTATTATAGAACTTTAAAATGTAAAAAGGTCAAAATATTGCAAGTTAAGGTAAATGTTTTTAAGTTGTTTATCTTCACGGGTGGGTCTACAATTTTTAATGATATAGAGGAGGCAATCGAATCTGGCAGGAGAAATATTTTATGGCCGAAACTTCAGGCGTATAGCCCGCGACGTTGTGCTAAGTAGATAACATGGAATGAAGAAGCAGAATTCTGAACGGAAATGGGCACTTTGAATTTTCTATTAGCTTCGATCTACCAGCTTGGGAGGTGACACCTGTGAGATCAAATAAGCCGAAATCGTACGCTTTCAACAATAAGAACCTAAAAAGGAATCTCCCGCAGGGATGGTTCCTTTTTTGTTAGCCGGTGTGTCTACCAAACATTCATCCATCATACAGCAACGGGGGTAAAGCGATGAAGCTTAGGATCGCTAGAAAGAAATCGAAGTGGTACGTATATCAGAAAGTTATCGCCATATTTATTTTGTTATTGCTGCCGCTCATTACGATGAATATCTGGTTCAATTACAAAGGAATGTCGATCAGTAAAAATGCAATACTGAGTTCCTCTTTAGCGGGCGCTACCTTCTACTCCAAACAGCTTGATAAAGAGATGTATTTCATCCGAAATTTACAGCTGCAGCTGTTAAATGACAAAGATTTGCAGAAGCTCAGCTTCCGCGGCAGTATGCTGGAGAACTACGAGGAAGTCGAGCTGATTGAGCAGGTAAGGGATAGACAAATGGCGTTGATCGCCTTCAGCGATTATATCGTAAATGCCGGCGTTTATGTCGAGGCCGTGGGTAAGACCATTTCGACGATCACCGGAGTAACGAATACGCCAAATTCAGAGATGAGTCTCATTGCTTCACTGCTCTCCATGAAGCCGAAGCCCTCGTTCTACCAGAGCGGGGATCGGATCTTTCTGATTGAAAGCGAGAACAACGACGGAATATGGTCTTATATCGAAATTTCCAGGCCCAAGCTGCTTGAAGCATTAGAGCAAATTGCCGATTTGTATCAGGAGTCAGAAGTACTGATAGGCAGCAAGGAATTAGGAACCGTGCTGACGACCGCAAAGGAGGTGCAGGAATCGAATATGATTCTTGGACAAATCTCTGAGCAGAGTCTCCAGGAACAGAGCACCTCTGAAATGAAGAAGGTTCATGGTGTTAATTATTTTATTATCCATAACGATGTTAGCGCGCTGAATTTATCATTGATTATGTATGTTAATCAGAACGAAATTACCCGTCCGTTGAATCAGTTTACGACCTGGTCCTATTTATTATTCATTATCGCTATTATGATTATGGTGCTGTACGCTTTCTCGGTTAATTTAATGATTCACCGTCCATTATCACGCCTGGTCAAGGCGTTCCGGATGCTGGAGGCTGACAATTTGAACATTATGATTGAGTCGCGAACCAATGATGAGTTCCATTACGTGTTCAGCAGCTTCAACAATATGGCGCTCAAGCTGAAAAATTCGATTCGGGAAAATTATGAGCAGAAAATCGCCTTGCAGCATTCACAGCTAAAGCAGCTTCAATCGCAGATCAACCCGCATTTTCTGTATAACAGCTTTTTTAATATTTACATGATGTGCAAGGTAGGAGATGCCGATAGTGCCGCCGAGCTCTCTCAGAAGCTGGGTACTTACTATCAATATATTACGAGAAGCGGGTCGGATGAGGTCCCCTTCTACAAGGAGTATCAGCATGCGCTTGATTATTGCGAGATTCAGTGTATTCGCTTCTCCAACCGGATTACCTTCGAATATAGCGATGTGAAGGATGTACCACCTTCGATTTCGGTACCCAGACTGATTATTCAACCCATTGTAGAAAATGTGTTCGAGCATGCCTTCGAGGATGGGACGATGGAGGGGGTGATCTATATGGGGACGGAATATGCGGACGGCAGGTTGCGCGTTACTGTGGAGGACAACGGAAAGCTGGTGACTGGGGCAATGATCGAGCAGATGCGCGACAAACTGGCGATCGAGTCGAAATATATGGAGAAGACCGGACTCATCAATGTGAACAACCGGCTACAGCTGAAATACGGAAAAGGCAGCGGCTTGTTCGTCTCACGCAGCGCTTATGGCGGCCTGAGAGTAGATCTGATTATTGTGGTTGAAGAAGGGGAGGATTGAGATCATGTATAGATTGCTGATTGTTGATGATGAGCCTGTCATTGTGAACGGGCTGGTTCTACTGTTCCAGGACAATACCGAATTTGAACTCGAGGTGTGCAAAGCCTATTCCGCCAAAGAGGCGCTTGAAATGGCCCAAAAAATGAAGCTGGATATTCTGGTTAGCGACATCCGGATGCCGCAGATGAGCGGACTACAGCTCGTCGATGAAATCAACTACTATTGGCCGCATTGCCGTTCGATCCTGCTGACGGGATATAGTGAATTCGATTATGTCCATGAAGCGCTGCGCAAGAAAGTGGACAATTACATTCTGAAGACAGAGGGGATCGAGCTGATCTTCGAGGCTGTACAGCGGTCTATTGCCAAGCTGGATGAGGAGAATCGGCGCAGAGTTCAAGAGGAGAAAGCGAGGATGCACCTAGAGATTGCCGTACCGCTGTTGAAGCAGGAGCTGCTGCGAAAAATAGCTGGTGGGGAAGATCTGCTTCGACTACTGGTCCAGCCTCGTTACGAAGAAGTGCATTTCCAGATCGTTCCGGAGCGGCCTGCCTTTTTTCTGATCGGAAGAATGACTTTAAATGAAGTGGATAGATCCAGCGAGCTGCGACAAGCCGTGCAGAGATCCTTCCTGAACTATTTGCCGGCCTCGTTCCAATGTGAATGCTCCGCTATGCAGGACGATGTCCTCTACTGGATGCTGCAGCCTGGAACAGAGCTGTTAGGGCGGTTCCGTGGCGAGAACGCTAGCAGCGGGGCCTCTTGGAACAGCATCACGATGTATATGAAAGGCATATTGGAACTGGTGCAGAATGAATGTGAAGAGTTGTTAGGCGTTGCCGTCTCCTTCGGCATATCGGACAATCTGGCGGGAAGCTGGGATACAGCCGGGCAGCAGTATGAGAAATTGCATTCTCTGCTTAAGGCGCGCGCCGCATTAGGCCAGACGATGGTGATCGTAGATCTGGGCAAGGTCAATCCGCATGAGGAGAACCTGTTCGAATATGGCCGGATGGAGCAGGATGAGATGAAGCTGTTTGTCATCGACCAGATTCAGCGATATGTGAACGAGCATTTATCCGGTGATGTATCCCTGACCGCGATCGCGGAGGAGGTTCACTTTAATCCGTCTTATCTATCGCGCTTCTATAAGCAGGCAGCAGGCCATAACTTGCTGGAATACATTCAGACGAAGCGGCTTGAGGGAGCCATTCGGCTGATGCAGGATACGAATCTGAAATTGAACGAGATCGCTACCCGGGTGGGGTTTGATTCACCTTCCTATTTTACGACATTTTTCAAGAAGAAGATGGGGGTCTCCCCTCAGGAATACCGCAATACACAAGCATAATTCGGCACTATGGGAACAGGTAAATAAAGTGAAAGCGAAGTAAAAAACTCAAAATTGATAGCGCTTTCGTTCGGTTCCATAATGAAGATGTAAGCAACAGTTATATTGCAGCATACAAAGGGGGAAGGCAATTCAATGAAAAGCTTCAAACCATGGAAAATGCTCGTTCTGGTTATGTCGATGCTCCTGGTATTTACAGCGTGTGGTGATCAAGGGAACAAGGATGGGGCTGCTCCTGATTCACAGGGAGCCGGGAATAAGACGAATGCCAATGCCAACAGCAACACACCTCCTGATCCACTGGGCAAGTATCCGGAGACGGTCACCGTTACGGAAGTGCTTGGCTATAATCCTCCGGAGGACCCGAGAACTCCGCAGGGAATTACGCCGGAACAGAACGCTTATCTCAAGGATATGAAAGAAATGCTGAACATTGAAGTGAAATACAAATGGACGGTTCCGTCCAGCCAATTTGAACAGAAGTTCTCGTTAGCCATGGCTTCGGGCGATCTGCCGGATATTATGGAACTGGATATGAAGAACTTTGAGAAGCTGAAGAAGCAGGATATGTTGGGCGATCTGACTGCAGCCTACAATGATTATGCATCGCCAACGCTCAAGAAGTATATGGAGTCGGATGGCGGCTTCGCAATGAGCACCTTCACTTCCGATGGCAAGCTGCTAGCTATCCCAGCCTTCGAGGACCCGTACTTATCGACCCAGATCCTGTGGGTTCGTAAGGATTGGCTTGATAATCTCAAGCTGCAGGTTCCTACTACGATGGAAGAACTGGAAAAGGTAGCGTTGGCCTTTGTGAAGGACGATCCGGATCAAAATGGCAAGAACGATACGTACGGCATTGCTATGCAGAAGAACATCTTCTTCTGGGGATTTGATCTTCGTGGCTTCTTCAACGGATTTAATGCATATCCGTCGGTCGGAGATAATCAGACGGCGTGGATTAAAGGCAGCGATGACAAGCTGATCCCGGGCTTAATTCAGCCTGAGGTGAAGACAGCGCTGGGCAAACTCCAGGAGTGGTATAAGAACGGTGTGCTCGATAAAGAATTTGCCTTGAAGGACGAGAACAAGGCGGTTGAAGATCTTACCGCAGGGAAGGTCGGAATTTCATATGGCGAATGGTGGTATCCGAATTGGCCGCTCAATTTGAGCGTCGATAAGGATCCGAAGGCAGAGTGGATTGCTTTGCAAATCCCAGGGCTCGATGGGCCGGGCAATTCCTTAGTGCCGAAGCTGAGAAGCAACCGGATGTATGTGGTGAACAAGAACATGAAAAATCCGGAAGCTGCTATCAAAATGATCAATTACTATATTGAAATGGGCAATAAGAAGTACATGGAGGATAACAAGGCTGAGAAGGGTTATGTCTATAACTGGTTTAACCCTCGGATCTATAATCCTGCGGATATCGAGACGATCTACACGGAAGTCAATAAAGCGCTCGATGCAAACCAAGAGGAAATCACACTTGATGATGAAAACTACAAGAGCGTAACGGACGTATTCAACGCAACGAAGGATTACCTTGCAGGGAATACGGAGAAGGCGAGCAAAGGCGTCAACTGGGGACAATACTTCAGCCGTGCGGCTAAGGATGGCGGTTGGGGAACAACTCGCATGATCAAGGAGAAAGGAGCTTATGTGAGCAACGAATTCTATACTCTGCCGACAGCGACGCAGGTAGAGAAGGGCCCGCAGCTCGATAAGCTGATGCAGGAATCATTCACAAAGATCATCATGGGGGCTCCACTGGATGAATTCGACAAGTTCGTTGACAGCTGGAAGACCCTTGGTGGAGACAAGATCACCCAAGAGGTGAATGACTGGTACAGCAAGGAAGCTGTGAAATAAATCGTGAGATGCTGGAACGGGAGGATCCGCCTGAAGCAATCGGCAATTCCTCCCGTTTTACATTCAACATGGAGGTCACGCTTGTGAAAACGCTGAAGAAGGAATATGCACTTCATTTAATGCTACTGCCCGGCGTCATCATTACGCTGATATATGCATACGGCCCCATGGCTGGTCTGGTGATGGCCTTCCAGCAATTTGAGCCATTGTCCGGATTTTTCAAATCCGAATTCGTCGGCTGGGATAATTTCAAATATGTGTTTGAGCTCCCCGATTTCATGCAGGTACTCTGGAATACCATTCTTATTGCAATTTGTAAAATGGTCCTGTTCCTGCTTGTGCCGTTGGTTCTGGCGCTGCTGCTGAACGAGGTCACCAAGAGATGGTTCTCGCGCGTAATCCAATCCGCTATCTTCCTGCCATTCTTCTTATCCTGGACCGTTCTTGGCGGTGTTGTCATCGAATTGTTCTCGCTGAACGGACCAGTCAATGGATTGCTTGAGGCATTGGGAATGGAGCCGATCATGTTCATGCTGAATAACGGCTGGTTCCGCGGCATCGTGATTGGGTCTGACGTTTGGAAAGGAATGGGCTACAACATGATTGTCATGCTGGCCGCGATTACCGGAATTAACGCAACGCTTTATGAAGCGGCTGAAGTGGATGGGGCTGGAAGATGGAAGCAGATGCTGAATATCACACTTCCGGGTATGATGCCAATTTTGATTCTGCTTGGCGTATTAAGTCTGGGCGGTATTCTTAATGCCGGCTTCGAGCAGATCCTGATTATGTACAATCCTACCGTTTACGAGGGCGGCGATATTATCGATACGTTCGTATATCGGCTCGGTATGTTCAGCCAACAGTTTGGGCCGGCTGCAGCCGTCGGACTGTTCAAATCCGTAGTCTCACTGATCATGGTGTCGACCACCTATTACGCAGCCTATAAATATAACAATTATCGGATCTTTTAGCCAGGAGGTAGGAGAGATGCACAAATCGACCATCAGCAGAAAAATATTTGTGATCGGCAATACCTTGCTGCTCAGCATGATTACCTTGCTTGGTGTGATTCCTTTTATCCATTTGCTATCGATTTCCCTCAGTTCGAATACAGCGGCGATGGCCGGCGAAGTGAGGCTGTGGCCAGTCGGGTTTAATCTCGATGCTTATCGGTATCTCGGCCAGAAGGTCGAATTCTTCAGATCGCTGGGCGTCTCTGTGGAACGGGTTGCATTGGGGACAGCGATTAATATGCTGCTTGTATTTATTACTGCTTTTCCATTATCGAAATCAAATGACCAGTTTAAATATAGAACGATGTATGCCTGGTTTTTCGCCATTACAATGTTTTTCGGCGGGGGCCTGATTCCAACTTATATTATCGTCAAGAACACAGGGTTGATCGATTCGATCTGGGCATTGATTTTGCCCGGCGCCCTTAATGTCTGGAATATGGTGCTGATGCTGAATTTCTTCCGGGGAATACCGCGGGAGCTGGATGAGGCGGCTACGATTGACGGCGCCGGACAATGGAGAGTTTTATGGCGTATTTATTTGCCGGTCTCGCTGCCATCGATTGCAACTATCGGGCTGTTCACGATCGTAGGCCATTGGAATGCCTGGTTTGATGGGATATTGTATCTGAATTCACCAGCAAAATATCCGTTGCAGACCTATCTGTCGACCCTGATTATGGCGATCAATTCTCAGATGACCTCGATCTCCATTGAACAAATTAAGGTGATGGAGAATCTAAGCGAGAAAACGCTGCGGACGGCGCAAATATTTATGGGGGCGCTGCCGATTATGGTGGTATATCCATTTTTACAAAAATATTTTGTTAAAGGAATGACCGTAGGAAGTGTCAAAGAATAGTTACATGGCAGAAAGGGAGACGAGGGTCATATGAAGAAGGTTAAAGTTGCATTGGTCGGAGCCGGGTTGCGCGGAGTTAACTATTTGGAATATGCCGTTCAGCATCCGCATGAGCTTGAGGTCGTGGCTGTGGCGGAGCCCGTACGGGAACGCAGAGAGGCTTTTCAGGCGAGACACGGAATTCAAAATGAGCTGTGTTTCGAACACTGGGATGAGTTGTTCGCGAAGCCCAAGCTGGCCGATGCGGTACTGATCTGCACCCAGGATAAGCAGCATTTTGAACCGACGATGAAGGCGCTGGAATTGGGCTATCATGTTCTGCTGGAGAAGCCGATGTCGCCCGATCCTGAAGAATGTTTGCGAATGGGGGAAATGGCGGCCAAGTCGGGACTTGTCTTCTCCATCTGCCATGTGCTGAGATATGCGCCATTTTTCTCGACGCTGAAGCAGCTGCTGAATCGTGGAGAGATTGGGCAATTGATGGCGATTCAGCATAATGAGAATGTCGGCTATTGGCATCAGGCGCATAGCTTCGTACGCGGCAATTGGCGCTGCAAGGAAGAGTCCAGTCCGATGATCCTGGCCAAGTCCTGCCATGACCTTGATATCCTGCTCTGGTTGGCCGGAGCCGATTGCACCCAGGTTGCTTCCTTCGGCTCGCTTAGCCACTTCAAGGCGTCGGAGGCACCGGAAGGCGCCCCGCTTCGTTGTCTGGACGGCTGTCCGGTAGCGGATCAATGCTTGTATTATGCGCCAAACCTGTATTTAACGGATAATACCGACTGGCCAACCTCGGCCATCAGCAATGATATGAGCTATGAGGCTCGTTATCAGGCGCTTCAGGAAGGGCCGTATGGCCGCTGTGTATATCATTGCGACAATGATGTGGTCGATCATCAGGTCGTCAACCTGGAATTTGCCAACCATGTTACTGCTGCTTTCACCATGAGTGCATTTACACGGGATATTAGCCGCACGATCAAGCTGATGGGAACGACCGGAGAAATTCGCGGTGCCATGGAGAAAAATGAGATCGAAGTGATCCATTTTAGCGGCAAGGTGGAGCGGATCAGCTTCGAGGAGATGGGCGGCCACGTTGGACATGGCGGCGGCGATATGAAGCTGGTGAAGGATTTTCTGAATCTGGTCAGGGCTGACGGCAAAAGCCAGGGGTTGACCTCGGCGAATCATTCCGTTCAGAGCCACCTGATGGCCTTCGCGGCCGAAGAGTCCCGCGTCCAGGGCAGAACAATTCGTATGCAGGAATTCGCCGATAGCTTTAGCGTACAGGAGCCTATGAATTAGTGCTCGGATGAGTGAATGGGGTGCCACTGGCTATCGGATCTGCCGTTAGAGCGTATACGGGTGGTGGGGAATCTGCCGTAGGAGTGCATGCGAGTTACCGCTGCGCCGACAGGTTAGCCGGATGCGGCGCCTCTGCGTTGGCAGGTCTATTGGATGTGCATACGTTGACCCCAGAGATGGCGAATCGTTCAGATGGTTGCAAGCGAGGGTCCACAGTGCCGGCGGAGAAACTATCAGTTCTAACGGAAATCAGGTGCGTTATTATGGCTAAAAAGCGACTTTTAAAAATTTAACGGAAATGAGCGCCCCTATTATGATGAATTGCAGCGAAATGGTGCGGTAAGCCAGCTAATAGCGGAACAGATTTCCGTTACATTTTCAACAGGGTTGAAATTTTTAAAATAGCGGCTGTGGTTTCCGTTAGGAGTCTTATGGGCCGAAAATCTTTCTTTGGAGGGAATTATGTCTACTTTTCATTACTCGGGCTCTTCGTTCTATTTCAATAATGAGCCGATTCAGATGATCTCCGGGGCGATTCATCACTTCCGAGTCGTGCCGGAATATTGGGAGGATCGGCTGCTTAAGCTGAAGGCCTGCGGCTTTAATACGGTGGAGACGTATGTGGCCTGGAATATCCATGAGCCGCAGAAAGGGCAATTCAACTTCGAGGGGCTCGCGGACATTGTACGCTTTATTGAGATAGCAGGGAAGATTGGCCTGCATGTCATCGTAAGGCCATCTCCTTATATATGTGCGGAATGGGAGTTCGGCGGTATGCCAGCCTGGCTGCTGGCGGAACCGGATATGCGGCTGCGCTGCTATCATAAGCCGTTCCTGGAGCATGTCGATGCTTATTATGATGTATTGCTGCCTATGCTCAGACCTCTGCTCTGCACGCAGGGCGGGCCTATTATCGCGATGCAGATCGAGAATGAATACGGAAGCTACGGCAATGATAAGCTTTATTTGAACTATCTGAAGGATGCGATGATCAAGCGCGGCATTGATGTGCTGCTGTTCACCTCGGATGGACCGGAGGATTATATGCTGCAGGGCGGCATGGTTGACGGTGTGCTGGCGACGGTGAATTTCGGGTCTCGCCCTGCTGAGGCTTTCGCCAAGCTGCGCAAGTACCAGCCGGATGCACCGGTCATGTGCATGGAGTTCTGGAATGGCTGGTTTGACCATTGGCGGGAAGGGCATCACACCCGTTCGGCCCAGGATGTGGCTGAGGTTCTGGATGAGATGCTAAGCATGGGCGCATCGGTCAATTTCTATATGTTCCATGGAGGTACGAACTTCGGCTTCTATAACGGGGCGAAT
This sequence comes from Paenibacillus sp. 79R4, assembly GCF_013393165.1. Taxonomy (NCBI): domain Bacteria; kingdom Bacillati; phylum Bacillota; class Bacilli; order Caryophanales; family Paenibacillaceae; genus Paenibacillus; species Paenibacillus sp. 79R4. The sequence goes on along the minus strand of NZ_QJOT01000011.1, from coordinate 135,300 downwards.
GGACATACAGAGGACAGCTATGAGCCTACGATTACAAGCTATGACTATGATGTTCTACTGGATGAGAGTGGTGAGCCGACGAATAAGTATTATGCTGTCCGCGATGTGATTGCCAAGCATCGGAAGCTTGACGATATCGAGCTGCCGCGACCTGTGGCGAAGCAGGCTTACGGTGAAGTAGTGATGACGGGGCAGGCTCCACTATCGCTGAATATATCGCAAATTTCCCAGCCTATCCAATCCGCTTATCCTTTACCGATGGAGGAGCTGGGACAGGATTACGGCTTCATTCAATACAGTACATTCCTCTCGGGTCCTAGACCGAAGCAGCCGCTGTACATTCAGGATTTGCATGACCGGGCGCTGGTGTTCCTGGACGGACAAATTCTGGGTACATTGGATCGCAGCCAGGCCGGAGCCATCATTGAGTTCGAAGTGCCGGAAGGCGGAGCACACCTTAGCATACTCGTGGAGAATATGGGGCGGGTAAATTATGGGCCCTATACTAAGGATCTCAAGGGAGTCACAGAGGGAGTGCGGCATGGCATGCAGTTCCTGTCGGATTGGACGATTCATCCGCTGCCGCTAAGCGAACTATCCGGTCTCTTGTTCGAATCGCTATCTGGTCATATGGAACCTTCCTTCTACCGCGGGGAATTTACGGTGAACGACGTTGCCGATACATTCCTCAATCTGGATGGCTGGATCAAGGGCGTCGTGTTCGTGAACGGCTTTAATCTGGGGCGTTATTGGAATGTCGGACCGCAGAGAACGCTGTACGTACCTGGGCCGCTGCTTCAAGAGGGAAGCAATGAGATTATTATTTTTGAATTGCATGGCGCTGCAGCACCGAGGATTCGTTTCGTCGATAAGCCGGATTTAGGGTAAAGTGAGGAAAAATACACATAGTTTGTTATAAGCTACATGAACCTGTTGAGTTTGCATACTCGGCAGGTTCTTTTTTACTTTAAACCAGGCCATGGTCATGACCATCCGTCGCTATTTCAAGTTCATAGATTAGTAGGAAGGCAGGATATAAATTCCTTTCCACGAATTAGGTTTAAGAAGGCATTATTTAATTTACTTTGTGAATGGTTTAGGAGATTAATATGACAGCATATAAAAGGATTCTAATAATTGAAGATGAACAGGATCTCGCACGAATTGTTAAGGACTACATCAGCAAGCAGGGCTATGAGACGGCGGTTGTTGATCATGCCCAGGATGCGTTACAGCGCATCGAATCCTGGCAGCCAGACTTCATCATTCTCGACATCATGCTGCCTGATATGGACGGAATCGAGCTCTGTCGGCAGATTCGTGAGCGGAATAATGTCCCTATCCTCATCCTGAGTGCCAGGGGCAGTGACACGGATAAGGTGCTGGGGCTTGGCTTTGGAGCGGATGATTATATGACCAAGCCGTTCTCGCTTATTGAATTACTAGCCAGAATCAAATCCAACTTGCGAAGGGTCGAGAGCATGATAAATCCAGCTCATATGGCACCTAAGGGCGAGGGTATTCTCCAATTTGGAGCAATCCTGATCGACAGGAAGGCCTACCGGGTGACGAAAGAGGGACAGGAGGTCTCGCTCTCCGCCAAGGAATTGGAGCTGCTGTTCTACCTGTGCAAGCACCGTAATCAGGTATTCTCCAAGACCCAGTTGCTGGACGCCGTCTGGGGATACAGTACTTATGGGGACGAGAATACCATTACCGTGTACATACGCAGATTACGCGAGAAGCTGGAGGCTGACCCTTCCAATCCGGTATATATTAAAACAGTTTGGGGAGTCGGCTATAAATTCAGCTTTGATGAATAAGACCTGGTCGAGATAGGAGAGTTCTATGTATTTACAGGCTTGGATTAAAAGATGGCTGATCGTCGCTTGGATTGGACTGCTTATGATAGCCATCTGTAGCGGAGGATTTCTCTGGAATGATCATCTTCAAGGGCAGCGTGAGGATTCCGGATATGTCATCAATCGGGCACGCCTGCAGGTGAGCGAAATTATGCATTATCTGGAGCAGCATGGACAGGAGATCGCCAACTCAGTGGAAGTTCGGGATGCATTGTTGAACATGTCCAAGGAATCGCAAGTAAGCTTCATATATACAGGGCTTGACGGGCGGGTGCTATTTAATGCTTCTTCAGATACCGAACTCCAGCAAATCGATGTAAAAACAGGACTTCATTATGATTTGTATCAAGCCAGAATGGACCAGGATCATTTTCGCATCGCTTTTCCGGTAGTTGCCGGAGCGGCACAAGCACAAACTCAAGTTGGTAACGCCATATTCATGCTTCCGGTGGAGGACGTATTTGTTCCCAAGACGAACGGAGCTTTGTATTTACTGTTAGCTACTATTGTTGTCATTGTCATGATCCTATGTATATCGCTGCTCCTGCTAACAAGGAAGATTAAACAGGATGTTCTTATTCCCGTTCATCAATTAAAAGACTATTCGGAAGCGATTCTTAAGGGCAACTATGAGCCAAAAGCGACCTATGATGAGATGAATGAATTCGGTGAGGTTCATACGATGTTCGAGCAGATGAGGATGGAGATCCAGCATCTGAGTCGGCGCAGAGAGGAACAGGAACAAGCACAGAAAGAACTGATCACGAATATTTCCCATGACCTGAAGACACCATTGGCCACCTTGAAGGCCTATATCGAAGCGATGCGAGAAGGGGTATGCCCGGATATGGATACCGTTATGGAATATGCCCGAGTCATGTACAGCAATACGGAGAAGATGGCCAGGCTGACCGACGATCTGCTGCTGCACGCTCTGAAGGAGCTGGGACAAATATCGGTGACGCTGAAGGAGAGGTACAGCAAGGAACTGCTGGAATCCATCCTGCAGCCGATTGCTCACTATGTACGCACAACCGGAGTTCATTTTATTGAGCCAACGGACATCCCTAATGTATTGATTCATGTGGATGGACATCGACTGGAGCAGGTGGTATCCAATCTGATTTCGAATGCCTTGAAGCATACAGAACCGGGGGATACGATCAGCGTCAATACTGAGCTGGAACAGGGGAAGCTCAAGATAACGATTGCAGATACAGGACGGGGGATTCTTCCCCAGGATATGCCGTTTGTGTTCGAGCGTTACTTCCAAGGCAAGACCGATAGAGGCTCTGGCACAGAGGGGAGTGGGCTTGGACTGTCGATCTGCAAATATATTATTGAAGCGCATCATGGCACGATTTTCTTCCGAAGTATAGAGGGACAAGGAACGACGTTCTATTGCCTGATCCCATTATAGGCGGGCATGTAATATTTCATTAATATTTTGATAAGGGTCTATCAATATGCGCCTCTTACAATGAGGGTATGTTTATACTTGAGGGGGCACTTTCTTGTGAAAAAGGTAATTATTGAAGCAAAGAATCTGTGCAAGACTTATTCCACGGGCAGTGAACAATTCCATGCCATACGAAATTTGAACCTTGACATTTATGAGGGCGATTTTACGGTGATCATGGGCAACTCGGGTTCGGGAAAATCAACTCTATTGTATCTTCTCAGTGGGCTTGATTCGGTCACGGTGGGGGAGGTTTACTATTGGGGCGAGAGGATCGACGATTATTCAGAGAAGGAGCTGGCGCGGTTTAGAACAAAGCGCATCGGATATATCTATCAGAGCATTAACCTTGTACCTGATCTGACTTTCTATGAGAATATCGCTTTGCCCGGGTATATCGAGGGTCAATCCAAACAACAGGTGGATGAAAAGGTACAAAATCTGATGAAAATGATGGAAATCGATGGGCAGCAGCACAGAGTTCCGGCTCAGACCTCAGGCGGACAGCAGCAGCGGGCGGCTATCGCCCGTGCTTTGATGAATGATCCGGACGTTATTTTTGCCGATGAGCCTACGGGCAGCTTGAATTACGAGCATGGGGTTGCCGTGCTGGATATTCTGACAGAGATGAATCGCAAGGGGCAATCCGTGGTCATGGTCACTCATGATATCAAAGCGGCATGCCGCGCTGACCGACTGATTCTGATCCACGACGGCAAGATCGCTGATGTTTTGCAGCTTGGGAAGTTCGGGGCCGATCAGCTCGAGGAGCGGGAGAAGATCCTATTTGCTTGTATATCCGGAAGGGGGTAAGTACGATGTATGCGGCTTACTCTCTTTGCAGAGCGAATTTAAGGAAGAAGAAGGTCCATAACGCTTTAATTGGTCTGCTTATTTTGCTATCGACAATTCTCCTTGTAACCTCAGTAACAGTAATCCTTAATACGACCAATTTATTTACAAGTATGCATGCCAAGACACATGGTTCCCATGAGCTGCTAATTCTGGATGGAGAAGTGCATGATCCCAAGCGTGTATATCAGTGGTGGACAGAGCAGGAAGCAGTGAATACTTCCCCACTGATCCCGTTTCGAACTTTATCAGGTATATCGAGATCAGGGCATGAGCCCACAGCCGGCCTCTCGAACCTGTACTTGTATATGATGGATACCACGGTCAGACCATATGAAGTAGATGAGCTTCTATTTGCACAGGGAAAAGAGAGCTTGGTACCTGAACCGGGAAACGTCTGGCTTCCTTCCTCGATTGCTTATTTATACGATATTTCCCCAGGAGATACGCTGGAATTCTCCACGGGTGGCAGTAGACTTGCCATGAAAGTAGCGGCGGTTGTTGTTGATATGCCGTTTGGCGCTCCTTTTCCAACCTCTGCACGAATCTGGATGAATCATCAGGACTATGAAGCACAATTTCAGGATACTCCAGGCAATGATCAATATATGATGGGGCTTCGCTATGAGGATTATAGCCAAAGTTCCGTTTATTGGGAGCGATGGCAGCAAGAGATGGGCACGCCTTATTTGGGGTCGAAGACAAGCTTCCAGGAGATGTCCTCTTTCTACTTGATTATGAATAAAGCGATAGGGTTCATTATGGTGTCTCTCGGTGTAATGATGATGTTCGTGGCTCTATTTACGATTGGATTTACGATATCGGATGATATTTTGTCCAACTATAAGACGATCGGTGTTATAAAAGCGTTAGGCCTGACCTCCAGAAAGCTGGTTGGCGTGTATATGATGCAGTACATCATTATCGCGGGGGTATCGGTAATTCCCGGATTTATAGCCAGCCGTTTCTTATCCGGAGTGATTGTAGATAGTGCGCTCTCGTCTTTGAAGACGAAGACCGGCGCTGTCACTCCAGGAGGGGGATGGCCGACCGTAATAACAGCGCTGCTGGTACTGACTCTGATTTTATTATGTGTACTCTACTATGCTAATAAGGCGGGTCATGTACAGCCGATGCAGGCGATCCGTTATGGGATGTCGGAGACGCAGTACAGTATGAAGACAAGAAGACTTACAAGGCCAAAAGGTTTGAGTTCGACAGGCATGCTTGGAAGAGTTCCGCTGCTGGCTGTCATCGGATCTAGAAATCTGCTGAAGAATAGAAAGGCCACACTGCTGATGCTGCTTCTGTCTATGATGATGTCGGCTGTACTGGTTCTGGGCTTCGTGCTTCTATATAGTATCAGCCATATCAAGGAGACCTCGCCATTATGGGGTTATGATTCAACCGATGTTGTAGTGCAAGTAACAAATAAATCCATCTTCTCCCGGTCTGTATTCGACCAGCAGGCGGCATCCGACCCTCGGATCGTGAATACGAATTGGATCGGGGCTGTGAACGGCGTTATGACAGCGGATCGGCCTGCGGGTGTTGAAGCGCGTTATACCGAGCCAATGAACTTCTCAATTATAGTGATCGATGGCAGTTATGACGAGATTGGGTACCGTAATTTGAGCGGGAGGAACCCGCAGAACAAGGGCGAGATTTCGATCGGGATGAATGTAGCGAAGCGGCTGAACAAAGAGATCGGGGATGTAATAGAGGTTTATATCGAAGGGCATAAGCATCTGTTGACGATCTCGGGAATCTATCAGTCAATTGCTAATATGTCCTACTCAGCAAGAATTATGGTGGATACCGTCAGAGTGAATCATCCGGATTATGAGGATCTTGACTCTGGATTCATCAATTTGCGGAAGGATGCAGAGCCGGAACAGGTTGTTCAGGACTTGAGCGCAAGGTACGGCAATTCGGCGTCGGTAACCACGCAGCAAACTTTGCTCGATGCGGTCTATAAACAAGCGGTTGGTTCATTAATTTTGCCAATGTCTATCATGGGGCTGCTATTTACCGGGGTGACGGTGATTATCGTCTATAGCTTGAGCCGCATTAACATTCGCAAAGAGAGCAAGACCTACGGAATCTATAAGACCTTAGGTCTAACCTCGGGGAAAATAAGGTTTTCGATAATGCTGGGCGTCTTGGTACTCTCAATAATTGGCGCAGTTATCGGGGCTCTTGCAGGCGCGTATATCTTACCGATGGTTCTGGGGGGTGTTCTGTCCGATTATGGTATCGCCAAGCTTCCTCTTATCCTGAACTGGTGGGGGATTATAGCCTTTATTCTCGTTACCGCCTTGGCAGCCGGATTAGGTTCCTGGGCATCTTCAAGAATAGTAGCAAGAACCTCGCCGCAAATTCTCGTGGTAGAATAAAGGAAATTTAGCTCGTGTTAGTTGCAAAATAGAAAAGAGTCTCATCATCGTGCAGGTGATCAGACTCTTATTCTGGTTGCAAGCGGGTGTGAACAATTTTGACTAATATTAAATTTTGATATATTTTGGCAAATCAGATATAGACAATAGAATTACAGTTATTTACAATAGATACAGATTCATAAGTAAACCTCAGTTTTTCTGCAGTATTTTCCTCTTATCAAGCAAGTCCGATTCCGGTTCTACACGTCCAGTTGTTGCTGTGTTCCCTCTTTAGAAGCGTCGATTTTTCCTATCCAATGAATCCAATTTTTCGCTTTCTCAGTTGTAGTTATTTGTAATATGTTTTGATCTTATAGGTTCATGTCCATCTATTTTATGGGCCTCTTTTTTGACGTGTTTTCAGGTTGATGATCCGCTTAAATAATCTATGCTGTCATGACTGCTCTATCGAAGTACAACGCGCATAGTTTATTTTCATAGAGAAAGAAGAAAGGAGGCATTTCAAGGCTTCAAGGTTTTATGGGAGATGGAGGTAGCTAGCTGAAAGATAAGGAGGAGTTTCGATGAGAAAAATGCCGCAACAGACGAGCAAGGGGATCAGACGCGGAATACCTGTCTTACTGATCATCGCACTATTTGTGGCGCTGCTGCCATCGCTAGCATTTGCTGCGGATCGGGGCGCATGGGCGCCAAATGTGGCTTACCAGGCGAATGATACTGTAACCTATGGAGGCAGTACCTATAAAGCAATTCAGCCGCATACTTCGCTTGTCGGTTGGGAACCGCCTAACGTGCCGGCATTATGGCAACTGACGCAAGGTGGAACCAGTGATACTCAGGCCCCGACCGCGCCGGGCAATTTGAATGTCTCCAACGTCACAAGCTCCAGCATCACGCTGCAATGGTCGGCCTCTACCGATAATGTAGGCGTCACAGAATATGTGATCCATCAAGGTACAGCATCGGTTGGCAGTGTCTCCGGTTCTACATTGACATTCACCCATACCGGACTTACTCCGGATACAACTTATTCTTATACAGTACAGGCCAAGGATGCCGCCGGCAATGTATCTCCTTCCAGCAATACGATTAACGTGAAGACGAATGCTGTCAGCGGTCCGGATACTCAGGCCCCTTCGACGCCTGTCAACGTTACAGTTACGGGTGTAACCTCATCGTCAGTATCGCTATCCTGGACGGCTTCTACAGATAATGTCGGCGTTACCGGATATGATGTATATCAGGGCGCCAATCTGGCGTTGTCTGTCACGGGAACAAGCGCTACGGTCTCGGGCCTCTCTGCAGCTACGGCGTATACTTTCAAGGTAGCCGCCAAGGATGCCGCCGGGAATGTATCTCCGCAAAGCACAGCGGTCAGCGCAACGACGAGCGGAGGCGGTGGCGGCGGGCAGCTGCCGAAGCACACGCTGACAGGCTATTGGCATAATTTTATTAACGGCTCTTCCAATATTAAGCTCAGCGACGTTCCAAGCCAATATGATATTATTGCACTTTCCTTCGCGGAAATGGACCCGGCGAAGCCAGGCGGAGTAACCTTTAACGTGGACGGACCGCTATCCAATGCACTGGGTGGCTACACTAATGCCGATCTGATCAATGATATTCAGGCGAAGCGCGCCCAAGGCAAGAAGATTATTCTCTCCATCGGCGGAGAGAAGGGGAATGTTAATTTGAATAACGCATCCCCTAACGTTACCAATTTCGTGGACAGTATGTACGGGCTGATTACGCAGTATGGACTTGATGGCATCGATATTGACCTCGAAAATGGCATGAATGTAACAAACCTGACGAACGCGGTACGTCAATTGCAAGCCAAAGTCGGATCAGGCTTTATTCTGACCATGGCTCCGCAAACGATTGATATGCAAAGCTCGAATACAACGTATATGCAGTTATACAACAATCTTAAAGACATCACTACCGTCATCAATGTACAATACTACAATTCCGGGTGTATGCTGGGGCGTGACGGGAAATGCTACTCTCAGGGAACGATTGATTTCCTTACGGCGCTGTCCGATTTGACGCTGCAATGGGTAGAGCCTTCCCAATTAGGAATCGGAGTGCCTGCCACTTCGGGTGCGGCTGGGGGTGGGTATGTCTCTCCAACGGTCGTCAACAATGCGCTGAAATGCCTGACGAACGGCACGGATTGCGGGACGTATAAACCGGTAGCGAAATATCCGGATTTCCGCGGTGCGATGACATGGTCGATCAACTGGGACAAGACCACGAATTATTCTTTTGCCAATACGGTTAAACCTCTCTTATTGACATTACCATAATGGTTCACAGCAGTCGGCGGCCCGCTCTTCAGTCGATGGGGGGCGGGTGGCCAACAAAGCGGGAAAGGGCTTACTTTGATTTCGCAATCACTTCCCCTATAATTGTGAAAGCGATTCATAAAAGCGTTGACAAAGGTAAAACAGGAAAGTATACTGTAACCAAGTTAAACGTTTACTCAAAATTTTTAAGTAAATAATAAGCGTTATGAATATGTAAAGAAGGTTGCGATTGTGATGGGAATATGAACCCTCCAACAATTAAGGATGTTGCCAAGGCATCAGGGGTATCGGTGGCCACAGTCTCCAGGGTGCTTCACAATCTTTCAGGCTATTCTGACAAGACGAAGCAGAAGGTTTTGAAAGCGGTTGAAGAGCTCGGCTACCAGCCTAACGCGATTGCCAGAGGTCTGATCAATAAACGGACCCAGACGATTGGTGTCCTCGTTCCCGATGTATCCAGCAGTTTCTCGTCAGAGATTCTGCACGGGATAGAGCAGGTAGCCAATGATAAGGGCTTTAGTGTCATTATGTGCAATACGGATGAAGACGGAAAACGTACGCTGAAGTACCTCCAGGTGCTTGGAGAGAAGCAGGTGGACGGCGTGATATTTACAAGCGGATCCTTGGAGGATGAGTATTACAAACTGCTCAAGCAGATGAGGGTTCCGGTCGTACTGGTGAACACGTTATCCCATAAGCATGCTATTCCTTATGTGAAGGTAGATGACCGGCAGGCTTCCTATCATGCCACAGAATATCTCATCCGCAAAGGGCATCGCGATATCGCAATGATCTGCGGGACGATTACAGATGCCATTGCTGGCGTTCCCGACAGCATCGATTACGGCGTTGTGCCGCTTCCGCCTGCGGGACGATTACAGATGCCATTGCTGGCGTTCCCCGTCTGGATGGTTATCGTCAGGCGCTTGAAGATAACGGTCTGGAATATATGGAATCGAGAGTGGGCTACGGAAACTTCCGCCTGGATATGGGGCGTGAAGCGATGAAGAAGCTGCTGGATGAGGCGCCGCCGTTCACCGCTTTGTTTGCTGCCAGCGATGAGATGGCGATCGGCGCGATGGGGGTAGCCTTGGAACGGGGACTTAAAGTCCCGGAGGACCTCTCGATTATCGGTTATGATGATCTGGTCTTCTCGAGAATGGTCTTTCCTCCGTTAACGACGATACACCAGCCTTTGCCGATGATGGGGCGGATGGCCTCTGAGATGCTGATTCAATTAATCGAGGGTACCGATCAGGTATCCAGCAGCATTGTTACCCATCAATTAATAGAGAGACAGACGGTTCGCCAAATGCCTTGAACAACAAGGCAAGTTTTTTTCCCAAGAAAGTAAACGTTTACTCTTTTTCTAATCTATTTCTAGTGATTATTCATAGACAGGTTACAGAGAGAGTTTATAGAAAATCGACTTGAGGGAGGTGGTTGCCGGGAAAGAGAGAACAGGACGTTTCTTCAAACTAGAAGTATACGTTTACTCGCTATTGGTTATTCTACACAGCAAAAATAAAAAGTATGGAGGGTCAGTAAGTATGAAAAAGACAATATCCTTAGTTCTTGTGAGTGCATTATTTTTGATGGCATTAGCCGGCTGCGGCAGTTCAAAAAATTCAAATGAGTCCAGTGGCAATACGTCATCGGCCAAGAAGGTAGAATTGGAATTCTTCCAAAACAAGACGGAAGCCAAGGATTCATTTGATGCTCTTATTAAGAAATTTAATGAGGCGAACCCGAATATTCATGTTCAGCAGGTGAATCCACCGGATGCTGAGACTGTCCTTAAAACCCGTGTAGCGAAGAAAGACGTTCCTGATGTTATCGGCCTCGGCGCCACTGATACTTATGCTCAATTGGCAAAGAGCGGAATCTTCGCTGATCTTACCGGAGATGCTCTACTTAACAACATTCAGCCAGCTTATCTGAATATGTTGAACAAGCTGATCGGCTCTGAAAGCGCTTATGCGATTCCGTTTACAGCTAATGCAAGCGGTGTAATCTACAACAAAGCGATCTTCTCCGAGCTTGGACTTGAAGTTCCTAAGACTTGGGATGAATTTATGAACGTGGCTCAAAAAGCGAAGGATGCCGGAAAAACTTCAATTTATCAAACGCTGAAAGATTCCTGGACAACGCTTGTTCCGTTCAACTCTCTGTCCAGTGACATTGTCGGTATCGACTTCTATGGCAAACGTGCCGAGGGAACTATCAAATTCGACAGCCCTGAATTCCGTGAAGTGGCTGAGAAGCAGTTGAAATTGCTTGATTTTGGTCAGAAGGACCTGTTCGGCAAAGGCTACAACGATGGTAATGCTGCATTTGCCAGAGGAGAAGCAGCTATGTACATTCAAGGCGTGTGGGCTATTCCTGAAATTCTCAAGGCCAATCCAAATGTAGAACTGGGCGTATTCCCATTCCCTGCAACGAACGATGAAGCGAAGAACAAAGTGATTTCCGGGGTCGATACTCTGCTGGCGATCTCCAAGAATACGAAGCATTCGGAGGAAGCCAAGAAATTCATCGACTTTATGCTGCAACCGGACAATATTCAATTCTTCATCGATCAACAAAAAGCATTCTCTGCGGTTAAGGGCGTAACCCAATCCGATCCAAGCGTAGAAGGTTTCAATGCGGCATTCGAGAGCGGTGCGATCGAGGATTTCTCCGACCACTACATTCCAAGTGCTGTGAAAGCCGATACGATTATCCAAGGCTTCCTGCAAAAGAAAGATATAGACGCTTATGTGAAGCAGTTTGATACAGAGTGGGACAAGGTGGCAAACCGTAAATAATAAGCTTGAACCTGAACCCTTAGTGAGAGGAGGAGAGTGCGCTGACCGTGCGCTCTTCTCCATTTAAAGAAGGAGGATTACGATGGCCAAAAGGAAAGCCGCGTTCTACACAATGACCATACCGGCCTTGCTCCTGTTTTTCCTATTTCATACCTTTCCAACGCTGCAAGGGATATTTTATTCATTTACGAACTATGACGGCTATAGCGACAGCTATGATTTTGTAGGCTTCAAGAACTTTGCTTCCCTGTTCACAGATAGTAATGTTCTGAACGCTTATCTATTTACTTTCAAATACGCGATCGTCGTTACTATATTTATTAATGTTATCAGCTTGCTTATTGCTCTGGGGCTGAACTCGCGCATCAAATTCCGCAATTTCTTTCGGGGCATTTACTTCCTGCCTAACGTTCTCGGCGTGTTGATTGTTGGCTATATCTTTAACTATATTTTTGCCAATGCTATCCCGATGATTGGTGAAAAACTGGGCAGTGAGTTTCTAACAACGAACATTCTCGGCAGTGAGAAGTGGGCCTGGATTGGTATCGTAATCGTTGCAGTATGGCAAGGGATTGCCTTCAATACGATTCTGTACCTGGCTGGTCTGCAGACCATTCCGCGTGATATTTACGAAGCGGCGGATATCGATGGCGCTGGGGCATGGAACAGATTCTGGTCGATGACATTCCCGATGCTGGCTTCGTTCTTTACGATCAATATGGTGCTGGCAATGAAGAACTCGCTTATGGTATTTGACCAGATCGTAGCCCTGACCGGCGGGGGTCCGGGACGCTCGACGCAATCGATCGCCATGCTGATCTATCAAGGCGGCTTCCAGGGCGGAGAATTCGCTTATCAATCGGCGAACGCAGTTATTTATTTCATTGTGATTGTAATGATTTCTGTCGTGCAGCTTAACTTTTTACAGAAGAGGGAGTTGGATGCCTAATGAAAACCAGAAACTCCACCAATTGGCTCATAACAGCCCTGATTACCCTCGGTTCGCTCGTTATTCTATTTCCGCTGTATATGACCGTATCCATTGCGCTAAAAAATCCGGAAGAGATGGCTCAATCCATCTTCGCTTTGCCGACAGGACTGCACTTCGACAACTTCACCCGGGCGATCGAAGCGACGGATTTCTTCTCGGCGTTTAAGAACAGCTTCGTCATTACGTTCTTCTCGGTGGGCTTCGTGCTCTTGACGAACTCGCTAGTGTCATATGCCGTAGCGCGTAATATGAACCATAAGTTCTTTAAGGGCTTATATTTCTACTTCATCAGCGCGATGTTCATTCCGTTCCAGATCATTATGCTGCCGGTTGTGAAGCTGACGACCGATCTGAAAATGAACAACATCCCTGGCCTAATCATTTTGTATATCGTCTATGGACTGGCCTTTAACATTTTCGTCTATGTTGGTTATATCCGTTCCATCCCGTTGGAGCTGGAGGAAGCAGCAACGGTCGATGGTGCAACAACGTACGGAACCTTCTGGCGGATTATTTTCCCGCTGCTTGCGCCGATTAATGCGACAGTCGCTATTCTGAGCTGTCTGTCCACCTGGAACGACTTCATGCTGCCGCTCATTATTTTGAGCAAACCGGAATCGTATACGCTTCCTCTGGTGCAGTATGTATTCCAAGGGCAATTCAGCACGGATTACAACCTGGCCTTTGCCTCTTACCTGCTGGCGCTGGCACCGATGGTGATCGTATATATTTTCGCACAGAAGTGGATTATTAACGGAATCACACAAGGCGCTGTAAAGTCATAAGCATCATGAATATAGATAAATAAATGGATAGGAGTTTTCATTCATGAAGAAGACATGGTGGAAGGAAAGCGTTGTATATCAGATATATCCGCGCAGTTTCCAGGACAGCAACGGGGATGGGATCGGCGATATTCCGGGGATTATTTCAAGACTGGATTATTTGCAGAAGCTGGGAGTCGATGTAATCTGGTTATGTCCGGTCTATGAGTCGCCGAACGACGATAATGGCTATGATATTAGCAATTATCGGGGAATTATGGATGAGTTCGGTACGATCGAGGATTGGGAGCGACTGCTCGACGGCTTGCATAGCCGCGGAATGAAGCTGATTATGGATTTGGTAGTGAACCATACCTCGGATGAGCATGCCTGGTTTGTTGAATCTCGCAAGTCCAAGGATAATCCTTACCGCGATTATTATATTTGGCGTGACGGCAAGGACAGTAAGGAAGGCAAGGAACCGAATAACTGGTCCTCTATCTTCAGCGGTTCAGCCTGGAAGTATGATGAGGCGACAGAGCAGTATTATCTGCACCTCTTCTCCAAGAAGCAGCCGGATTTGAACTGGGAAAATGAGAAGGTACGCCGTGAAGTGTATGATTTGATGACCTGGTGGCTGGATAAAGGCATCGATGGCTTCCGGATGGATGTCATCAATATGATCAGCAAAGTCGAAGGCCTGCCGGATGGAGAAGGAGAAGGGAAGTATAAGGACGGCAGCAAATACTTCATGAACGGTCCGCGTATCCATGAATTCCTGCAGGAGATGAACAGGGAAGTACTGTCCAAATATGATGTGATGACCGTTGGCGAAACGCCGGGAGTATCGCCGGAGGAAGCGGCGCTTTATGTAGGTGAGGATCGGGGCGAGCTGAGCATGGTGTTCCAGTTCGAATCGATGGACATCGACTCGGGCCCGGGCGGCAAATGGTTTGTAACGCCGTGGAAGCTGCTCGACTTCAAGCGTATTATGAGCAAGTGGCAGACCGAACTTGAAGGGAAGGGCTGGAACAGCCTGTTCCTGAACAATCATGACCAGCCGCGAATGGTATCCCGCTTCGGCGATGACGGCAAATACCGCAAGCAATCCGCTAAAATGCTTGGTACCTTGCTTCACACGATGCAGGGCACACCGTTCATTTATCAGGGTGAAGAGCTGGGCATGACCAATGTGAAGTTCGCGACGATTGAAGAGTATCAGGATATCGAGACGCATAATATGTTCAATGAACATCGCGAAGCAGGCCGCGCGGTTGAAGAGATAATGGCCTCCATCTATAGCAAAGGCCGCGATAATGCCCGTACGCCGATGCAATGGGATGCAACAGCACATGGTGGCTTTACAACCGGGACACCTTGGCTTGTCGTTAATCCCAATTATCAAGAGATCAATGCCGGAGAGGCCATGGCTGATCCGGATTCTATTTTCCATTACTATCGTCGCCTGATTGAGCTGCGCAAGCAGCATGAAGTGATTGTCTATGGCAAATATCAGCTCCTGCTGGAGGATCATGAGCATATTTATGCATATACTCGCACTTGGGGCGATGAACGTTTGCTGGTGATCCTTAACTTCTTCGCTGATCCCGTAACCTTTGAGCTGCCTGCGTCTGTAGGTTACCAGTCTTATGAGCGGCTGATTGGCAATTATGAATGGTCTGAAGGCACACGGCTTGAACAAATGGAGCTTCGCCCATACGAGGCTCAGGTATTGAGATTAAGCTAACTCGTAAGGATCGGTTAGATTAGAGGAACGGCTTCGGCCGTTCTTTTTATTTTGCTCGAAAGGCAGGAGGCATGAATCGCATTGTTGTAGCGATTAACAGGAACGGATATAATGAGATTATTCTACAATGATGAGGTGAAGAGGATGGCAATCCATAACGTTCGAAGTAATTAGTTCTCGGGCTGGGTAATACGCGTAACAGCTATCAAGGGGGTTCTATGCCCTTTTGGTCACAACGGGACTGGAGCTTTGAACGGTGTCGGCAAATGCCATTTCTCTAGAATTAAGCCAAGGGCACCATGCTATATATGTTTGTTGGAAGAATTGTCTTGATATCGATATCAGACAGTTATTTTCCGTCTGCATATAGGAGTAGGGGGTCCTTGGCTTTTTTGATCTTATCGGAGGTAGAAGAATATGTTGAAGAAATGCCTTGCTCTTTTCAAGTGGATGATCTTGTTGTATATCGTTATGGGCTTCATGATTCAATTTCTTAACGCTTATGGCATCAGGATATTTCAAGAGCTGATCGACCAGGTAGCTGGGGTCCGTCAGCTTAACGATATATTGGGGTTCATTGTGTTGTACGGTTGCATTTTGCTGGCAGTGACTCTTTTGAATTACTTCACAGAATATCCGCAGACGTATTTGTCGCACGGAATTTTTGAGAAGCTGAAGATTATGGCGTTGGAGAAGGTGTCCAGAATGGATTATGGCGCCTACCAGAATGCTGGAACCGGTCGGATGATCAAGGTGATCGAGAATGGGGCGTCTGCGGGAAAAAGCATCATTTACTCTTTTTACTTAGAGATATTCAGCAACCTGCTGCCAACCATGTTATTCAGCTTGTTATTTATCGGTCTGTATAACACACAAATTATGTTAGTTATTGCGGTGGGGTATATCGTTATATTTCTGCTGACCAACCTGCTGCTGCGCATGCTCTACAGAATCAAAGCCTCGCTGCTGGACAGTCAGGAGAAGCTGGCCAAATACTCGGTGCGCGGATTTATGGAGCTGGTCGTCTTCCGGCTCAACAAGCGCTACGACAAGGAAATCAAACGTCTTACAGCTACAGCAGGAGATATCGTCGCCAAGAACTGCCGAATCCGCATGATTCACGAAGCGTTTTTTACGATATTTGCTGTAATTGTATGTCTGCTGAAGGTTGCGATACTTGTGTATGGAGTTAAGCAGATTTTGGCCGGCAGAACGTCGATCGGCATCGTGGTCGCTTTGATCATGTTCATTGATCAGGTATACACACCGGTCGCCATCTTCAACGTCATTTATGTCGATTACAAGCTGAACCGGGTCGCTTATGAACGTCTTGAGCAATTCGTTAATGCGCCTGAGGATGCCAATTTGCTGCAGGGGATGGAAGTAGGGCCTTTGTCCGGGCGGATTGAGTTTAGAGATGTATCCTTCTCGTACGGGGATGCACGACTTCTGGATCGGGTTTCTTTTGCGATGCCGCAGGGGACATCACTGGCAATCGTCGGGCTTAGCGGCAGCGGCAAGTCAACGATCGTGAAGTTATTGCTTGGACTCCTGAAAAAGGAATCGGGCAGCATCCTCCTCGACGGAGTGGATATCGATCAGATCAAGCTGAACAGCCTGTATGATCATATATCTTACATCTCGCAGGATGCGCCGATCTTTGATGCGACGATTCGCAGCAATATCGTATTTGATCAGGAGATGTCCGACGAGCAGATATATGAATTGCTGGATACGGTGCTGCTGAAGGAAAAGGTGATGAGTCTCCCGAAGGGATTGGATACGATGGTGGGAGAACGGGGGATTAAGCTATCCGGCGGGGAACGGCAGCGTCTGGCCTTTGCCAGAATTATGGCCCAGCAGAGGGAACTGGTTATCCTCGATGAGCCTGTATCGGCCCTCGACAATATTACCGAGCAGAGGGTGATGGAATCCCTACTGAGCAGGTTCAGCCAGCATACGCTTCTTGTGATTGCTCACAGACTGGATTTTGTAAAGCATGTGGATCGAATTTTGTTAGTGAGGGATGGAGCAATTGCGGGTATGGGTACCTTTGAAGAGCTTCTTCACAGCAGCCCCTACTTTCAGGAGCTTTGGGATCAGGAGAAGAGAGCGGAGAAGGAGAGATTACAAGAAGCAGCAGCGAATCGTACTTCGATGACCAATGTTTCTGAGACGTTGACGGGGTCAGAGATGTTATAGATTAGGGTATATAAAAAGGAGCGGGCCGAGTGTTTCGGCTCGCTCTTTCTTTTTTGAATTCAGGACATTTGGCCCGGCAGTCATCCCCGTATAATCATTTTATAGGAATCGCGATTGTCTCATTGTAAGCTTTCATAAAGTGCATTCCCTTAATCAGCAAATATTCCGGCTTGTTTTTTGCATTAAATAGCAGCGTGCGTTGCTTCAGCAATGTTCCGTCGGCCTGCTTAACGAGATCCTGTCTGACCGTCGTTTGCAATGGCGTATTTTCACCCTGAGTCTCCAAGGAGACACCATCCAGCATGACATCGTCTGCTGTGGCGATGGTAACCTCAACATGGTCGGTGGTGACGGATACATCCTTAACCCATAAATTTTCTTCACCCAATTTAAATGGATCGGCACCTGCATTTTCCAGCGGCAGCTTTTGATTCAAGGACTGATACCCGACAAAATGGTCCATGACGAGCTCCAAGCTTTGAAGCTGTTGCGGAAGAGCATCGTAAAGGATTTCGAAGCGGATTCTGCTGCCAAATGAAGATTGGCTTCCGCTGCCTTTGAGTGGAATTTCAATTCCGTCTGCTCTTAGCTTAATCCCGTCCAGAGCGTTATGAACACGGTAGTAATTGTCCACCCGCATGGTTCCTCTGACAACCGTTTGTGTTGGCGTAGCCGTGATGGATTGGAATGTCAATGAGCCGTGGTCCACCTTGAACGTCTTATTGATCGATTGCCTTAGCTGTGTCTGCAGCGCTTGATTTGGATTGTATGCAAAAGTAATGGCTCCCGCCGACATTTGCTCGGCGGAATAAGGCATTTGCATATAATGCAGTGTTAATTTCTTGGCGAAGGGGCTTACGCTGTCGAAAGTCATCATACCCTTCATTTCGGTTTGCTGCTCATTCATAACCGATGTACCGCTTGCCGGATGGGATTTCGTCCAGAAACCGCTGATAGATTCCAGGCGGATTGGCTCATGGCTCTGATCCAGCCCCTGTGGATTAAACAAGGTATAATACATTACCAGCTGATTTGCATCCGCAATAATCCCGTTGATGGTGAAATCCGTTCCGTCCTTCAGCGTGACCTTCTCCTCTATGCTCTGTCCCATGCCTTTATCATTAAGCTGCTTCAAAGTATCTTCCATCAGCTCATCGAATCCAAATAGCTGTTTGCCGTAATAGGCAAATGCATTATAGTTCGATCCGAAGATCGCAGCGATAAGAATAAGGACAGCTGCGGCCTTCCAGACGGGGGCGATGCGCTTCGACTTTCTGGAGGGAGCTGTGGCTAAGACGGATCTTAATCGGGTATTCAGCTCCTTGGGGGGGCTCTCATTTTCAAGTCGCTGTTTCTCCTCGGCTAATTGCTCCTCGATGTTATTCATTCTGCTCACCTCCACGATATTCTCTTAGTCTTTTCAAGCCTTGGAAGATTCTTGATTTGACAGTTCCGATCGGTACCTGAGTTATATCTGCAATGGTCTGGTAATCGAGGTCATGCAAATATTTCAACTGGATTGCTTCCTTTTGCTGCTCATTGATCTGAAGCAATAAGGTTTGGATGTCTATTTGCCGTTCACTATTCAAATATGGATCGTTGGCTTCAGCGAAGTTTGTCCCGTGGGGAGATGCCCCCGGTTCTGAATGATTGCCATACTCAGACTCCCACTCATCGACCAGTACCAGCTTGTTTCGTTGGCGGAGCAGCCCTTTGCAGCTATTGACAAGAATCGTCTTGCTCCAGCTATAGAAGGCTTCTTCGTTCTTAAGCTGCTCGATCTTCTCGTACAGGATGAGAATCATATCCTCCATGGCATCCATCGCATCATGGGCATTCCCCATATAGGTTAAGGCAAGCTGATAGTATTTATTTTCCTCAGCCATGATGAGCTGTAGTAATGCTTCTTTGTTTCCCTTTTTGGCTTTCTTCACCAAACGTACTGTCTTCATGCCTTCACCTCTCTTAATATAAGAGTTATAAGGAGCGCAAAAAGTTCATTCATCTATAAATTTTGCATGCTGCCGCCCTCGAAGGGAAGGGTTATAGAATATTTGCAGCTCATCGAAGAGATATTAGTAGTATCCATAGATTACACTAAGGAGATGCGCTAAATTGAAGTTGCCGACAGGAATGTTACGGATTATAGTCAGCTTAGTTATAACGTGGACACTATGCATCGGAACGGTGGGCGCGGCTGTTGCTCCGGAATATGCCAAATGGGGCCAAATTGCGGTCAAAGAAACCCAGCAACGTTATCAAGCGGATATTATAGATTATTTGCACATAGGCCGGACCTATCTGTCCGCCAATAAGGCCGAGGAGAAATTTAAGCTGTGGATCAGAACGAAGGATGGCAGCGAGTTTGGGGTTTATGTGTACCTTCAGTTCAACCCTGCTCATGATACGGAGTATACAATCCGTTATGAAAAGGCGGGATAA
Organism: Paenibacillus sp. 79R4; assembly: GCF_013393165.1. Lineage (NCBI taxonomy): Bacteria > Bacillati > Bacillota > Bacilli > Caryophanales > Paenibacillaceae > Paenibacillus > Paenibacillus sp. 79R4. Next base: position 115,466 of record NZ_QJOT01000011.1, on the reverse strand, counting down.
ATGGCAGTTGACATTTCTAGCCGTGTTGCTTAGTATTGGTGTATCGCAAAAGCTTGAATCAAGGACAAGAAGACTTATGAATGCCATATCAGAGAACGGGGTCTTAGGCTGGAAGCCCCTATGGAGGGAGTAAGAATTTACCGCCTTGTAGCTGCAATTTTGAAATCATGTTTGTAACGACGGAGTGCCGTAACGCAAGTTCTGAATGGGAGCGACGTGCGGTGCGAAAGGCTGCAGCATGAGTGTAAGGATTGCCGGGAATTCCCGTTACAGAAGTTATAAGGATTCGCTTCACAGTGCGAGTTCAAAAAGGGCCGGTTTTCAGCATGGAGAACATATTTTGTTCTACATCTGAATGTTCTGGCGGACTTTTTGAATCATCTCTAAATTAGCGAATTGAACTTGGGTGGAACCACGAGCGCGCTCGTCCCTATGCGGACAGTGCGCTTTTTTGAATTTTTTTAAGATGGGTTTCAGCAGCACTGAAGCTTATGCCTCGATAGGCGCTTTTTTCAAAACGTTTCAGTCGAATGAAGCCAGGGCATGAGGAGTGCAGTTTACTCGAAGTATACTGTGAGATACAGCATTTATGGATGATCAGCATGGGCTGAAGAAATGCTATATCGCAAGAAAGCCAACTTTTGGATCGCGGTCGCTGTTCTTTAAATGACTTCGACGGTTTTCTTATCAACAGCAGACTTTATGAACAACCTCAAAAAGCGAGGATCAAGGACAAAAGTGTTTATGGATACCATGCCAGAGAACGGGGCCTTAGGCTGGAAGCCCCTATGGAGGAAGTAAGGATTTACCGCCTTGTAGCTGCAATTTTGAAATCATGTTTGCAACGATGGAGCGCCATAACGCGAGTTCCCAATGGGGGCGAGGGGTGCGAAGGGTTGCAGCATGAGTGTAAGGATTGCCGGGAATTCCCGTTACAGAAGACATAAGAATTCGCTTCACAGCGCGAGTTCAAAAAAGCCGGTTTTCAGCACGGAGAAACCTTCCGTTTTACATCTGAAATCCCAAGCGGACTTTTTGAACGATCTCTAATTAGCGAGTTGAATATGGGTGGAACCACGAGCGTGCTCGTCCCTATGCGGACAGCGCGCTTTTTTAGTTTTGCAAATGATCAAAAAGCGAGGATCAAGGATAAAAATGCTTATGGATACCATACCAGAGAACGGGGTCTTAGGCTGGAAGCCCCTATGGAGGAAGTAAGGATTTACCGCCTTGTAGCTGCAATTTTGAAATCATGTGTGTAACGATGAAGTGCCATAATGCAAGTTCCCAATGGGGGCGATGTACGGTGCGAAAGGTTGCAGCATGTGAGTGTAAGGATTGCCGGGAATTCCCGTTATAGAAAACATAAGGATTCGCTTTACAGTGCGAGTTCAAAAAGACCGGTTTTCAGTACGAAGGACGCATTCCGTCCTACATCTGGAATCCAAGGTGAACTTTTTGAACGGTCTCTAATTAGCGAGTTAAATATGGGTGGAACCACGAGCGCGCTCGTCCCTATGCGGACAGCGCGCTCTTTTGTTCATATAATCATAAAATTTAGGAGTGATATTACAATGTGTAGTCCAATTTCAAAGCAAGTACTGGGAAGAAGATATGCTGCCATGCTGATGGCAAGAGTCGTACAGAACAAGATTCAAGGCATCAGACTGGGGATGTTCGCGGATACTCCACAGGGCTTCTACTATGATTTTGACGCTGCCAATCCAGTGACTGAGGAGGAGGTTGCAGAGATTGAGCAGGCCATGAAACAGCTTGCCGTTCAGGATGAGCCTGCGAATTGCCGTTACTACTCCCGAATGGAGGCGATTCAGCTTTTTGAGGCGAAGGGGGAGCATTGGAAGGTAGAATGGCTCAAAGAAGGGGCGATGGAGGAGCCGATTGTTATTTTTGAACAGGGGGACTATGCGGATATTCTTCCAGGGAGTTGTGCGGCGGAGTCTGGTCATCATAATGAGGAATTAGACCCGAGTGCTGCACGGGATTTGCTTCGTTCCAAGCCGTTCTTCAAGCTCTTAAATGTATCCGGGGCCTATTGGCAAGGGGATAGCCAGAAGCCGATGCTGCAGCGCATTTATGGGGTAGCATTTGCAAGCAAGCGGGAGCTTGATGAATATTTGAAGTGGCAGGAAGAAGCTCAGAAGCGCGATCACCGCAAGCTCGGCAAGCAGCTTCAATTGTTTATGTTTGCGGATGAGGCCCCCGGGATGCCGTTTTATTTACCTAAAGGCACAGTGCTCCGCAATGAGCTGGAGGGTTTGTCACGGGAATATTTACTGAAGTACGAATATGAGGAGGTTCGTACCCCGTTTATGATGGATCGCCATATGTGGGAGCAGTCCGGGCACTGGGATCATTATCGCGACAATATGTATTTCTCCGAGCTTGATCATCATCATTTTGCCGTTAAGCCGATGAACTGCCCAGGGCATATGTTGATGTACCGGAACAGCCTGCATTCTTATAAAGATCTGCCCATTCGTTATGCCGAATTCGGTCAGGTACATCGCCATGAATTCAGCGGGGCGCTAAATGGCCTGTTTCGGGTCAGAACTTTTTGCCAGGACGATGCTCATATTTTTGCAGCGCCGGAACAGATTGAAGCGGAGATTATGCATACGATCGATCTGATTAAAGAGATCTACGGAATCTTTGGCTTCGAATATTCACTCGAGCTGTCGACTAGGCCGCTGGATTCAATGGGCAGCGATGAACAGTGGGAAGCGGCGGAAGGTGCGCTTCTGAAAGTGCTCGAAGCATCGGGGCTGAAGTACAGTTTAAATCCCGAGGATGGCGCCTTCTACGGACCGAAGATTGATTTTCATATTAAGGATGCCTTGCATCGCAGTCACCAATGCGGAACCATTCAGCTGGATTTTCAAATGCCGGAGAAATTCGGGCTATCCTATGTGGATGAGCAGAACAATAAGCAAATTCCAGTCGTTATACACCGGGCAATTTACGGATCAATCGACCGTTTCCTCGGTATATTGATTGAGCATTATGCAGGGGCTTTTCCGATTTGGCTAGCACCGGTGCAGGCGGTGGTTGTTCCCGTTGCCGAGGCTCATGCCGCATACGCCAATGAGCTGCGTGAACGCCTGATCGATGCAGGGATTCGGGCCGATGTAGACTCGCGGGAGGAGAAGCTTGGTTATAGGATCCGGGAGGCGCAAATGCAAAAAATCCCATACATGCTGATCGTTGGTGATGCCGAGCTCGCCGCAGGAAATGTGCAGGTTCGGGCTTACGGCCAGAAGGAGCAGGAGTTATATGAGCCTTATGCCTTCATCTCCATGATGAAAGGGAAAATAAATGAGCGGGCGCAGTAACTTACCTTTCTATCCTGGCAGATCATCTGAGCGCGGTGGAGGATGAAGCCTTCCGTGTGATAAAAATCGATAATGGGGAAGTTGGCGATAGGGGGAGAGGTTGCTTAACGGGATTAGGCTTAACCCTAATAGCAACCTGAAGTAGAGGCAGAGTTGGAGGGTTAGAACCCGAAAACTGCAATCATGCAGGTTTTCAAGCCCTAAAATACAGAACAAAGAAACAACCTGCAAAAATGCAGGTTGTTTCTCGCTCATTAGAAGTATGACACGTAAATACGAGCCAAAGTTTCCACGTAAATCTTGAATCTCACGTCCTGCTCGCCATATCAGTTCACTGGCTGGAGGCCATAATTGCATAATCGTACTCTTAGTTCGAATGGACAGCTTCATTTTGCGGCGAACGTCTGGACGACCAAAGACGCCAGCCGGTTAGCAAAGCGGCTGCAAGGCAAATTATCGCTGACGTCTGGAAGACGACATGCATTCCGGTCAGAAAGATATCGGGGCGATCCGGAATCAACCCGGTGACACGATAGCCTGCTTTGTGGCTCATCACGCTGAACAGGGTTGTGGTTGCGACTGTAATCCCTACTACCATCCCTATATTGCGGATCAAGCCGTTGATGCTGCCGGCAATCCCAAGCTGTGTCCGCGGTACCTTGGACATGACAAGCGAGTTGTTCGGAGATTGGAAGATCCCGCTGCCAAGCCCAAGCATAGCAATCCATAGCGATACGAAGGCAATATGGCTGCCGTTGTGCAATGAAGCAAGGCCAAACTGGGCGATAACCATCACGATCAGACCGATGAAGGTTAACAGTTCGGAGCCAATCTTATCCGATAGGGTGCCGCTAATCGGGGCGATGATGACCATGACAATCGGGAAGATCATCAGCAGGAACCCGGCTTGAGACGGTGACAGATTAAGAATGCTCTGTGCATAGAAAGGTGCGATAATGTTGTAGCAGAAGTTCGCAACGAAGACGAGAAATCCGCATAAAATGCTCAGTGTGAACAGCGGATTCTTAAAGAGCGATAGCTGAAGCAGCGGCTCCTGCTTACGCATCTGCACCCAGATAAAGGCGATAAATACAACTACAGAAACGATCAATGAGGTAATGATGCGGTAATCTCCATAACCAACCTGTTGTCCAAGTAGCAATCCGGAGAATAGGGCAAGGATAAATAGCGTAAATAACAGGTTGCCTGCCTTGTCGATCTTTACCTGCAGCTTCGTAAGATCCTGTGGCAGCGTCTTAATGCCAATGATAAAGGCGATGATCCCGATCGGAACATTCACCCAGAATATATACTCCCAACCAAGGCCGGAAATGATAATGCCGCCGAGACTTGGACCGGCAATACTGCCCAGCGATACGAAGGTTCCAATGAACCCGAGCGCCTTACCGCGTTCACTTGGCGGGAAGATGTCAGTAACAATCCCTTGATTGTTCGCCATCGTCATCGAGGCGCCAAGGGCCTGTATAAGCCGCGAAGCAATCAAGGTGGTCAAGCTGTGGCTTAATCCGCAGAACAGGGACCCGATCGTAAAAATGATCATGCCCAGCTTGAATATTTTTATTTTACCAACGATATCCCCGAGCTTGCCGAAGAAGAGAATCGCCGCACAGATCATCATAAGGTAGCTGGTCACAACCCATTGCGTCTGGGCTACCGGTAAATCGAGCTGCTTCGAAATGACGGGTAGGGCGATGTTGACGATGCTTCCGTCCAGTGTGGACATGAAAGTGAATAAATTAATGACGATCAGTATCAGCCAGCGTCTCTTCTGGACAGCGGGATCATCCTGATATGTTTTTCTTACTATTCCTGGATTTGAACTCATGCTGATGACCTCACTTTATAATTGCGTTATAAATTTGTTGCACGTACAACTAAATCGCACATTCAAAGTGTACTCCAATTTAGTTGCGCCTGCAACAAAAATACGATAAAATTTTAGACATGTATATAAATCCCGTTATAGAAGGGCAAGGATGGACATGAACTCGATCGGCAAGTTGATATCTTTTATCAACCGAATCAATCAGAAGGAATTGGCCAATAAACTGAGAGATTATAATATAGGTGGTGGCGGACACCACAGCTATCTGAAGACGATCCTTATGAATCCCGGCTTGAATCAGGATCAGCTTACTTGTGAAGTAAAGTTCGATAAAGCTACTACGACCCGGTGTATCAAGCAATTGGAGGAGGAGGGCTATGTCGAGAGGATCGTCGACGATCATGATCGAAGATCCTACCGGTTATATCCGACCGCCAAGGCCAAGGAGTTCGAGCCCGTGTTGATCTCGATTCTGGATGAGTCCAACAGGAGCCTGGACGGGTGCTTGTCCGAGGAAGAGAAGGAACAACTGAGAGCATTGCTGCAAAAGGTGTATGACAACTACAATTCTCGCTAAGTAATATACGCAAAATGGTTGCAGTCATACATTGAAGCGAATTCGTCAATATAGAGATGGATTCGCTTTTTTCTTTTATCTAGTATAATTGGATTAATAGGATACAGGTCAGGAGATGAAACGATCGATGCGGATATTAGTGCTTGGTGCCGGAGGAGTTGGCGGTTATTTTGGCGGGAGATTGGTTGAACAAGGAGCAGATGTTACCTTTTTCGTAAGGGAGCACCGCAAGCAGCAGCTTGAACAAGAGGGGCTTGTGATTCGCAGTGTGCATGGGGATATGACTCTGGAGCCGCGTGTTATCACTTCGCAGGATGAAGCGAGGCCTTTTGATTTGATTTTGTTCTCGACGAAGGCCTACCATCTGAATGGTGCTATGCAGGATGTCAAGCCGTTCGTAGGGGAAAATACGGTGATTCTGCCGTTACTGAACGGTGTGGCCCATATCCCGGAATTGCAGCGGGAGTTCGGTAAGGACAAGGTCATCGGCGGACTATGCTTCATCGAGACTACTTTAAATGAGCAGGGGCATATTATTCAGACGAGCCAGGGACACTATGTTCGATTTGGAGAGTTCGGGAATAGAGCTACAGAGAGAATACGGGCAATTGAAGAAGCGCTGGGCGGAACGAAGGCTTCATTCGTGCGGAGTGCTCATATCGAGCAAGATATTTGGCATAAATATTTGTATATTACTACCATTGCAGGCGTTACTACTCTGATGCGGGCCCCGTTGGGTCCGATTCGGGACAGCGATAACGGATATGAGTACATACGCGGCGTGTTCCAGGAGGGGGCGGCGATCATGATGGCGCACGGTGCGCCGCTGGATCCGGAGATTGTTGTCAAGCATATGATCACGATGGAGAAGACGGGCTATATGATGAAAGCCTCTATGCTGCGTGACATGGAGAAGGGACTGGCTATTGAAGGCCGTCATCTACATGGTTATTTACTCGATTTGGCTAAGCAGCATAAGATGGAGGCTCCATTGCTTGAGGTCATTTATCGCAACCTGCAGGTTTATGAGATAACGCAAAAACAGCAAGAGCAGTAGTACCTAGCGAAAATATAGAAAATGGAGGAGATCATATGGTACCGGAGATTCCAAAGGGGAATTTACAGAGCAATGTCGCGAGGTTCTCAGGGTTCGCAGATGTATACGATAATTATCGTCCTGAAGCTCCTGAGCTGGTTACCGAGATTTTGACCCAATACTTGCAGAGAGAACCCGAACTGGTCATGGATCTGGGCTGTGGCACAGGGCTTTCGACACTGATCTGGAAGGGGCGTGCGACACGAATTATCGGGGTAGAGCCTAATGAAGATATGCGAAGTGTAGCCACTGCCAAGCTCCGGCACTTCCCGGAGGGATCGTCTGCGATCAGCTTCGTTCCCGGGTATTCCAATCAACTTGAGGTGGAGTCGGAATCGGCCGATATTATTACCTGCTCACAATCATTTCATTGGATGGAACCTGTAAGTACATTACGTGAGGTACACCGGGTTCTAAGGCCGGGAGGCGTATTTGCTGCTTACGACTGCGATTGGCCGCCGATGATCAGTTGGGAGCTGGAGAAGCAGTATATGGAGCTGTATGATAAAAGCGATGAGATTCTGGAGCGCGAAGCGACCGCGGAATCAAAGGCCATGAAGCGCGACAAGAATGAGCATCTGCATAATCTACAGGCCAGCGGAGCTTTCAGATATGCGAGGGAAATCGTATTTCACCATCGGGAGCTGTGCAATGCCGAGCGTTATATCGGACTGGCGCTAAGTCAAGGCGGCTTGCAGAGCGTAATGAAGCTCGGCAGCACAGAGCTTGATGGCGAGATAGCTTCTTTCCGCGAACGGACGGAGAAGTATTTTAACGGTCATACGAAGGAAATTATGTTCAGCTACCGGATGCGTCTTGGCATCAAATAAATCTTCAAGATTCACTTGCTGTGTTTCCTCAAAATTACTTCAAGAGTATTTCAAGAAAACCTGGTGCTGAATCGCGGTCATTCTTGCATTAAGCTTGATTGCCTTTCTTAGCAGTAGCGGCCTTAATTAAGTTCGAACATGGCTGCGACGTCTGGCACAAATTGCCCGTGAATATGAGACCAGTCATTGGTGAGCGGATTATAAATATAATCATGCCGCCAGGTCTCGATATGACGGGTTATTTCTGTTACGGCGTGAATAATATCGTCTACCTCCTGTAGGGTCATGACCGGATGCAATGATGTGCGTACCCAGCCGGGCTTAAAGGAGTAATCCCCGCTAATGACGCTCTGCTCAATCAGGTGAGACAGCTCAGCGGTAATGCCAAGCAAGTAATGTCCATACGGACCCGCACAGGAACAGCCGCCGCGTGCCTGAATGCCGAAGCGATCGCTCAGCAGCTTCACAACAAGATTGTAATGGTAACCGGGAAGCATCCATGAGACGATCCCCAGTCGATCTTCGGATTTCGAATCCAATACGGAGACCCCGGGAATCCGTCTCAGTCCCTGGAGCAGGCGGATAGTCATTTGATGCTCGCGCGCCAGAATCAGCTCCGTTCTCATTTGATCTTTGAGCTTCACGCATAATGCGGTCTTGATTGCCTGGATGATTGGAGGGGTACCGCCATCCTCACGTCTCTCTATATCATGGACATAATGCTTCGTTCCCCAAGGATTCACCCAATCGACGGTACCCCCGCCGACCTGGTCGGGAATTCGCTGGTTGCATAGAGACTTATGCATGATCAATACCCCACAGGTGCCAGGACCGCCAAGGAATTTATGCGGGGAGAAAAGGATGCCATCCAGTTGCTCCAGCGGCTGCTCGGGATGCATATCGATCGGGACATAAGGAGCGGATGCGGCAAAATCGACAATACCTATTCCCCCATGGAGATGCATCACTTTCGCTAACTGATGATACGGCGTCATTCTTCCGGTTACATTGGAGCAGGCGGTGAATGCGCCAATCTTAAAATGGCGATGCCGATAAAGGCTGAGCGACCGCTCCAATTGAGCGGGGCTCACTTCTCCGTCTTTTCCGGGCTCAAGCACGACAACATCCCCAATGGTCTCCGCCCAAGAGATATGGTTGGAATGATGCTCCATATGGCTGACGAAGATGACCGGGCGATCTGCCGCAGCAAGCCCATATGAAGCAGCTTGCCACTCAGGCACCTTCAGACCAAGCAGACGCTGCAATTTATTAATGCCCGAGGTCATTCCGGATCCCGTCAGCATCAAGATGTCGTCAGGGCCGGCATTCACATGCTGCTTGATCATTTGACGGGCCATTCTGTAGGCTTGGGATATCGTCTGGCCAGTCAGGCTGGACTCGCTATGTGTATTAGCTACATAAGGGCCAAACTGTTTGGCAATCACCGATTCAATCGGTTCATACAGCCGTCCGCTTGCCGTCCAATCGGCATAGATCATCTTTTGCTTGCCATAAGGCGTGGAATAAGGCTGCTGAATGCCGACCGTTTTATCGCGGAAAGAGAGAAAATGCGCTTCAAGGGCCTCCGGATTTTTGATGTTAGTCGCATCAATCGCGTGCATTGCATTTTTCAACATAACATTTATTCCTCGCTCATTTTCATTGATGACTCAGTATATGCCGGGGACAGTGGGGAAGGCGAATGCCTAGACCCGATTTTTTTGTATTTTCCAAGAAAAAAGCGATACTCCCGGCCTGCGGGAATATCGCTTGCTGGATTACTTCCTCTATCTGTAACGGACATCAGCAACGTTTATAAGCTAAATACTATCGTTTTTTAAGTTTTGTTGGACCCCAGGGACACCTAGATGCCGCAAACCGCTAAAATGAACGTTTTTACTGAATAGCCGGCAGACATGTCCGTTAGATATCATAGTGCAAAATGTTTGGAATTAGCTTGCTAAGCAGCCGTGGTGTCCGTTAAATGAGGAGGGCGGCGATCGTCTACCCTCTAAATGAATAGCTGAATGTCAGCTTCCAGGGCGTCCCTTAAGTAGCTTTGGGCATCAACGATGTCTACGCCAGGCAGAAATTCTTCGGGTTTCAGGCCCATAATTTCTACAGATAGCTTGCAGGCGGAGAATTTAATATTTTTCTTGCGCGCGCCTTTTAAGAAATGAATTAGCTTCGGAGCCTCTTGATCCTCTATCATTTCTTCAAGCATCCATTTGCCCAATCCGCTGAAATTCATTTTCGATAATGGCAGCTGCTCAGGACCTTTAGGCGTTGCCAGACTCATAATTTTTTCGTAAAGCGATTTATCCTCCAGAGTCATCTTATCGGGATCTCTGATAAGGAACAGACCCCAAAAGCTGAAGAACATCGTCACTTCCATATCCATATCATGCGCCGAGTTGGCCAGTATCAATCCGGCCATCGCTTTATCGTACTCTCCGCTGAACATGAGCAGACTCAGCTTCTTGCTCATTAGGAAACACCTTCTTTAATTGGAATGTTCATAGTATGAGACTACGGAAAGGGTTCTATGCTTTGTTCACATATGGGTAACGTACGACTGCAACCTTTCCGCAGATGTACCACGTCATTTTATATAAAAGGGAGGGTCGTGATGAAGAGAATAGGGTTAATTCTGTTTATACTACTGCTGCTGAATCCTTTATATGCGCGGCAGACATCGGCCTTATCATGCGCCGAGCTGCCCAGTATCTCCGAAGCGTATCAGAGATACGACGGCGTAGTCACCGGACGGGTGGAGAGCATCCGGGAGAGGCGGGAGAACAATCAGATCGGGCTGACGATCACGAGAAGCTTCAAGGGGATTACAGACCAGAAGCTGGTCATTTTCGAGGATAAAACCTGGGGAGCTGTTTCAGGACCAAGCATTCTTCACGGGGAGTATCTATTCTTCCTTAGTTACAAGGAGGGGACAGGCTGGGAAAATCCGCTCTGTTCACCATCCAAGATGGCTGTCAATATAACTAGTGAGGAATCTGCATTTCTCGATGCCAGGGAATTAAAGCTTGCAGACGAAGATAGGGGAGCGGTGGCAGGTTCGCTGTTTCATACCAAGGGATCTTATGTCCTGTGGGGCTCTGTCTTTACTGTAGTTATTGTGGGGATATCTGGGTATTATTTATGGATCAACAGGCGCAGATCCTAGGCAAATCCCTACCAAGTTGAATATTTCCTCTTATTGTTGTGGAAAATAGAGGAAACGGCTTCTTGGAAAGGAGGATGAGGATGGATATTTCAATGGGCGCCGATGAGGTCATTCACCGCATCAAGCAGCTGCAGAGTAATGGAGAGCCTATCAGCAAGAAGCAGGTGAAGCAGCAGAATCCCGAGTTGATGAGAAGCGCATTGTACTATTTTCCAAGCTGGGAACATGCCTTGAAGAATGCGAATATTTCGTAGGTTACGTACATCGATGCTAATGCAGAAAGGTGAACCATGTGCAGATAAATAACGAGATAAATAATTAAACCGGTGAAATTGTGCAATAGCCCAACCCACCGGTTTTTTGTCGTTGGATTATACGCGGGGCACGCCCCATTTGATGATCTGGCCGCTATGAGTAAGTCCGCCTCCAAATCCATAGAGCAGCATCGTATCCCCGTAATTTAGACGTCCTTCCCGTACCCCGAGGTCGAGCGCTAATGGGATGGAAGCAGCGGAGGTATTGCCGAAGTATTCCATGCTATATAAGGTTCGCTCCAACGGAATGCCGGATTTCTCGCAGATCGAATCAATCATGCGCAGATTTGCGCTATGCGGAACAAACCAATCAATGTCATCCACACTCATATTTGCTTGCTCCAGAAGCTGCTTAATGCCTGCAGATACGGTTTGGACTGCCCATTTATATACTTCCCGCCCGTTCTGTACCATCTTTCCATCCCCGGCAAGCCCCGCTCCTTTGAAAGTATGAGACAAGCCTGAACGATATACATGGATACCTCCTTCGCCATTCGTACCTTGTACGGAGGAGATGAACCCAGGATGGGAATCGTCGTATTCAACGAGTACCGCACCGGCCCCGTCCCCAAACAAAATACAGGTGGAGCGGTCAGTATAGTCCGTGACCTTGGATAGGGTCTCGCCGGCAACGACAAGAATCTTTTTGTGTAGGCCGGACGTAATCAACCCGTTAGCCAGATGCAGGCCATATACGAATCCAGCGCAGGTCGCATTCAAGTCGAAGGCGCCAGTGCGGCTTATCCCGAAATAATCCTGAATCTTACAGGCTACACTGGGAAACGGGTAATCCGGGGTTGTCGTTGCCACAATAATGATATCGACATCGTCCAGGCTTTTGTTATAACGCTCTGCGAGATTCTGCACCGCCTTAATGCACAGATCCGAGGTGAATTCGTGCTCCGCGGCGATCCGGCGTTCCTTCATGCCAGTTCTTTGTACGATCCATTCATCATTGGTGTCGACTAGCTTAGATAAATCATCATTCGTCAGCCGCTGTTCGGGAACATGGGTACCAATAGCTGTTATGCGTGCTTGCGAGAACTGAGCTTTCATGAAAATCACCTCTTTTTTTCTTTATTATAACACCAAGTATTAGTATCTGGTACTAAAATATGCGAATGCTTTGTTTTTCATTCATCCGGAGTCATCTGACTTGGTTATATAACGATATTCCTGTTGACGCAGAAAGCAAAACAATATAACTTAGTATCATACCCCCACGGGTATGTGATAATTGTAATATTAGTGCTAGAAAAGTTGAACTACACTTAGGAGGCAACAGAGATGAGCAGTCCTTATCCAGAAATGTATCCATTTGAAGTAAATGAACGTCTGCAGCGGAAAGATCAATTGGCGATAGTGGATGTTCGCGAACCGGATGAGTTTGCCGCGGGGCATATACCAGGTGCGAAGAACATTCCGCTGGGGACCATTCCCGGTGCACTGAATCTCATCGATCCGCAGCAGGAGACGATTGTTGTCTGCCAGGCAGGCGGGCGCAGCACAAGGGCTTGCGAGTATTTGTCTTCACTCGGCTATCATGTATTAAATATGGTCGGCGGCATGTCCGCCTGGTCAGGAGAGATTGACTAAACCAAATGGGAGGCCGTTATCTTGGCGATCTACTATTTTATTGTATGCCTGTTTATCGCAGCTATCGCTTGGCGAAGCAGACCGGTTCGCGGATTGAGATATATTAACGAAGACCAGTTCTGCGAGTTGTTAAAGGGAGAGCCGCAGAGCTTCAAGCTGCTTGATGTCCGGGATCAGGTGGATTACTATGAGGCCCATGTTCCGGGAGCGCTCAACATTTCGGTAGGCAGATTACGGTATGTACGGAAAAATGACTTATTTTTTGAAGATGATATTATCATTATTTCCGCTACGAAGGCTCAAGGCAAAAAGGCGGCAAGAATTATGAGACAAAGCGGATACAGCCATCTGACCTTAGTCAGCGACGAATTTATGTCGATCCCTTGCTTCCAGGAGCTGATCTCCCGCAAGTGTAAATGCAATAGCCCATGCGCATGATCGATCCGCCGGTACTGATGGGCACATTGTTTTTAGGCAGAAGATCGGAAATAATAGATATAACATGTTTCGCAGAGGAGATATTGTTATGCAGTACGATGAGGATATTAAGAAAAGACTGAAGCGGGCTGAAGGCCAGGTCCGTGGCGTACTTAAAATGATGGAGGAAGGTCAGGACTGTCAGAATGTCGTCTGTCAGTTATCCGCGATCCGCAGTGCGATCGATAAGGCGATGGCCTACGTGGTAGCCTCCAATTTGGAGCATTGCATCCTGGCTGAGAAGGAAGCTGGCAGGGACAGCAGCAAGGTAGTTCATCAGGCCGTGGAATTGCTGGTGAAGAGCCGTTAACGGCGGTTCGTGAACCACGGAGCGGCAGCCCGGTAGTGAGCTTATCTGATTCCGTGGGATATGCTATAATGATGAAGGTTCGTTGTTAATGTGAGGAGAGCTGCAGGATGATCATCCAATTCATTCGGTTTCGCTAATGAGAGGTACAGACATTAAGCTTGGTTATTTTCTCAAAAATGGGAAGTTGACTAGGTTTATTTGACTGTGCCTTTTTCATTCAGCAAAAACGAATGAACGGGGTGTTTTTTTGTGTCCAAAAATAATTATGCCGTGAATTTACTTTCACAGCATATTGCTATTTTTAGCTGTCCGGTTTGTCATTTTGAATTGTTCATTAATGAAAGAAGTCTAGTATGTCGCCATGGGCATCGTTATGACCTGTCCAAGCATGGATACATTCACTTATGCTTGCAGGCGGCGAGAACTAAATACGATAAATCCCTGTTTACAGCCAGACGGATGCTCAGCCGGGCAGGCTTGTTTGAACCATTGGCCGAAGCGGTGGCCACCAGAATTGGGAAAAGGCTGGAAGCTGTGGAGGAGCATGACAGATTTAAAATTCTGGATGCAGGCTGCGGCGAAGGCTCGCATTTAGAGCGGGTGCATTCGTTGCTCCAGCAAAATGCAGTCCTGCCGACACCAACGCTTGGGGTTGGAATCGACCTGGCCAAAGATGGCGTTGCCTCCGCGGCAAAGAGCTATAAGGAGCTTCTATGGTGTGTAGGCGATTTGGCCAATCCGCCACTGGCAAGTCAACAGTTCAATGTCATTCTCAACATCCTGTCACCTGCGAATTATGATGCTTTTCATAGATTACTGTGCAAAGACGGTATCGTCATTAAAGTCATTCCCAACCGCGATTATTTGCGTGAACTGCGCGAGGCACTATGGGAAGGGCGTGGGCAAAGCTTCAGTAATGACAGGACGATGCAGCTGTTCAGGGAGCATTTTGAACCTGTCGAGGTTCAGCGGGTGAGGTATACTTATCCTCTGGAGCCGGAGCAGGTACTACCTTTGCTTGCTATGACCCCTTTGGCATGGCGGGCTGAGGAATGCAAGCTAAACCATTTTACCACTCATCCTCCAACCGGGATTACAGTCGATCTTACCGTTATGACCGGCAGTAAAAGATAAAAACAGTAAAGGTGCTTTATGTATAATCGCTCAATAAATCAAGCAACACCTACCCAATTTATAGATCGCAAGCAAGCAGAGCTTGGGATTCAATTGAATGAGGTGCAGCGGAAGGCGGTTCTTCTTACCGAAGGACCGCTGCTGTTGTTAGCCTCGCCCGGATCAGGCAAGACAACGACGATGATTATGCGCATCGGCTATTTGATTGCCGAGAAGGGGGTACACCCCGCACGTATTAAGGCGGTGACCTTCAGCAGGGCTGCTGCTCAGGATATGAAGTCGCGCTTCAACGCCTTTTTTCCGGAACTTGCTCCCGTATCATTTTCTACGATTCACAGCTTGGCCTTTGAAGTGGTCAGAGCCTATTTGCGGAAGTGCCAGATCGACTTTCAGATTATTGAAGGGCATATCGATCCGGAGGAGGAAGAGGGGACCGGGGCG
Source organism: Paenibacillus sp. 79R4 (assembly GCF_013393165.1). Taxonomy (NCBI): domain Bacteria; kingdom Bacillati; phylum Bacillota; class Bacilli; order Caryophanales; family Paenibacillaceae; genus Paenibacillus; species Paenibacillus sp. 79R4. Next base: position 100,314 of record NZ_QJOT01000011.1, on the reverse strand, counting down.
GAGCAGCTGCCGCTGCACAAGAGAATTATTTTGCGGCAAATCTATCACTCCATTCACTCGGATAATATTACGGACGATCAGATGGATGAATTAACGACCTATATTAGCTATATTAAAAATAAAATGCTGCCTGCCGGGCAATGGTCAGAGATTAAAGTGGATGTTCCCAAGGCGGAGCAGATTTTTCGCGCATATGAGGAATTCAAGCAAAGGGATAGAGCAAGGCTGCTGCTTGACTTCGACGATATGCTGACGCTCGCCAATAGAGCCTTGGATGAGGATGCTTCACTGCTGCGAAAGTATCAGACGAGATACGATTATGTGCTGACTGATGAGAGCCAGGATACCTCGCTGGTGCAGCACGCTATTATCGAGAAGCTGGTGCAGCGTCATCACAATCTGTGTGTGGTTGCTGACGATGATCAGTCCATCTATAGCTGGCGAGGGGCTGAGCCGTCTTATTTGCTGGCGTTCAAACAGGTATATTCCAAGGCGGAGATCTTGTATATGGAGCAGAATTATCGTTCCTCCAGAGATGTTGTACACGCGGCTAACCGCTTCATTAAACGCAACAAGCATCGGTATAACAAAAACATGTATACCCATAATCCTCCGCAGGAGCCGATCCGCTTTACCTGTCTGGCCGATGATATTTCCCAGGGCGACTATTTGGTACGGGAGATTGCTGGGCAGGACAACCTGGCGGAGATTGCGATTCTGTACCGCAACAATTCGTCTTCCGTCGGCCTTATGAATGCACTTGACCTGGCCGGGATTCCTTTTTATTTAAAGGATTCTGACCTGCGTTTCTTCTCCCATTGGGTCGTAGAGGATGTGCTGAACTTTATGCGGCTAACGTTCACCGATAAGCGGGTGGATGTCTTTGAGAAGATTCATATGAAATTCAACGGCTATATCAGCAAAAAGCAGATGCAGGAAGTCAGGTTGATTCATAATCAGGAATCGGTGTTCGATAATCTGCTGAACCATGTGCCGCTTCAGGAATATCAAGTGAAGCTGCTGGAGGAGAGCAAGCAGACATTCCAGGAGATGCGCGGAATGCCGCCGCAGCCGGCGATCCAGGTTATTCGCAGCCGCCTCGGTTATGAGAAAGCGCTGGAGAAGATGTGTGAACGCCTCGGCTTCCGTCAAGATACGCTAATTGGCATTCTGAATGCATTGGAGCAGATCGCGGCTCCTTTATCGACGATGGAGGAGTTTGCCGCCCGGCTCAAATATTTGGAGTCGCTTCAGAAGACGGCGAAGCGGAGGAGAGGGCAAAATGTTGTAACCTTGTCTACACTGCATAGCGCCAAAGGCCTGGAGTTCGATCGTGTCTACATGATCGATCTGGTTGACGGCATTTTGCCTTCCTATGAGGATCTGAAGGATTCGTCTGAGGATCTCGCCCAGCTGGAGGAAGCGACCCGTCTATTCTATGTAGGTATGACGCGGGCAAAGCGCATGCTCCATTTGGTAACCTACCGGGAGCGCGAGGGCAAGAAGGCTGTAGAATCCCGCTTTGTAAATGATATCCGGAGGATTGTGAACCCGTCTGCCCCGCGGATTGTGCAGGGAGAGAACTCTACAGTGAAGCTGAAGAAGCCGGAGGTCGTCTATCGTCCGAACGCGATTCGAAATGCAAATGACTTCGTTGTTGGCAGGAGGGTCAAGCATGCTCGGTTTGACGAGGGAGTGATCACAAAACTCTACGAGGATAGGCTTGAGATCCGGTTCGAAGCGGGGGATAAGGTGCTGTCCGTTAAGGCCTGTCTCGAAATGGGGTTGCTTGAGCGAATAGTGGAGGACCTATAGAGGAGAAAACAAAAAAACCTTCAAATACTTTCCCTGCGTTCTGGGAGGTATATTGAAGGTTCTTTTTGTTCAGTATCGCAGATTGGATTCAGGCGTAACGACGGATCTGCATCTAGGTTTTCCATGTTTTTAGAGCCATTCGCCAAAGCGGCGGATGTACCAGCCCTTGATGATCTGGGTGAGCAGGCAATATCCGAGCAGGATGGCGGCAAGCCAGCCAAAATAGACAAGCGGCAGGGCCTGTAGTCCAAGACTGTTTCCAAATGGGCTGAATGGCAGATAAATACCGGCGAGCATGACCGCTCCGGTTAACAGCAGCACGGGTCTGCTGGCCCGACTTTGAATGAACGGTATTTTGTGCGTACGAATCATATGGACGATCAGCGTCTGTGACAGCAAGCCGACAACGAACCAGCCGGATTGGAACAAGGATTGGCTGGCCGGTGTATTGGCCTGGAACACATAGAACATGACAAAGAAAGTAATATAGTCGAAAATCGAGCTGATCGGTCCTATGAAGATCATGAACCGGCCGATGGAGCTAGCGTCCCATTTACGCGGTTTAGCCAGGAATTCATCATCTACGTTGTCCCATGGAATTGACAATTGCGAGATGCTGTAGAACAGATTCTGGATCAAGAGCTGCAGCGGCAGCATCGGCAAAAAAGGCAGAAAGGCGCTCGCGCCGAGTACGCTGAATACGTTGCCGAAGTTGGAGCTGGCTGTCATTTTGATGTATTTGATGATGTTTCCGAAGGTCTTGCGTCCTTCAATAACCCCATCCTCAAGCACCATCAGATCCTTCTCCAGCAAAATAATATCCGCCGATTCCTTGGCGATGTCAACGGCTGTATCCACGGAAATACCTACGTCAGCCTGACGCAGCGATGCGGCATCATTGATGCCGTCGCCCATGAAGCCTACGGTATGTCCTTTACTCTGCAGCGCAAGGACGATTCTTGATTTCTGCAGCGGATTGAGCTTGGCGAAGATCGTCGTCCGTTCAGCCAGCTCTGCCAGCTTCTCATCGGATAGATCGTCAATATCCTGCCCGAGCAGAATACTGTCCGTACTCAGTCCGATATCATTGCACACCTTGCGGGTAACGGCTTCGTTATCTCCGGTCAACACCTTGACGGCAACACCGCTGCTTCGCAATGCTTCAATCGCTGGCGCAGCACTGCTCTTGGCCGGATCGAGGAAGCAGATGTAACCAATCAGGACCAAATCCTGTTCGTCCTGTACAGAATACTGTTCAGAGTGCTGCCGAGGTTCTTTAATAGCAACAGCTACGACCCGGTAACCGTCGGTATTCAGGTTGCGGACGATGGCTTGAATGCGGACACGCATGTCATCAGTCAGCAGCACTGTTTTTCCGTCATCCAGAGCATGGCTGGAGATGCTGATGATTTCTTCCATTGCCCCTTTGCAGATTAACAAATGCTGTCCGCTTTGCTGCTTCAGCACAACGGACATACGGCGGCGATGGAAGTCGAAGGGGATCTCATCGATCTTCTGATATGCATGCTCGGCGTTTAGGCCCTTCTGTAACTCTGCATGTTCGAGCACGGCGATGTCGAGCAGATTTTTTAGTCCTGTCTGATAGTAGCTGTTCAGATAGGCATGCTTCAATACTTCATCATTGTCATGGCCATGGATATCAAGATGCCTCTTGAGGACGATTTTGTCCTGGGTTAATGTGCCGGTCTTGTCGGTACAGAGAATGTCCATTGCTCCGAAATTTTGAATGGAATTCAGCTGCTTTACGACCACTTTGTTCCGAGCCATCGTACTGGCTCCCTTGACGAGATTGGAAGTAACGATTACAGGCAGCATTTCCGGGGTTAATCCGACGGCTACGGACATGCCGAACAGCAGCGCGTCCATCCAGTCACCTTTGGTAAATCCGGTGATGAAAAAAATGATGGGGACCATGATCAGCATAAAACGGATAAGAAGGAAGCTAACCTTATTCACGCCTCTATCGAAGCTGGTCATCGGTCTTGCTCCGCTTAGGGTTCGGGCCATCGCCCCAAAGCAAGTTTCGCCCCCGGTGGCGATAACGATTCCGGTTGCCGAGCCGCTGATCACATTGGTTCCCATATAACAAATGTTGCTAAGTTCAAGCGGGTTAAGCTTCCTGGACTGTTTTCTCTGTTGCTTCAGCTTGGGATCCGTCGTTAATTGTATATCTTCCTTCTCAACAGGCAGGGCTTCTCCGGTAAGAGCCGATTCACTGATGAACAGATCCTTGGAAGCGATCAGGCGGATGTCTGCGGGTACCAAATCTCCGGCTGATAGATGAACCAGGTCACCGGGAACGATTTGCTCCACCGCGATCTCACGGGCTGGCGATTGCCGGATCACAGAAGTCGTTGTCTTGACGAGATTTTTGAGACTCTCGGCGGTTTTCTGCGAGCGGTATTCCTGGGTGAAGGAGATAGCCACGCTAATCGTGACCATGGTGCTGATAATGATAGCCGCATCGAAATCCTTCGTGATTAGGGAGAACAGACAGAGTCCCAATAAAATCAGGATAAACGGATTTTTGAAGCAGCCGAGGAGCTGAACATACCAAGCGCTTCTCCGATCCTGGGCGATTTCGTTGCTGCCGTGCTGTTCTAGTCTCAGTTCGGCTTCTTGCTCGCTGATGCCTTCAGGCAGGGCTCCAAGCATTTCCATCACGTCATCGATATGCCATAGTGAAGCCTGAATCAGACGTTCGTTCATTTGTTCTGTACGGATAGGCTCCGTAATCTTCTTCTTAAACATGGTCTTCGCCTCCATTTTTGCAGCGGAGGACATAAAAAAACTCTCCAATTTGGAGAGTTTCATACAGCTAACTCATATTCCGAAGATTGCAGGGCAGATTCAAATACACCTGATCAAATCGTGCATGATAGGCATGGATCCGCTGGGACAATCCTTGGAGCTGAGCGCAGTATCTCTCCGCTGTAATTTTTGGTTGTTGAGTTCGCTCATAATGAGCTTTGCGGGGTCTGGTTGGCTGCTTAACTGACTACTGTCTTCCACGGATTGTCCCTCCCTTCAAATATAAAAGGCCTCCCAGTCAGGAGGCCTTGGAAATTAATTACATTCCAATATAAAGCTTTAACAAGCTTAGCCCCTTACCGAGTTTTGGCACTATACAACGTAAAGACGGTTTGTCTTAGCCACATTATGAAAAGCCTTAGTCCGGCAATTCCTGTTCTACCCATAGGCATCTTTCGATATTTCTGGGCAGTGGCATGTGTTTGTATAGGAGCCTCACCTAACGAGGTCTTGCCTTTTAATCATAGAGGGGGTGCTCACGAATGTCAACGGAATTTAGCGGATTTATTTTGCTCAGGGCGGGGAAATTCTTCGTTCTGTCACTTTTCTAGCAATCGATAAAGTATAAAATTGCGATATTTATATAATATAAATGGTGGTAATAGTATAATTAAAAAATGTAATAAATAATTTTAGAAGGAGGCATCATCAATGAAACTTCAAGGCAAAGTAGCGGTCGTTACAGGTGCAGCATCAGGTATGGGCAAGGCGATTGCCAAGCTGTATGCAGCCGAAGGCGCGAAGGTTATTGTATCGGACTTGAATCTGGAGGCGGCGAACGCAACGGTTGAAGACATCCAAGCAAGCGGTGGTGAAGCGATCGCGGTTGTGGCCAATGTGGCCCAGGAAGCGGATATTCAGAATTTAATGGATACAGCAGTGAGCACCTACGGTACTTTGGACATTCTGGTCAACAATGCCGGGATTATGGATAACTTTGTACCTGCTGCCGATCTGACGGACGAATTGTGGAACAAAGTGTTTGCTGTAAATGCAACGGGCCCAATGCGTGCGATCAGAAAGGCTTTGCCGATTTTTCTTGAGAAGGGGAATGGGGTTATCATTAATGTTGCCTCGATCGGCGGCCTGATGGGTTCGCGCGCGGGTGCCGCTTATACAGCTGCGAAGCACGCAGTGGTGGGGTTGACGAAGAACGTGGGGTTTCAATATGCCCTTAAAGGGATTCGTTGCAATGCTATTGCTCCTGGTGGCGTAAATACGAATATCGGCACCACGATCAATCAGTCTGATGAATTCGGAATGGCAAGAGCGACAGCCGGAGCCAGCTCGAACCCGAGATCCGGAGAGCCGGAAGAAATCGCCAGGGTGGCGCTTTTCCTGGCTTCGGACGATTCCAGCTTCGTTAATGGCGAAGTGATAACAGCCGATGGCGGTTGGACGGCGTACTAAGGATAAGCGCCAATGCAGAAAAGCGAATAAAGCAAGCTAAGCCGCGAGAATGGGTTCATGCCTGAACTGTGATTCTCACGGCTTTTTTGTTGTTTATACTAAAAAAGTATTGCAATCGTTTTTCCAATTAGCCAAGGGACAAAAACACTTATACTAATACAAGCAGATATTGTGAGCGCGCTGATCAATATCGGGTGGAACGCTCATCCTGACGCGGAATACTCCGCTCGAAGGCCACGATCCAATCGCCTTGAATAGCGGCATAGCCTTCATCCCCCTCGGCGACGAGGCCGTACAGATTTTTTACATCCAGATACTCTTTACGCTCTCCGTTCTCAAATTCCAGGGTAATGTAATAATAAGTGTGAGAAGAGGAGAAGTTATTATGATCGTTCATATTGGAGTGGTGCCGCACGTCCATCCGTTTGGATACAATTCTGACAAAGGTGGACTCGCGGGTTGAGGTGGCGTTCTTCACATATTTTACTCCGTTGACGATAAGCATGATGATGACGACGACAAAGATGATCCCGATCAAGACGGGAACTACGCTGAACATAAAACCGCCTATTCCCCCAAACGGCGAGGGCCCAAAGCCATCGAAACCGGATACCATGTAGCGTTCCTCCTATCTCTTGTAAAGCTTTTCAATGCTTTGAACTGTATTTAGAATACTTAAAATAAAAACCCAGTTACAGTAAATTTTTTACATTCCGTGTACTTGATTATAACTGTCTTTATCGGCGAGTGTCGTTGTATAGAGGTTTAAAGTATGGTAATATGTATATAATTTACATGAACGGAGGGTTCCTGGTGTTGTACATTAAATTCCGTCTTACTACTTTGCGCGGCTAATTGAATACTGCTCAAAGGCTCTGTTCTGTGCAGGGCGAACGGGATAGGTGTGCTATCATAAAGGGGACCTTTATAATAGAATATGCCGCTTTGAGAATCACTTGCAGGAGTATGTCTGCAGGTGTCTTCTTGTTTGCTGCACCGTTTGTACCATAGCACAGCCAGAGGACTGTGTTTTTTTATTTTTTAGAGGTCGTTTAAAAAGTCCGCTTCTGAAGAAAATCAATCGAAGTCATTATCAAGATGGTGACCGCGATCATCTAACACGATGTGAATTAAGAAGTAATTCGGCATTGAAATTTTTGAATTTTACAGGGTCTAATGCGGCAGGCTTCGGAAGTGATGTTTCCTGCGGGACATCTCAGGTGCTTACGTGCAAATTACAAGCAGAGGTTTCCAAAGTTTCTCTATGGTTTGCTCAAACACCTCTGACCCTCGCTTCATCCAATGAAGCATTTTGAAAAACGCACATCGGAAGCATAAGCTTTAGCTTTAGTGCTGGAACGGGCCTTTTTGAACTAGTCATTTTTGATCTGAGAAAAGGAGGAATACGATATATGGAACAATTGGTGGAATTGGAACAAAAGGCAATTTTGGTGGGTGTTAATCTGAATGACCAGGAAGACTTTGCCTATTCGATGGAGGAGCTGGCCAATTTGGCGGACGCTTGCGAGGTAGAGGTCGTAGGGACATTATCGCAAAATCTGCCCAAGGTGAATCCATCCCATTATATCGGGACAGGGAAGATTCAAGAAGTGACCGCCCTGCTTGAAGGGAATGGAGGCAATCTCGTTATTTTTAATGATGAGCTGTCTCCGTCACAGATTCGCAATCTTGAATCCGAACTGAAATGTAAAGTTATTGATCGGACCATACTCATTCTGGATATTTTTGCAAGGAGGGCCAAGACGAGAGAAGCTCAGCTTCAGGTCGAGGTGGCGCAACTGAAATATATGCTGCCGCGTCTGGTTGGCCTGCGCGAATCGCTGGGACGTCAGGGCGGCGGGGTGGGTACAAAGAACCGCGGCGTAGGGGAGACGAAGCTCGAGCTGGACCGCAGACGTATTGAAGAGAAGATTACGATGCTGAGCAAGGAACTGGAAGCCTTGGTTGCTCATCGTCAGATTCAGCGCAAGCAGCGCAAGAAGAACGATATTCCGGTCGTCTCGCTCGTTGGATATACAAATGCAGGCAAATCAACGATTATGAATGCCATGCTGGATACCTACAATCCGTCGTCGCAAGAGAAGCAGGTTTTTGAGAAGGATATGCTGTTCGCTACGCTGGAGACTTCGGTGCGCAGCATTCCCTTGCAGGATAACAAATCGTTTTTGCTCACGGATACAGTTGGCTTCGTCAGCAAGCTGCCCCATCATTTGGTGAAGGCATTCCGCTCCACCTTGGAAGAAGTAGCCGAGGCGGATTTGCTCATTCATGTAGTGGATTATGCTAATCCGGAATTTGAACGGCTGATCCAGATTACGAACGAAACATTGAAGGAGATTGGAGTAACAGATATTCCGACCATCTATGCCTATAACAAATCGGACTTGACGGAGCATCACATCCCTGAGGTGCAAGGGGATAAGGTATATATGGCGGCCAAGAGCAGGATCGGGATCTCCGAGCTGGTAGAGCAAATCCGGCGCCAGATTTTCAAGGATTATATCCGCTGCACTATGCTGGTACCCTATGATCAAGGCACGGTTGTATCGTATTTAAACGAGCATGCCAACATTATCGAGACCTCTTATGAGGAAGAAGGAACGAAGCTGTACATGGAATGCCGGTTGAGTGATTATGGCAAGTATAAGCAGTTCGTCATTGGGGGAGCGGGGAAACAATCGGAGTAACCGTCCTTAATTCAAAGGCCGGGAACGTTAGCATCGTCATGATATGCTTAACGTTCCCGGCCTTTATTGCTTACAGGGAGGGAAGGGAGACCTCAAAGGTTGAGCCTTGTCCGCGCCGGCTTTTTACACGGATCTCACCGCCATGAGCGGATATAATCGATTGCGTAATCGATAGTCCCAGTCCGAATCCGCCATGCTTGCGTGCGCGGGAAGTGTCACTGCGGTAGAAACGCTCGAAGATATGAGGCAGATGTTCACCGGCAATACCGGCTCCGTTATCCTCGACAGCGATGACGGCGTGCTTGTTCTGCCTGGATAGGGTGACATGGACCGTCCCACTAGCCGGGTCTGTATGCTGGACAGCATTATGAAACAGGTTAAGAACCACCTGCTTGATCTTGTCGCTGTCGCACATGACATGGAGCTGTGGTTCGAGCTGGAAGCTGACGGCCCGTTCCCCGGCGAGAATACGCAGATGAGGCTCCATCTCGGAGATTAGCGCATCTAATAGCACATCGCTCCGTTGAACCACCGGGGTTCGATCCAGCTTGGCCAGCATCAGCAGATCCTCGACCAGCTTCTTCATTCGCTTCGATTCGCCCAGCATACTGTTCAGGGCCGGATACAGCTGATCGGGGCGTTCAGCAGCGCCGCGCAGCAGCACCTCCAGGAAGCCATGAATCGAAGTCAGCGGAGTTCTAAGCTCGTGGGAGGCGTCGGCGATAAAGCGCCTCATCTGTTCCTTGGCTTCTCGCTCCGACTTGAAGGAGCATTCAAGTCGCTCCAGCATGCCGTTGAAGGAAGCGGCCAAGCGGTCGACCTCCGTCTGTCCCAGCGAGGCTGGAAACCGGTGGTCGAGGTTGCCTGCATTGATCTCTTCTACGGTCTTTACCATCTGATCGAGCGGCTTTAAGGTGCGTTTGAGCACAGGCAGATAGAGCATGAGTCCGCCCAGCAGAGCCAATATCGCCAGGCAAATAAATATAAATAACTGCCGCAGCGCCACGGATTTGAGAGGAGCTGCCAATACTCCTAACTGGACGATGTCATTCCAACCACCGGGTCCTGAGAGCGGGCGGAATATGACCAGTTGTTCATTTCCGTTATCATCCTTAATGATCCGGTATTGGTCAGGCCGCTCCTTCCTAAGGTCATCGCGAATAGCCCCATATTGCTCGGAGGATAACTGCGGAGCGGGCAGGCCTGATTGCTCGGGGCGGTTAAGGAATCCGCCGTCCTCCTTAATGATGGCCAGCGAGGTATCGGGAAGGAACAGGAAGGGTACGCGCTTGCCTTTGCCGGAATCCGCACCGCCCGGATTAACCGGGCTGGTCGCATTTCCTTGGTCGTTCGGATTCGCAGCACCTGCAGGGTGATAGGGATAGAGTTCCATTTGCTCAATCATCTCTCTGGGAAAACGAAGAATTTGCGAGCCCATGGATTCAGCCTGATTCTTATATAGAAAATTGATCATCAGTACATATTGCAATCCGCCGATGAGAATCAGCAGTGCGGCCAGAATAAATAACGAACGCGATAAGAGCTGTGAACGCAAGGAACGGGGGGACAACACGGTCCTTAATCGACGGATTAAACGTTTCATGGCAGATCAACGCGATAGCCGGCGCCGCGGAGCGTGCGGATTAGACGATGCTCTTTATCATTCAGCTTCTCTCGCAGGGAACGGATATAGACCTCAACGATATTCTCCTCCCCGCCGAAATCATATCCCCATACCTGATCCAGTATCGTTGTCTTGCTCAGCACAATTCCATGATTGATAAGCAAATACTTAAGCAGTTCATGTTCAGTGGGCGACAGGTCCAGCACCTGACCCTGATAGCTGATCTCCTTCCGACGGTCATCGATACAGAATGGCCCGTAGGACACTTCTCCGAACAGGGCCGGGAACTGATTGCGCAGCCGCGCTCCAATCCGGGCCAACAGCTCCTCGAAGCTGAACGGCTTCACGACATAGTCGTCGGCTCCGATCGTCAGACCTTTGACGCGGTCTTCGACCTCATCTTTTGCGGTCAACATAATGATGGATACATTGCTGAGTTCTTTCTTCAGTAAACGGCACACTTCCCAGCCATCCATACCCGGCATCATAACGTCAAGCACGACGATATGGGGGCGGAAGGTACTTGCCTGATTGACGGCCGTCATTCCATCCTGGGCCGTACGAATCTCAAAGCCTTCATTGCTAAGCCCCAACTCGAGGAATTGAATAATATGCGGTTCGTCATCGACCAGTAATATTTTTACGCCTTTAAGATTTCTCATGTCGCTCCCCCTGTAACAAGCAAGACTACTAATATTATTATCTATTATCTATGATTAGGCTGAATATTCGCTGAAATTCGACTTAAATAATTCTTAATTCAATTAAAATATGAAAATGTACGGTTCTGATAAGGAAACCGGGTCGTAGCCAGCATCAAGGAAGAGCGATCGCGAAGCCAAGGCGGTTTTCCTTGAAACCTCGCCCTTGATTGATGATCAGTTTCTGGGATATACTTTTCTAAGCGAATGACGAAAAGGGGAGTTAACAAATGGAAAAAGTATTGATTTTCGGACATAAGAATCCGGATACGGATACGATCTGCTCGGCGATTGCTTATGCAGACCTGAAATCGAAGCTTGGCTGGAATGTTGAAGCGGTTGCTCTCGGCGCTCCTAATGGGGAGACGCAATATGCATTGGATCGTTTTGGCTTCAAGGCGCCTCGCGTTGTCGAGACGGTAGCGAGCGAAGTGAAGGACGTAATTCTGGTTGACCACAATGAACGTCAGCAGAGTGCTCCCGATATTACAGAGGTTCGTGTGGCTGAGGTTATCGATCATCACCGCATCGCTAATTTTGAGACAAGCGGCCCCCTATACTATCGCGCTGAGCCTGTAGGCTGCACAGCGACAATTCTGAATAAAATGTATAAGGAAAATGGAATTGCTGTTCCTGCGAACATTGCCGGACTGATGCTGTCAGCGATTATTTCCGACTCGCTTCTGTTTAAATCTCCTACTTGCACGGAGCAGGACGTAGCTGCAGCACGTGAGCTGGCGGGCATTGCTGGAGTGAACGCCGAGGAATATGGCCTAGAGATGCTTAAAGCTGGCGCAGACCTGAGCGACAAGAGCATCCAGCAATTGATTACGCTTGATGCCAAGGAATTCGATATGGGCGGAGCTAAAGTGGAAATCGCCCAGGTTAATGCCGTGGATGTGCAGGATGTGCTGTCCCGTCAAGCGGAAGTGGAAGCTGAGCTTGGCGCGATTGTTGAACGCAAAGGTCTTGATTTGTTCCTGTTCGTCGTAACGGACATTTTGAATAATGATTCCGTTGGTCTTGCTATTGGTAAAGCAGCGGATGCAGTGGAACAAGCTTACAATGTGAAGCTGGAGAACAATACGGCCTTGCTCAAGGGTGTCGTATCCCGCAAATCGCAAATCGTTCCTGTACTCACGGATATTTTCAACAAACGTTAATCAAGATTAGGCAAGCTGACTACCTTAAATATGAAAAGAGCCCTGATGGCCGACCGGATTACCGGCTGCATCAGGGCTTTTTTAATAGTAATTGTACGAGTCCGTTTTTACGGGGTCTCCGGTGCAACCGGAGCTGCAGCTACATTGTCTTCCTTCGGCTTGTACTTGAAGATAGGCACGAGAATGACAGCGCCGAGCAGCATCACAATCGCCGAGATCGAGTAGATTCCTGTGAGTGGGAACAGCTTCTTAAGCACGCCTGCTGCGGACATCATTACGACCATCATCCCGGTGAACAAGGGGCTAAGTACTCCATTCACCCGTCCTACGTAGGATTGCTCTGTCCATTTCAGGATCATCGTATTGATACCAATCTGAATGCATGGCAGGGTCAGGCCGTTAATGAATTGTAAAGCCAAAGTCAATGGAATGCTGGTTGACCAGCCGATACCCAAAATACATAATGCGCTGACGAGCATTCCGAAGGCGAGCAGGATTTGCGGCGCTATTTTCTTGGCAATGATCATAACGATCACGCCGCCTATAAGCATGGCAACCCCGTTCACCATGAGCAGAAACTGCAGGAATTCCTTCGGCTTGCCCAAGCGTTCAGTAACAACGAACAAACCAAGCGTCTGGATGATGCCTACGGAGAAACCGGCGATAGCAAAAGTAATGCCGAGCACGCGCAAAGTGGTGCTCTTCCATACATAGCGGAACCCGTCCGCCAGCTCTTGCATAATTTTTGTCTCGCGTTTCTCCTTCTTTTCCTCTTCCACATCCGGTGGCAAGCGGAACAGAACAACGGCCGAGATCAGGAAGGCCACGCCCATTACTCCGATGGAGATGTAGATGCCGAAATGCTGATAGGCGAAAATCCCGAGCGAGGGGCCAAGAACCATAAAGATGGCCATTAAGGACTGGAACAAGGCCATTCCTTGCTGCAGCTTGTCAGGATGAATATGCTGCTTGAACATTTTCATAACCGAAGGTTGCGAGAATTGCGATAGAATCGCGGACACGAAGGTCGCCAAATATACGGTCTCCCAGGATTCGAACATCAACGTAATTAAGACGGCGAAGACGGACACAGCGGACAAGAAGTCGCACCAGATCATCGTTCGCTTCGGCTTCCAGCGGTCGGCAAAGGCACCGCCGATAAATCCGAACACAAAGATAGGGGCGAACTCGACAACCGAGATCAGGGAGATAGCCAAAGGGTCGCTATTGGTTTTCTCCGTGACGAACATCAGGATAGCGAAGTTTCTGACCCAGATCCCGATTTGCAGGAAGATGTTCGAGATGAGCACAGTCTGGTAGAACCGGTTCCTGAATAAGCTCTCGGAAACGGCAGGCGAAGCATGGGCTTCATTTGACATGTGGTTATTCCTCCAATATGGTTTTCTCTTCTTTCTCTACTTCTATAGATGCTGTTCGAAAAGTCCACCTTTGCGGCTTTTTTAAACATACATTTTAAATAGATAAATATACAGCTACAAGAATAAGGCATTTACAATCATATGGGAAGGGAAAAAATAAATAAAAATTAAAAGTATTTTTTACATAAATAGTAGAGCTTTGGAATCCGACTAGGAATCCCTGCTAAATGAGGCGGAAACGCTGAAGCTGATCCCACAGCTCCTCTTCAATCAGCACCTCCCGCTGCTTAGGGCCAATCAGGTCAAAATGCGGAAATGGAGATCGATTGTGGATATACTGAGGGTCGAGTCCATGCTCCAGACACCAGGTCACAAGCTTGTCATGGTCGCTGCATCCCACCTTTGTAACCGTGGTAATGCCCGGAAATCTGGCATCCAGCCAATAATGGGTGAGATAGGCGATTTCTCCTTGGGAGACGGTCTTCTTCCAAGCCTCCAATTCTTCTCTGTGTACTCCAAAAGCCATTCAATATCACCTGACTTTCATGTCATCTATATATGAAGCTTAGCTGTTTGTATATTAAGAGAGCAGACTGCCGAATTATTATACCATACGAACAAAAGGGGAACAAAGCATCCAGTTACTGGTACATGCGGACTAATCAAAAAAAGTTCTTGCATAAACTAATACCATTAGTTTATATTATTGCTAATGGTATTAGTTTATTGAGGAGGTAACAGGATGAAAACGACTCGAATAGATCATTTGATACAGCTATCGTTCATGCCGCGAATATTTCCGGTGAATTGTTATTTGGTTGAGGAAGAGGATGGCCTCACACTGATCGATGCCGCATTGCCGTACAGTGTGAAGGAGATCAGCCGGGTGGTTCGCGAGCTTGGTCGGCCTTTGACCAACATCGTCTTAACCCATGCGCATGGAGACCATATCGGTGCGCTGGACGGGTTAAAAGAGCTCTATCCGGATGCAAAAGTATGCATTTCCAAGCGCGATGCCAAGCTGCTGCGCGGGGATGCCACGCTGGAGCCGGAGGAGCCGCAATTCAAGATTCGTGGCAGCGTGCCGAAAGGAATCAAGACGGCTCCGGATGTGCTGCTCGGAGAAGGCGACCGCATCGGTTCGCTACGGGTCGTCTTGACTCCCGGGCACACACCGGGCTCGATCTCGTTGCTCGACACGCGCAGCGGAGCCCTGATCGCCGGCGACGCTTTTCAAGCGCGAGGCGGCTTTGCGGTCAGCGGTACCCTTGTACCGCTGTTCCCTTTCCCGGCCATGGCGACCTGGCATAAGGAGCGAGCGCTCGCCAGCGCGCGCAAGGTGGCCAGCTTGAAGCCAGCGCTGCTGGCGGTCGGACATGGCCGGATGATCGTGAAGCCCGCGGCTGAGATCGCGCGGGCCATTGGCGAGGCCGAGCGCTCGATCTCGCGCTCGGCCAGCTCATCCGCAAAGGAGCGGATGTAGCATGGCGCGCAAAGCGAGAATCACACGCGAGGCGGTGCTGCTGGCCGCGGTTCAAATCGCCGATGCGGAGGGCAGCGAGGCGGTGACCATCGCCGCTGTATCCAAAGCGCTCGGGATTAAGCCGCCATCGCTGTACAATCATATCGGCAGTCTCGATGAGCTGCGGACGATGGTAGCTGTCTACACGCTGCAGGATTTGTATGCGAAGCTGGCCGAGAAGATTCAAGGATTATCGGGCAAGGAGGCGGTTCTGGCCTTCTCACATGGCTTCATGAGTTATGCCAGAGAGCATCCGGGGCTGTACGAGACAGCGCAGATTCTACCTAACCTACGGGGGACGGAGCTTCAGCAGGCCAGTGAGCAGATCGTTCAGCTCAGCCTTGAGATGCTGGAGCCGTACGGATTACCGGAGGAACAGGGCATCCATGTCGTGCGGGGGCTCCGCAGTTTAATTCACGGATTTATTTCTCTGGAGCGGGCCTCAGGCTTTGGAATCCCGCTGGAGGTCAAGGACAGCTTCGAATATAATCTTCATTTATTGTTCGCCGGATTGGATGCACAAGTGAATAAAGGCTAGTTGACTTTGTTTTTGACTATATGCTACCGTAGGCATGAAACAGAGGTGATCAATGATGGCGAAGAAGAAAGCGCAGCAGCAGCCTGCAGCTAGATCTCAGGATAAACCGGCTACGCTGAAAGACCTGCTGAATGAAGATACACTCTCCAAATTGAAGGCGCAAGCTTCGGAATTGAAGCGGGAGGCAGAGCAGCGCCAGGAAGAAGAGCGAATTCAGGCCGAGGAAGTCAAGCGGGTTGAACGCAAGAAATTGGAGAATAATTTTGAATATTTACTGAATAAGAGTGAAATGGATTGGCATAAATACAAATAAAAAACACACATGGGCCATAATATGGAATAGTTATAGGAGTAAATGGTCTTTCATCATGAAAGGCACCGTGAGGTGCCTTTTCAGGCTGTTACCAGAAGTTGAGGAGGACAAGAGAAGAAGATGAGTAAATTTACCAGCGATTATATTATCACGATGGATGACATTATTCGGGAGGGTGATCCGATTCTCAGAACCGTAACCGAACCCGTTAGTATACCGCCGACCGAGGAGGACCGCGGGGAGATGGCGTCGATGATGCTGTTTCTGAAGAACAGCCAGGATCCGGAGCTGTCGAAGAAATACAAGCTGCGGGCCGGTGTCGGCCTGTCCGCCAATCAGATCGGTTTGAACAAACGAATGTTTGCGGCTCTGCTTACGGATGACGAGGGAAATGATCGCGAGGTTGCTCTTTTCAACCCGAAGATTGTGAGCACTTCTGTATCGATGGTTTATTTGCCGGAGAGCGAGGGCTGCTTATCGGTAGATCGGGCGGTTCAGGGCTTCGTACCGAGGTACGAGAAGGTCACGGTAAGAGCTTATAACGCGGAAGGCAAAGAGGTGAAGCTGCGCTTCAAAGGCTTCGATGCAATCGTAATGCAGCATGAATTAGATCATCTTAACGGTATTATGTTCTATGATCATATTAACAAAGAGAACCCGTTCAAACTGCCGGAAGGCGTTCCGATCGAGAGCCTATACTAAAATATACTTACCTTATACGTTGAAACCTGCATAATTGCAGGTTTTTTGATTTTCCAAGCCGATTGGTGAAATTGACCAACCGGACAATTTAAAAGTTGATTTCAACCTTTTGAATCACAGTTACGTTACAGGTACAGAAACGATGGATGCACCGCGCGGGTCTGTCCAGTAGTGGTAGTTCAAAAAGTCCGCATTTGAGAAGAATACCCTTCGAGGCTAATTCAAGGTAGAGCGACCGTGATTCACGGGGCAGGTTTTCTTACAATACAGAATTTTGTCCACTCCGTTGATAACTTACAAATTCTAGATCTAACCCCGAAATCTTACGGAGAGCTTATTTGACGTCGAATTCTTGAATTTAGCGGGTCTAAGCAGATGCTTTTGAAGTTGGGTTTCCTCCGGAAACCTTTCACGTTCTCACAGGACATAAGCTCCTCAGCCCCCGGATTTATCAATCCTTGTTGGTGCTGAAGATCGGCCTTTTTGAACACACTTTCAATAACGTAAGGAATGAGGATGAATCCATGATACAAATCAATCATTTATCCAAAAAATACGGCGGAAGCTGGAAGGCATCGCGCGACATAAACAAAGACGCTGCGGCTCAAGTATCCAACCGTGGAAATTGGGCGCTGCACGATGTGAATTTAACGATTACAGAAGGTATGGTCGGATTGCTTGGGCCGAATGGGGCGGGCAAATCAACCCTGATGAGAATCTTATCAACACTGTCCACGCCTACGTCCGGAGAGGCGTTTATCAACGATGTGCCGCTGCAGAAAGCAGAGGATATTCGCAAAATGATCGGTTATTTGCCGCAGCAATTTCAGGTTTATCCCCAGCTGACCGGAACAGAATTTCTGGACTATGTCGCCGCGATGAAGGGAATTAGCGATAAAAGACAGCGTAAGGCGGAGATTGATAAGCTGTTGGAGCAGTTGAACCTCCAGGATATAGCCCGGAAGAAGATCCGTACTTATTCCGGTGGGATGAAGCGCAGACTTGGCATTGCTCAAGCCCTGATCGGTTCACCGCAGGTGCTTATCGTTGACGAGCCGACGGCCGGTCTCGATCCGGAAGAACGGGTTCGCTTCCGCAATCTGCTTACGAGATTCAGCTTGGGACGTGTCGTATTGCTGTCGACGCATATTGTTGCGGATATTGAGAGCAATTGCCGTCAGATCGCCGTGCTCGACCAGGGGAGAGTGCGAATGTCAGGCGAATTGGCTGATTTGCAAGCCTTAGGACAAGGCAGAGTATGGGAAGGGGTATTAACTGAACAGGAGTATGCGATGCTGGACCCCTTGTCCGTAGTCTCGACGCGTCGGACGGAGGAAGGAATGCTCTGCAAGATCATTGCTGACAGTCCTAACGTAAATTCTCAAATGAACCTGGTTAGCCCGACACTGGAGGACGGTTATTTGGCATTGCTTAGTAATGGGGAATTGGGGCAGAGAGGGGCTACTTCCGATGCATAAATGGCTGCGTCAATTCCGCTTTGAGCTGGACATGATTTTGCGCCGACCGTCTATACTGGCGCTGCCTCTCCTGTTTGGCGCCTTACTCTGGTGGAGTCTAAGCCGAATCAAACCTGCGGACCAATTGTTCTCAGAAGCCTACAGTTATTATTCGATGCTTCATACCATGACCCTGGGTCTTGTCATGCTGCTTGGCATCCTGACGATCCGTAGGGATGTTAGACGACCCTCCTATGAATGGAGCGCCGGATTACCGGTGTCATATGGAACGATTATTTCGGCGAAATATTTGGCTGCATTGCTTTATTTTACGAGCTTTACCGTGCTGGCTGGCGCAATTTATTATTGGTTCTCATCGCAGCAGGTCACATCTCAGATCACGATGCAATATACGATGTTCTTCACTGCGAACTTTGAAGTGTCTTATGCGGTCACTTTAGCACTGGCCATGCTGCTGGCGATTACCATTCCTAACCGAATCGTCTATTTAATTGGCTTCTGCGCATGGATGTTTGGCACCTTCTTTATGGAAATATTTATTTTGGAACGGTTCCGTCTGGATATGCTGCGTACTTTTCATCTAAGCCAATTGTTTGTTGGCAGCGGGAATTACACGGATACATGGGGGCTTGTTCTGGCCAGGGACGGGCTGCATAGTTCCCATCGGTTTGTCCTTGCCTTCACATTGATGCTGCTCATTGTCGGAGTGATGGTATTGCAGCAGCTCCGCCCAAGCAAGCATCGCAGGCGAACGTGGGTACTAGGCATTTGCTCGGTTATGCTCGCGGCAGCCCTATTTGTCCCTTATGCTATACTTTGGCAAGGACTAAATGCATTGGATAAGAGTAGATTGGCAGACCCATCATTATATAAATTGGAAAATATTCAGTATGACCAACTACCTGAGATATATGGAATTAAGGATTACAATATTCGCCTGCAGAAACTGAAGGATGATACTTTGCAAGCTGAGGTGACGATGAACCTGCCGGCCGAGGATTTGGTCGGGAAGAAGGAACTGCCTTTGACATTAAACCGAATGTTCCAGATTCGGCAAGTTAAAGTTAACGGTCAGGAGGCAGCGATAAAGCGACAAGGGGAGAAGCTGAGCCTTGAATTATCCCAGGTTGTGACTGGTCCGCTGACGATTGAGATGAGTTATGCCGGGAAGGTCATGGATTATTCGAAGACTTTCCATGGTACAGGGAGATATTATGCTTTTGTTAAGGGAGAGAATATATTCTTGCCCGGTTATCTTGCCTGGTATCCAATCCCGGGAGATCAGCCTATTTACCTGAAGGATCAAAATGGTATTGAACTGGGTACGACGTTTGCGATTATAAATTTCCCTAGATCGGATTTCAAACTGACACTCAGCGGTTTTGAGAGGCCGGTTTACACCAGTCTTAATGAGGTCACCCGTGAATCCGGTGAGCAGGTTTATTCCGGTGAGGTTCATGATGGCGTGACTCTATTCGGCGGCGAATTGGAGGAACTTGAGCAGGGTGCAACACCGCTGCATGTCGTGTATACTCCATACAACAAGGGATGGACGGAGCAGATCCTGCAAAGGATCAATGAATTGAACCAATACTTCAGCACATGGCTGCCTACCGATCTGGGGAAGGTTAAGCAACTGCTCTTTGTTCCATACCGGGATTACAATCATTCTGATATGGAAAACAATGCATATGTGCTGAACTACATTAGCATGGATCAGGAATACATGTCACAGATCATAGCCAACAGGATGCTGGTTGGTACAAGGCATGGCGACTACTTGATAGAAAATGTTCAGGACGATATCCGTATGCAGCTTCGGGCGCTCCTATGGTATGTGTATTATAAGGAGAATGGATTGCTCGATAATGAGAAAAATATCAACGGGTTTATGATAGCGGAGTTGTATGCGAGAGATTGGGCCAATGATAAGAAGGAACTCGGGATACAAATGCGAGAACAGGTTGATAAAGCTCTGAAGCTTGGTAAGAACGATCAGGTCAAAAAATTGCTTAAACACTTCTATGTCCAGGGATTGGAGATTCCGATTGAATCGGGTCAAGAAGCCTCCGGGTTGAATCAGAGCCATCCGATTCCTTATTCGGCATGGGAGGAGCAGTGGAAGAAGGTGATGGGCCAATGAAACTGGCGCTTAAACACTTCTGCCGCGCTTCCCGCTTTGACTGGAGATTGCATAAACAGCCTGCTGCCTTATTAGCGATTCTTCTGTTGATTTCCTATTTATTAGGGATTGTTACCGGTCAGCCTGATAAACCGCGGGCCGTGAATTACATCGCAGAGATGGGGATGTTCCCGCTAGTAATCATGTTTACGATTCTGATGTTCCAGCATGAAATCGGTGGCGGGGGGATGGAGATCATCTCCACCTATCCCGTATCGCTTCGGCTCATCGCCCTGCGCAAATGGTTGAATGCCGTATTTTTATCGCTGCCGGCCAGTCTGGTGTGGATGATCGTATATTTATACAAGAACGGAGCGATAAGTACGTATATGTACCCCTGGAACGGGGCAAAAGCTGTATTCCGCGCGGCAAGCCTACCGGAGCTGCTGATACAAGTCCTGCCGGCCTACTTGCTGCTGGCTTCGTTAACCATGGCAGGAATTATCGTCTTTCGCAGCATTTATGGCGGGCTCATCGCTGGGTTTGCGCTTTGGATATTAGATACAATAAGCGGCGGCAGTCTATTGTCATCTTTTACATTGTACACCGCCTATTTGCCGCAAAAGGCTTCCTTTCCGGTCAATCGGTTGGTTCTGCTGCTGGCCTCAGCGCTGCTGCTGGCTGTAGCATTATGGCTAATCGGTTATCGGGAGAGATGGATCGGGAGGGAAGAAGAATAGGAGCGATAGGCAGAAGAGGGGGAAAGAAATGATATCCGATCAACAACTGGCACAGCAAATGGCCGAAGGAGATCAGGAAGCATTCGAGCTGCTGGTAACGCGCTATCATGGACCATTGCTTAGCTATGTTGCCCAGCAGCTTAAGGATCGGGGCAAGGCGGAGGACATCGTCCAAGAGACATTTATCCGCTTGATCCGGCATTTACAGAGATATGGTGAGCTGGAGCAGCTGCGCCCTTGGTTGTACAAGGTAGCTCTTAATTTATGCCGGGACTACTGGCGCACTGCTTCTTATCGCTCTGAGCAAACTGCGGCTCTTGAGCTGCCGGAGGAGGCGGATCCGTCTCCCAGTGCTGATGAACTGTTGGAGAAGCAGGAGCAGGCCCAGGTGGTTGCCGAATCGCTGGAATGGCTGCCTGAGATCCAGCAAGAGGTTGTTCGCATGCGTTTCTTTCATGACCTTAAGCTGCAGGAGATATCCGAATTGATGGATATTCCGCTCAGTATAGTTAAATCGCACCTGTATGGCGCGCTGCGTAAATTAAAACGAATACTTGCCAAACGTGAAGAGATCCATGTAACGGAATATAGAGAACCAGAGAAAAAACAAGAAAGAGAGGTGCTTCAGCATGAGACCTTCCATTGACCAGGAATTGAAGCAACTGGAGCAGGAACTGTCCGAACCGCTTCGTCAAGCGGTTATGCCACCGCCATCCCCGGCGGAGACGGCGGCCCTGATTGCTGCGCTTCAACCGGAATTCGACGTATTAAGAGCTAGTCAGGCCAAGTCGCTACAGTTCAATACGCAGGTGGAAGAACCCTCCTTGTGGAGACTGCTGCGCAGCCAGTTCCTTATGAACTGGAAGACGCTCGTATTAACAGGATCAGCTGTGTTCTTGATGTTGATTTTGCTGGTGGATCCCAAACGCCCTCTGAGCAGCTTCATTTTTGCTGATATTGTACCGACCAGTCTGTTTCCTGTTATCACACCGCTTCTGCTTATTGCCTGCATGCTGTTCAGCTACCGTTCATGGAACCCGGGGATGCGGGCTGTCGAGAGCATAACCCCATATCCACCGGCATTGGTGCTGTACAGCAGGATGCTAATGATTATGGGACTCATCCTTAGCTGGGCCCTGATCAGCTCGGCGATTGTGGGAATTCGGGTTACCGTAGCCGGGGAATATCATATCCCGTTCATTCCATTTCTACTGCAGTGGCTTGGAATCTCACTGCTGATCGGCGGGATTGCCATGTATGTGCTATTCCGCAGAGGTATGAGGATGGGGATCATTTGTGCCAGCACCGTATACGTGATGTGGTTCATATTCAATGAGTACTTCCGCTTCCATCAGTTCAAGGTAGAGCACGGATCTGTGCTGGACGGAATTATGCTGCTGATCGGAATAGTGCTGCTCGTTCGTTCCTATTATCGCAGTAGAATTATCCGCTCGGGCGCAGGCGGAGGCAACGGTGCATATGATTGCGATTGAAAGGCTGGAGCAGAAGGTAGGAGATTTTTCCCTTCGCATCCATGAACTGCGGATCGCCCGGGGTATTACTTTGCTCGTTGGCGCGAACGGAGCAGGGAAATCAACGCTGCTGGAACTGCTGGCAACGGTGCAGTTGCCCCGCGGCGGAAGCGTTCAATATGATGGGCGCTCCGCCCAGGAGGCTCTGCCTCTGCTGCGCAGTCAGATTGGCTATGTCCCCTCCGATATTGAATTGTATGAGGACATGACCGTGTATAAGCTGCTGAAGTATCTAGGAGAGCTCAAAGGGATGTATCACCTGGAACGGATCGAAGCTCTGCTTGAAGATTTCCGTCTGTCGGCTTACCGGAATACACGCATTAAGCGTTTGTCCGCAGGGATACAGCGGCGAATTGCCATTGCTCAGTCTTTACTGGCCTCACCGCAATTTCTCTTCCTGGATGAACCTTTGAACGGGATGGATTCCGCGGAGCGCAAGCTGGTGATCGCTTATTTGAATAAATACGCGGAGGGACGAACTATTATTGCTGCGGTTCATGAGCTGGGTGAATGGGAGGCGGCCAGCGATCGACTGCTCTGGCTGGATCACGGTCAAGCCGGATTTTATGGAAATCAAGAGAAATGGCTATCCGATTTGCCGTATAAAGTATGGCAGGGCCGATTAACGAAGGATCAGTTCCAGTTCTATTTTACGTCAGATCGCAGCATCATAGAGTTTCGCGAGGTCGACCATGGGATGATGGTCCTGCGGGTTGTAGCTGCAGAAGCGCCGTTTCACGGCTGGAATGAAGTCTCCCCTACGATGGAGGACGCTTATTTCATTCGCAAATTCACGAGGAGCAGGTAAGCAGATAAAATAAATATTTTCATCAAAAAAACAAAGGGTGGCCGAGCTTCGGTGCCCTTTTTTTAATAATCCATATAAAATTTATCGGATTTATAGTTTTCAAATGAGAAATTATGTGAGAGAATATGAAAAACATTTTATGTGATTTTTTTAATTTCGTATTCAAAAAGGAGGAATTTCCATGTCTGATGAGCGTAAATTTGCACCTGAAACCTTAGCGATTCATGCCGGGCAAGAACTTGATCCAACGACCTATTCCCGGGCAGTACCTCTGTACCAAACTACTTCCTACGGGTTCCGTGATACGGAGCATGCCGCCAATCTGTTCGGTCTGAAGGAATTCGGCAATATCTATACCCGTATTATGAACCCGACGAATGATGTATTCGAGAAGCGTGTAGCTGAGCTAGAGGGCGGGATTGGCGCATTATCTACGGCGTCAGGCCAAGCGGCGATTACATTCTCGATTCTGAATATCGCCGGTGCCGGGGATGAGATTGTATCGTCTGCAACTCTATATGGCGGTACTTACAACCTGTTCTCAACTACATTAGCCAAGCTGGGCATCAAGGTGAAGTTCGTCGATGCTTCCAATCCTGAGAACTTCCGCGCGGCAATTACGGATAAGACCAAGGCGCTGTATGCCGAGACGCTGGGCAATCCGAAATGCGATGTGCTGGATATCGAAGCGGTTGCTGCCATCGCTCATGAGAATGGAATTCCATTAATCGTGGATAACACATTCCCAAGTCCGTATTTGCTCCGTCCTATCGATTTTGGTGCGGATATCGTAGTCCATTCGGCCACGAAGTTTATCGGTGGTCATGGTACCTCCATCGGGGGAGTTATCGTAGATAGCGGCAAATTCGACTGGAAAGCAAGCGGAAAGTTCCCGGGCCTGACTGAGCCGGACCCAAGCTACAACGGCATCGTCTATGCTGATGCACTTGGTCCTGCCGCCTATATTACCAAAGCGCGTGTCCAATTGCTGCGTGACCTTGGCGCATCCTTGTCTCCGTTCAATGCGTGGCTGCTGCTGCAAGGGTTGGAGACGCTGCATCTGCGCGTAGAGCGTCATAGCCAGAATGCACTGAAGGTAGCTCAATTCCTGGAAGATCATAACCAGGTGGAATGGGTCAGCTATCCGGGTCTGCCAAGCCATGAGTCCTATGAGCTGGCGAAGAAGTATTTGCCTAAGGGGCAAGGTGCGATTATGACCTTCGGAATCAAGGGCGGTGTGGAAGCAGGCAAGAAGCTGATCGATAGTGTGAAGCTATTCTCTCACTTGGCCAATGTCGGCGATTCCAAGTCCCTGATCATCCATCCGGCAAGCACAACACATCTGCAGCTAACAGAGAAGGAACAGGCAGCGGCAGGCGTTACTCCTGGGCTTATCCGTCTATCGATCGGTACCGAGTCTATTGATGATATACTTTATGATTTGGAGCAGGCGATTGCTGCAAGCCAGAACTAATCTTAAATCATTCCGTAAAATAGCCGCTATCGGACTTTGCGATAGCGGCTTTGCTTGTGTCCCGAATACATGAGTCACTGTCCGTTTTCATAGATGTCAAAAAAGATGTGCATTGGATCACAATCTTGGCCTGGTTTGCGGCCTACGATAGAGAGGAGGAGATATCCTACAATTTGCCGGATAGGAGTGGAAGCCATATGGAAAAAATCGCGTTGAAAGAACGTATTGAATATAGCAATGAGAAGTTTACGAAGAGGATCTTATTCAAGGATCAGCAGAGCCTGATATTTGTACTGAACTTTATGCCTGGGCAGCAGCTTCCTGCCCATCGTCATCCAGGGGCGGTTGTGTATTTGACAGTTCTGCAAGGTGAAGGCGTTGTTACGACAGATGGACAGGATACGGCTGTCTCTAAAGGCGATGTGGTTCGCTGCGAGGGGGAAGAAGTCTTTTCCTTCAGCTGCACGGGAACTGAGCCTACAAGCCTTTACGTCTTGCTTAGCTCGATTCCGGATGAGCGATACGCGCAAGAAGTATGATGTAAGGGATCTGGAATCACTAGTGTACAAATATACGACGAATATATAGGTTTTTAGAACGGGGATGCTGTGAGCATCTCCTTTTTTTATTTTTCCGCCTATAGTGACTCTATCTCCAGGGGCAGTCACTCCAAATAAGTACAATCAGGTAGGCTCAAAAATAGCGTATTTTAAAATTGACAGTAGTGTGAACAAGCATGGTTGATATTGATAATCATTATCAATTAAATTATGATAGTTATGTTTTTAAATAAATGCTGAAAAGGGGAGCTTCGATGTCAGTCATTCATATCCGTGATCTTCATGAAGTGATGGAGATTCATTTTTTGGAAGTGCGCAAATATCATGGCAGCGCTGCTTTGATGGCTTTGGCTGTAGGTTTTAGAGTTCTGCAGGCAGCATTTGCTGAATTATATCGGGACAAAGTTCCGGATCGTGAGGATATATCGATCTTATCGGGGCATGGCGGACCAGGCTTTCGCGATGTATATGAATTTGTCACCCGGGCGGTGACGCGTCAAGCCTACAGGGTGGACACGAACTATCCGCGTGGGCAGTACGATCCCTATCGTTCCCAATCATACTCTTTTGTAATATCGAGTCATGAAGGGGCAGCGGTAGAAGTAACGCTTAAAGAAGATTTTCTTCCGCCTGTTTTTTATGAGTACCTGAAAAAAGGGCGCGAAGGGACGATGACTGAATCCGACGCTGAGGCAAACCGACAATTAAAAGAGCAATGTTGTGAGCGTGCGTTGGCGTTACCGCAGCATGAGCTGCTGTACATAAGGAGGCTCCAATGAATGCTGGTGATTTGAAGAATCCGACTGATCTACTGCTGCTGAATTCCGGGACGTATTTTAGTACTCAGACTGCGACCGCGCTTCAGCAGGACCTGGGGATTTCGGTGCTGGATATGTACAGTTTGCCGGACTATGATTTATCCGCTCACAAGTTCCTGGTTATCGATAACTATGTGGATCAGGAGCTGATGAACCAGCATAGCGGGCTAATTGGGGAATTTCTGGATCAAGGTAAAATATTGGTGTTCAGCGGGAATTTGTTTCTTCCCTGGCTTCCTGGAGGCTCGTTATTTGTGCCCAAGACGATCCGGGATCATCAAGACTATACCGTTACTCTGACCGGGCTGCATTCTATTTTTGAAGGGGTGAATCCCGATGATCTGACCTATAACAAAGGGGTATCCGGATTTTTTGCCCGCGGACATCATCCGATTCCACCTCATGCGGAAGTGCTGCTGACCTTGCCCGGCGGCGAACCTATCACCTATATTGACCGGCATAGTACGAAGGGAACGATCCTAGTCCATTCCGGCAATAATTTGCTTGGCTATACGCATTCGAGGAATACGTCCGGCCGGATCGGTGCTCAACTTATTAGATGGCTATATGAAGAGT
This sequence comes from Paenibacillus sp. 79R4, assembly GCF_013393165.1. Lineage (NCBI taxonomy): Bacteria > Bacillati > Bacillota > Bacilli > Caryophanales > Paenibacillaceae > Paenibacillus > Paenibacillus sp. 79R4. The sequence goes on along the minus strand of NZ_QJOT01000011.1, from coordinate 73,499 downwards.
ATGAGCAAATGACAACAAGGAGTTCAGAGATATGAGGAAAATAGCGGTGCTGTACAGCGGGAGTTCTCACCAATACCGCACGTTCAAATCATCTGCGTTTAGTCGTTATATACATCAAGTCATTTATTTGCCCGAACTGCCGCAAACCTCTTTGCAGGGAATCGATGTGTTGATCGTTCCTTCGCAGCTCAATCAGCCCCAGGTTACGAGTTTTCTGGAATACATCATAAAATTTGTGGAGGGCGGAGGCACGGTTGTTGCTTTAGGAGCCCAGTCGCAGGAATGGTTCCCCAATCATAACTGGGAGTTCAGACCAACCAACTTCTGGTGGTGGCTGGAGCCGGGCGCGAAGAGCGGGCTTGTTGTGACGAAGCCGGAGCATGATCTGTTCCGGTATATCAGCTTGGAGGACGCCACCTGGCATTATCATGGCGTGTTTTTTCCACCGCAAGGTGTTCAGACGCTAATTGCTGTTGAGAATGACGGGGCTATTCTATATATCGATAAAGTAAGCACGGCGGGGACGCTCATCATGACCACATTAGATCCGGAGTATCACTATGGATCATATTTCATGCCGGCAACAGAGCGGTTTTTGAGCGGATTTTTGCCCTGGCTGACGGAAGGGAAAATCTAATGAAATCATTTGGGGGAAATTATAGAATGTTATCTCGAATCAAGACTTCGGTCCTCTTAAGTATAGTATGTTTTGCTTTGGTATTATCTGCTTGCGGTAATAGTAACGACAGTACTGCGTCACCTTCAGGAAATAAGGGAGACTCAGCGTCTCAGACAGCGGCTTCCAAGCCGGAAGCCGAGGCGGGTCAGACGGAGCTTGTTCGCATCGCCTGGAGCGATAGCGGTTATCCGTCCCCGTTTGCCTTTTCTCCAACCGGCCCTGGCGGTTTTCTTCACAACTCTTTTCTGTTTGATACGCTAACCTGGAAGGATGCATCCGGAATTATTCCGTGGCTGGCCAAATCCTGGAGCATTTCCGAAGACGGATTATCCTATACCTTCAAGCTGGAGTCGGGTGTGAAATGGCATGATGGACAATCGTTCACCGCAGAAGATGTAGTATTCAGCTTCAATTATTACAAGACGCATCCGTTTAACTGGACGGGAGACATTGAACAAATCGAATCCGTTACAAAAATGGGAGAGGACAGCGTCGTCTTTAAACTGAAAAATAAGTATGCGCCATTCTTGAGCGATCTGGTAGGGATTGTCCCGATTATTCCAAAACATGTATGGGAGCATGTGGACAAGCCTGTTGAATATCGTGCTTCGGATGCGTTAGTAGGTACAGGACCTTATACTTTGAAGGAATATGACGAGAAATCCGGGCAATATTTGTTTGAGGCTAATCCGGATTATTTCAAGGGGAAAGTGAAAGTAAAGGAAATTCAGTATTTGAACGCGGCTAACAAAGCGCTTGCTTTGCAAAACGATGAAATCGACGGCGGTCTTACGATGAGTTATCCGGAAGTAGAAGATTTGCAGAAGCAAGGCTTCGAGTCGATCAAGAGTGAGCCAACAGGTAGCGCGCTGCGCATTACCTTTAACTTGGAGCATCCGCAGCTGGGCGATAAGCGTCTGCGTCAAGCGATCACCTACGCCCTGGATCGCTCAGAGATGGCCAGTAAACTAACCGGCGGCGAACCTATGGTGGGAAATGCGGGGATTATTCCACCTGACTCGCCTTGGTATAACCCGTCTGTGAAGCAATATGAATACAATCCGGACAAGGCCAATCAGATGCTTGATGAACTGGGCTATGCTAAAAATGCCGCAGGGATCCGAGAGACACTGAAGCTGAATGTCATGGTATCTTCTACTTCTCAAGAGGCGTTGATTATGCAAGAAATGCTTAAAAAGGTTGGAGTTCAACTTAATATTCAGCAGGTCGATCCAGCTGCCTTTACCGCGGCTATGGGTGAGAATAAATACGATATGGCGATTACCGGGCATATTGGACTGAGTGGAGATCCCGATTATTTGCGGCTGTGGTTCCTTGGAGAAGCCAGCAATGCCTATGCGGCACGGGGGAAAACCTGGAACAATAGCGATTTCCAAAAGCTGGCCATCGAGCAAATGCAGGAGCTGGATCCGGATAAACGGAAAGAACTGGTTGGGAAAATGCAGGATATCCTGGCGGATGAATTGCCGACTTTAGTGTTGTATCATCGACCGTTCTACTACATGTATAACCCTAAAGTATATAATGGCTGGTCGAACACGTACGGAGGCATCGCTGATGGAATCCCGCTATGGGACAATAAGGTGTTCTTGATCGATGTCAAGAAGTAAACATCTCTATACCTACCTGGGAGTGCTTTTATTTGTCCTTTTGCTTAATTTCTGGCTTCCCCGACTGCTGCCAGGGGGGCCGGCGGATTTCCTGACCGGAGGCTCCGAGGACGGCGCAATTTTCGTCTCGGAAGAGCAAAGAGCAGCAATGCTTGAATATTACCATCTTAACGATTCATTAGGGGAACAATTTCTCTCCTATATGAAAGGTATGGTTACGCTGGATTTTGGATTGTCTATCACGTATAAGGCACCCGTATTTGACGTGATTCTTGTCCGTTTGCCATGGACACTGACGATTGTTGGGGCGGCCACGATCCTGTCGATTTTGATTGGGATGCTCTCCGGGTTGATATCGGCGTGGCGGTATCCTGGGAAAATAGACCGGGGTTTATTTTTATCCATGCTGGGTTTTAGTGCTATTCCGGAATTTATTATTGGGATGGTATTGCTGATTTTGTTTGCAGTGAACTTGAAATGGCTTCCTCTAGGCGGGGCGGAGACGGCCTTCTTAAGATCAGACCAGTGGCTTGATCACGCATTGGATCTGGTCAAGCATATGATCTTGCCGGTCATTACGCTTACGATAAGCAGTCTGGCCAGTATGTACCTGCTTATGCGCAATGAAGCCATACGGATTCGTAATGAGCCGTTCATCGAGTTTGCCGCGGCCAAAGGAATCGGCGGACGAGCGGTGCTGATGCGTCACATTGCTCGTAATAGCGCGCTACCACTGTTGACCATGATTGCCATCCGCATCGGTGGTTTGCTTGCCGGGTCGGTGCTCGTTGAGACGGTATTTTCCTATCCGGGCATAGGCAAGCTGCTTCAGGAGGCTATATTAGCGAGGGATTACCCATTACTTCACGGATTGTTCTTAATGCTAACCGTGGTTGTGCTGTTACTGAATATGCTTGCCGAGCTGATCTACCCATATCTTGATCCTCGTATTCGTGTGGAACAGAGGGGGGAGCATTCATGAGATTAGCGCAAAAAATGGCCCTATGTGGTCTAGGCCTGTTTATTATGGCTGCGGTATTTGGTCCGTTAATCGCCCATGATTCGCCCTTCTCTATTGATGGGGAGAGATTGATGGCTCCTTCGGCCTCACACTGGCTTGGGACCAATACCATCGGACAGGATTTGTTTACCCAATTTGTATATGGAGCACGGACGACCTTGTTGATCGGTGCGATGGTCACTTTGATAAGCACATTCCTGAGTACCAGTTTGGGGCTGATTGCGGGTTATTCTTCGCGGATGGATACCGTTTTGAATGCTGCTGCCAATATGCTGATGGTGCTTCCTTCCTTGCTGCTGATTCTGATTGTGGCTTCCTTTACGGGCGGAGGAACCTGGCAGTTGATTCTCACCCTGGGCCTGCTGACCTGGCCGGGATATATGAAGCTTATACGAGCTTCAGTTCTGTCGCTTAAGGAACGGGAGTTCGTAAAGGCGGCACAGCTGTATCAAGGAGGAAGCTTGTATATAATACGCAAGCATCTGCTTCCTTTTATCTGGCCGCTTATTCGAACCAAGTTTATCGTGTCTTTCAAAACGGCGGTGGCGATGGAGGCCAGCTTGTCTTTTCTGGGAATCGGCAATCCGAATGTTCCCTCATGGGGGAAGATGCTGCAGCATGCTTTTTCACAAGGCGAGACATTCATGACGGCTTCATGGCAGTGGACGGTGCTCCCTCCGGCACTGGCAATTTTAGTCGTAACGATTGCGCTGGCCTTGCTTGGGGAATCTGGCTAAGTTAAGTCTGGGGCAGCTGAAGTATCGTTGCGCAAGAAAAAGAGCATCGTGTTGGCAAGCGTGGAAACTGACGGCGAGGTTGAAAGGACTGCGGCTATTGATGTTCAGAATTTGAGCGTCTGTTATGGCAAGCGTACCGTGATTCATTCGCTCTCCTTTGAGGTGGCGTCAGGGGAAGTCACGGCTTTGATCGGCGAATCCGGATCAGGAAAAACCACATTGGCCCGCACCTTATATGGGTTAATGCCCCCGGAAGCTGTAACAGGAGAAATTGCCATTGCCGGCAAACCTGTGTATCAGGAACAAGGGACAGCCTTGCAGCGTTGGCTGGATGCCGCTTTTATATTTCAAGACCCGAGATCCAGCTTCGATCCGCTATTAACCATAGGTGCTCAGTTTTACGAAACGATGCTGCTTCACAAGACGATGGAAGAAAAACGATGCGCAGCGGCCAGCGTTCTGCGTGAAGTTCATCTGGATGAGCAGGTCCTGAAGCAATATCCGCATGAATTGAGCGGCGGTATGCTAAGCCGCGCATTGATCGCGCTCGCTCTGGTGAATCACCCGAAGGTGTTAATCGCCGATGAACCTACAGGGGCGCTTGATCCGATTACGAAGCGTGAAGTGCTGGAACTGTTGTCCCGGAAAGTACGGGAACACCAGATGACCCTATTGTTCATTACGCATGATATCTCCGCAGCTATTCATATGGCGGATGAGATTATACTGCTGCGAGAGGGGCGGATTGCGGATGAAAGGGAGAAGCTTCAATATACGGAGCGGTATGGACAATCCGGCAAACCATCCGGGCAGGAGCGGACTGTATGGGTAGAGGAGTGGTGAGATGCTGAATATTGTGCAGATCAGCAAAGAGTTTGGTCGAGGGGATCAAGCCCAGACAGCAGTGCAAAATGTCTCACTGACATTGCAAAAGAATGAGATTTTTGCTCTGGTCGGAGAGAGTGGGTCGGGGAAATCAACATTGGCTGAAATCGTGATCGGCCTGCAGCAGCCCACTAGCGGTTCGATTGTCTGGCAGGAGGAAGCTGGTCTTAATTGGGGGAAGGGGCGGAGCAGGACGAGGAAAAGGATGTCCCCTTGGAAAGTACAGATGATCTTCCAAAACCCCGATCGCTCGTTAAATCCTTATTGGAAGGTTAAAGATATCGTCAGTGAACCGCTCGTACTTCAGCAAGTCTCGCGTGCAGAGGCAGGAATAATGGCTGCGGAACTATTGGAACGGGTTAAGCTTCCACTTTCTCTGATGGAGAAAAGCCCTTCTGAATGCTCCGGCGGTCAGAAACAGCGGATTGCGATTGCCAGGGCCTTAATGATGGCGCCAAGTTTGCTTATTGCCGATGAGATTACCTCCGCGCTCGATCCTTCTACCGAAGAGGAAATACTCAATCTGCTCCGGTCTCTGAAAGATGAACACCAGATGGCGATACTGTATATTACGCATCGGTTGGAGAGTATAAGCGGCTTTGCCGACCGGATGGCCGTGATGAAGGCGGGGACAATCGTTGAGGAGGGGACTGTTGAGCGGGTTCTCAGCAACTCGCAAAACACCTATACCCGGGATTTGATTAAGGCATGCTTTTATGTATAGCGTATGGAAAACCGGCCTTTTATGGGCCGGTTTTTTTGCGTCGGGTACAGGTTTCATCGTACCAAACGTATCCATACTTCACAGAAACAACGCAAAGTGCCATGGAAAATATTTCAAACCGTATTTACAAATGTTTAATAATGGTTTAAAATTAAAGAAAAGTTTCGTCAAGGAAAAATAATTGTACAACTGCAAAAATGATTATCATTCTCAATTACATGCTGCTCCGGGATCTTCCCGGAGCAGCATGTGCCATTTTAAGGGCATTAACAATAGTATTCATTCTCAATTAGCTTTTGATTTAAGGAGGAGAAAAACATGCAAGCCATACAAAAATCTAACTCTGCGGTTAGTTCTGCTAATCAGCCGACCCCGCACCAAAAGCCGCGCATGAATTTGATACATCTGCTTAAACACAAGGAAATGGTGTTTGCCATCAGCAGCGGGGCGCTGATGTTGCTGGCCTGGGGAATTGGAAACTGGTCACATGTGCTGTCGATCATTCTGTACATTGCTGCTTATGCCGTTGGAGGCTATATTAAGGCGCGGGAGGGAATAGAGACGCTTGTTAAGGAGCGCGACCTTGATGTGAATCTGCTGATGATCGCGGCTGCGCTTGGAGCGGCTTCCATCGGCTATTGGAACGAAGGGGCGATGCTCATCTTCATCTTTGCGCTTAGCGGTGCATTAGAGTCATTCGCAAGCGAGCGGAGCATGAAGGATATCTCGGCCTTGATCGCCTTAAGACCGGAGACCGCGCTAAAGGTGGATGGAGATGGCATCTCCATAGTAGCGGTTGGGGAACTGGTTGTGGGTGATCTGTTGCTAGTGAAGCCGGGGGAGGTAATTCCTGCGGATGGGGTCGTACAGAGCGGCGGCTCCTCCGTGAACCAATCAACGATCACAGGAGAATCGATTCCAGTGGATAAGGGGATGGGCGATGAGGTGTATGCGGGTACTCTAAACGGTCAGGGCGCATTGTATGTTGAAGTGACTAGCCCGGCAGAAGGCACTTTATTCTCGAAGATTATTGCGATGGTGGAGCAGGCCCAGCATGAAACTCCCGCTTCCCAGCGCTTTATCAAGAAGCTGGAAGGGATATACGCCAAATCGGTTGTAGCTATTACGATATTGCTGATTGTGTTCACTCCAATGATATTGGGGTGGACCTGGTCCCAGGCCTTCTATAAGGCGATGGTATTCCTTGTCGTCGCTTCCCCATGTGCGGTCGTCGCTTCTGTGATGCCCGCCACATTATCGGCGATGTCCAAGAGCGCCAGGAAGGGCGTTCTGTTCAAGGGGGCCGCGCATATGGATTTGCTTAGCGAAGCGAAGGTCGTTGCTTTTGATAAGACAGGAACATTAACCTCAGGCTCGCCAGAGGTCACGGACCTGGTCGTCTTGGAGGGCTATGACCGCTTGACAGTGCTGGCGGCATGTGCGGCGGCAGAGAGTCTGTCCCAGCATCCGCTTGCCCGTGCTATCGTACGCAAGGCCATGGATGAGGGGGTTGCGCTTAGAGCTGCAGACGAGCTTCAGGACTTGCCCGGCTGGGGGATCGAGGCTCTGGTTGAAGGCCATAAATGGAGGATCGGCAAGGCCGAGGCGGATGCGGAGGGGTTGCCAGCTGAGCTTCGTTATCAGATGCAAGCTTTAACGGAAACGGGGAATACGGTATCGATGGTTCAATGCGACGGGGAATATATTGCACTGATTGCCTTGCGCGATAATATCCGTCCGCAGGCGAAGGAGACAATCCGCAAGCTGCGGGAGCTGGGTATTGCCACCGCAATGTTAACCGGGGACCGGAGTGCAACCGCCCAAGCCATTGCCAATGAAGCCGGCGTTGATTATATCTTCGGTGATCTTTTGCCTCAAGATAAGGTATCTCATGTCTCCGAGCTTAGAAAAAAATATGGCCATGTCGTTATGGTTGGCGATGGAGTCAACGATGCCCCTGCGCTGGCTGCAGCTACAGTCGGGATCGCGATGGGGGGAGGAGGCAGCGGCGCAGCGCTGGAAATCGCAGACGTTGTGCTGATGAATGATAATCTTGAGCGCATTGCCGATACGTTCTCCCTGGCACGCCGCACCAAGCGGATTGTCAGACAAAATCTGGTGTTTGCGGCCTGTGTGATTCTTACCTTGGTCGTGAGCAATTTTGTGCAAGGTATCGCTCTTCCACTTGGCGTCGTGGGTCATGAGGGAAGTACGATTCTGGTTATTCTGAATGGGTTGCGTCTGCTGCGATAACAGGAGGGAGGACACAGGAAATGAACGCCATTCATCATTTCTTCATTTGAACTTCACTGAACCTGGCTGTTACGAACATTGACTTTCCCTAACCTTTAATAAGATAATGATGAATATATAGTAGTTTTGATGAGTTGTGTGTATCTTGCGTTTAAGGAGGAATTATTTATGTATAAGACGATTATAATCGGTACAGGTCCTGCAGGACTGACGGCAGCGATTTATTTAGCAAGAGCCAATATGAAGCCATTGGTTATAGAGGGACCGCAACCTGGTGGTCAATTGACGACAACAACGGATGTTGAGAACTTCCCGGGATTTCCGGATGGAATTATGGGGCCGGAATTGATGGATAATATGCGTAAGCAAGCGGAGCGCTTCGGTGCAGAATTCCGCACAGGCTGGGTGAACAGCGTTGATATGAGCCGCCGTCCATTCAAGCTGGATGTCGATGGATTGGGTGAATTGGAGGCCGAGACATTGGTGCTGTCCACAGGCGCATCGGCAAAATATCTCGGAATTCCGGGCGAACAGGATAATGTGGGCCGCGGCGTCAGCACCTGCGCTACCTGCGACGGATTCTTCTTCCGCAACAGAGAGATTATCGTTATCGGTGGCGGGGACTCCGCGCTTGAAGAGGCTGGCTTCCTCACCCGCTTTGCCTCCAAAGTAACGGTCGTTCATCGCCGCGACGAACTGCGCGCCTCGAAAATTATGCAGGATCGCGTTCGGTCTAATGAGAAAGTGGAATGGGCACTGGATCGTACACCGCTTGAAGTTCTTACGAATGATATGGGCGTAACCGGGCTGAAGGTTCGCAACAATGCCACCGGGGAGGAAGAAGTCATCAACGCGACCGGCGTGTTCGTTGCAATTGGACATACGCCGAATACCGGCTTCTTAGGCGGTCAGATCGATACCGATGTGAACGGATATATCATCGTCAAACCAGGCACCTCGGAGACGAATGTGCCCGGCGTGTTCGCCTGTGGCGATGTTCAGGATACGCGTTATCGTCAAGCGATTACCGCAGCTGGCAGCGGCTGTATGGCAGCGCTCGATTGCGAGAAGTATATCGAAGCTCTGGAGCATGAACAGAAAGAGCTTGCCGCGAAGTAACGGGGATGATCCGGTCATGAAGCGGTGAAAATAGAGAGGACGGATCGTTATTGATCCGTCCTCTTTTTCATACACAAAAATCGAGCCCATTTATATAATTGTGTTTTCACACAAATTTTGCTATTTTCTGAGCAGAACCCTCTTTTATTACGTATATCCTGAAATCAAAGAAGATGCCGTTCAGCATAGTTATGAACTGACATCCTCTATATGGGTATCAATTAAGCAATATCATGATGAGCTGAAATACTAAATAGACAACAACTCCGCCACCGATCAGACTAAGTCCGACCTTTTTCTTGCCCTGAAACAGACGTAATATGCCGAGACTGACAAGTGGAGCAATGAAAAGCAGAAAGAGCATGACGGTGACGAACATTTCGACGGATATATCCGAAAGGTCCACGATGGTCATAGTTAGAGTGTCTCCCCATTCTACTACGCGTATGATTTGCAGTGATATATATCACAGTTATAAGCTTTTTTATTATATCAAAACTTCAGGTAGATGAGGTAGAAAATTCCGTGAAATTCATGTCATATTATTGAAATTATTGCCATGTTCCTCTTTTAATTCATTCGTTATTGCTCGACAAAACTAGAAAACCTTTGCAGTACAGGCTATGTTACAATGGGCTTACATAGGGGTTGGCCAACACTTGTGTCATAAACTTTTTGTGAAGGGGGCATGAAGAGGCATGAGACGAAGCATGGTTAGACGCTGGCTGGCGGCAGGATTGTTGGGTGCAGTGATGCTGGGAGTGATTCCGCCCCATTGGGGAGTTCCCCATGTGCACGCTGCGTCGGATTCGGTCTATGTTACATCGTCTACGGACTTGCAGTTGAAGCTTGCTGAAGGATTAGGAGCAAGAGAAGCCTCTATCACCTTAAAGTACAAAGGGCCGACCAAGGAACTGGAGCAATTGCTCAAACAGGCGATCAATGAGGCGCTGGACAGCGACCCATACACTAAATATATTGTGGACCGGTACACATATTCCTGGAAAGGAACATCCGGCTACGCAAAAATAAATTTGCAAGTAAGCTACCGAGAGACAGCGGAGCAATCCGCTTATGTTAAGCGGCGCGTACAGGAGATTTTGCGGGAGATTCTAACCCCCGAGATGAATGTCCACCAGAAGGTTAAGGCGATCCACGATTATGTCGTGCTGCATCTTAAATATGACCGCGATTTGCAGAAATATACGGCCTACGAAGGTCTGCTTACAGGTAAGGCGGTATGTCAGGGGTATTCACTGCTGACCTACCAATTATTAAAAGAGGCTGGATTCAACAATCTGATCGTAGAAGGTACTGCGGGGGGGCAGCTTCATGCGTGGAACCTCGTTAGTCTGGGCAACTTGTGGTATCACCTGGATACGACCTGGGATGATCCTTCGCCGGATAATCCGGAGCGGGTCAGGTACAACTATTATTTGCTTACCGATGAACAAATGAGGCAGGACCACCAGTGGACCAAACTTTATCCTGCAGCGTCTACGCTGTACCGTGACAGCCTGCGTTCTTTAGCTGTACTGAGCGAGGACAAGAGGGATATGTATCATGCGCTTGAGGAGCAGCTTGGCTATAACCTGTATTACCCGAACGCCGCGATAACCGATTCAGCCGCCATGCAAAAAAAAGTGAAGCAAAGTCTCAAAACCGGGAGAACGACCATTACGGTACGTTATGGCGGCTCTGAGAGACAATTGCTTCAGGATCTGGTTAGTTTATATGATCTGTCGATCGATAATATTAGCTATCTATCGTCTCCGCTCTACGGAACCGATGATCTCCAGGTGGAGATTCATTGGGAATAGACCGCCTATTGCTTGCCGCGAGTAGGGGAGGAGAGATCACATTCCTTGAGAGGGACAAGCTTAATATGATGTTTCCATTTATACCCGAGCCAGACGATCAGGAAGACCGGGATCGTAATATAGGCGGCGATTAAGCCTTGCCAATCGAAGCCATGCTCCGTAATCAGGGACATGCTCTGTCCGATAATAACGATCATACACAGAAGGAACGCAAAGATAGGACCGAACGGGAACCATTTGGCTCTATACGGCAGTTCATTCAAATCATGGCCTTGAGCCATAAAGGCACGGCGGAACCGATAATGACTGATGGCGATGCCAAGCCAAGTGATGAAGCCGCACATTCCGGATGCGTTCAGCAGCCAGGTATAGACGACGCCATCGCCAAACAGCGAAGCCAAGAAGGCGATCATGCCAACCGCTGTCGTCAGCAGCAGAGCATTCATCGGGATGCCGTGACGGTTCAGCCTGCCCAGGGACCGAGGGGCCTTGCCGCGTTTGGCCAGGGAGTAAAGAACGCGTGAAGAGGCGTACATTCCCGAGTTGCCAGCGGAGAGCACCGAAGTTAAGATGACCGCATTCATTGCTGAAGCAGCGAAGGCCAGACCCGCTCGCTCAAATACGAGGGTGAACGGACTGACGCCGATACTATCGATTCCGCTCTTGAGCAGGTTTGGATTCGTGTATGGAATTAGCAGTCCGATCACTAGGATCGCGAAAATATAGAACAGCAGGATACGCCAGAATACTTGTCGGATCGCCCGTGGGACATGCTCCCGCGGGTTATTGCTTTCTCCGGCAGCAACCCCGATCATCTCGGTGCCCTGGAAGGAGAAGCCGGCGGCCATAAATACGCCAAGGAAGGTGAAGAACCCGCCGTGAAACGGCGCATCCCCGATCGTGAAGTTCTTGAAGCCGACAGCTTCGCCGCCTAATATGCCCAAGATCATGGCAACGCCGACGATCAGGAACACGATAACAACCACAATCTTAATAATAGCGAACCAATACTCAGATTCTCCATAGCCTTTAACAGACAATACGTTCAGCCCGAAGATCAGAGCCAGGAACAGGAAGCTCCAGACAAACGAGGAGCTGTTCGGGAACCAGTATTTCATAATAAGCGTGGCAGCTGATAGCTCGGCTGCAATCGTGATGGCCCAGTTGTACCAGAAGTTCCAGCCCATGGCGAAGCCCAGGGAAGGGTCAACGAAGCGGGAGGCATAGGTCTCGAAGGACCCGGAGTCCGGTATATAAGTGGCCAGTTCTCCCAGACTGGTCATGAGGAAGTAGACCATGATGCCGACCGCGGCATAAGCCAGCAGGGCACCGCCCGGACCTGCGGAGGCAATGGCTCCGCCGCTGGCGAGGAACAGGCCCGTTCCGATCGAACCGCCGAGGGCGATCATCGTCATATGTCTCGCTTTGAGTCCCGGTTTAAGAGACGACGAATTCGACTTGCTAGGTTGTTTGCTCATTGAACAGCACTCCTTAAGATGAATGTTCCATAAAAGATTGAATTACATTCGGGTGCAAAGAATTTTGTACCCACTCTCAGAGGCCGCAGCTGTTGGAAAAATAAAAAAGGACCACGGAAGAATATCCGCGGTCCTGTTATGGACATGTAATATATACACGAAATCTCCGCACCATTCCTTCATGAAGATAGCTCAACACAATTCCCCATATGGCATAAAGAAATTGTGACAGTTCTGTCTCTTTCGACGACAGCCCCAGCGGCTCAATCGGATTGAAGCTGATTGAACGCTTCGGCAACGGTGCCTTTCCTCCGGATTCATAGGCGGCTTCATACGCCTCCTCCGGTATACTCTTCACAGTTGCGACCTCTACCTCACCCGCAATGATGAGGCTCAAATATTCAGTTACCTTACAACATTAGCAAGTATAGCCTATGCCATCTGGTAGGGCAACCACTAAAAATTAACTGCCGTTATCTTTCGCGCTGCGCCATTTGCTGCCAGACGGTACCCGCGGCCTGTTCTCCGGATTCGATTCGCTCTACGGCCATTCTGGCTTGCAGGCTAACCTCGAATTCCGCATCGTCCGCTGCGGCACGCAATGCTTCAAGCGCATCGTCGGTGCCCGCCTCGTAGAGGAAGCGCGCCGCGCGCCAGCGAACCAGCTTGCTCTTGTCCTGCAGCGCCTCGATCATCGGTCCCGTCGCAGCCGGGTCGCCGATATCGGACAACGTATCGCCAGCGGTGCGGCGAACGGCTGCGGAAGCGTCACGCAGCGCCCCATAGAGAAGCTCCATTGCTTCTGGCGTACGGATGTCGCCAAGGTAGACGACAACCAGACGACGGATCTGCATCTGTTTGTCACGCAGCGCCTCCGTAAGCAGAGGCATCGCCTCTGGTCCAGGCTGCTGCAGCGCTTCAAGCCCGGCATATCGCACATGCCAGTCGCTATCTTGCATCTGTTGCTCAACGTCAGCTAAGCTGAGCACGCGGCGATGCTCGACGAATTCGGCCTGGTTATGGCCATGGGCAATCGCCTGGCTTACGATTTCCTGCAGCCGTTCAGCCGGATAAGCAGCTTCAAGCTCCTGTTCTACTTCGCGGGCGATATCCGCCAGCTCACCATAACGCACACCGTAGTCAACAAGTTTACGCTCCTTAATTAACGTGGCGCTGGCGACCTCAGTGACGGCATCAACAAAACGGGAGGACAGACCAATGCGCTCCTCCTGATTGCCGGATTTAACACGGATCTGCATCGGGATACCGCGGAAGAACTGTACGAATACTTGCGCTTCGCCGAAGCCATGGGCTTCTCCATCCTCCGGATTCCAGGCGGATTCCACATGGTCCTGGCCGAATTGTTCCTGGACGGCGGCCAGAATAGCAGCCCAGTCTGCTCCACCCTTACGATCCAATGCTACGAAATCCGCGGTGTGGAAGACGCTTTTTACCCCCGGGATGTTCAGCATCTGTCTGATCCAGGCCGGAGCGGAGCGTTCATTGTCCAAGGTGTATGTTCTGCGTATTCCCGGCTCCAGGCTTTCGTCCAGATGCAGCTTCATAGAGTTGGGGCTAGGAGTAGGTTCTATAAAAATAATTTTCATAATTTGTTCACATTTCTCCCTTCACAAAGAAAATTAAAAAATTTGAATTTTTGAATTCGTGCTATTATTTTTATTTTACCTTAAGCAACCGCTAATCCCAAGCCTGTTAAAGGAATTAGCAATTTATACTGCAAAAATACGTGAGCATCCGTTCAATGGTATTTTTACATAATTTCTACATATTGCATTTTTAACAGCTTGATTGATTTACCGCGGTGCTGAGGTAGTTTAATATAATCCAAAGAAATCATGTTGAAATGTGTAAAATTTATTAATATATTGTAGGTAGCACGAATCTAGCATTTCATTTGTGCATACATTTATAGGAGGGTTGTCCTTAATGAAAAAAGGGGTCATAGCTTTATTAAGTGTGGTGTTATCGGTCGCCATGTTGGCAGGATGCGGAGATAAATCGGCATCGGAATCCAGCGGCAACGATGGAGGAAACGCGCCTAAAGCGAACTTCAAGGTTGGGATGGTTACGGACTCAGGCACTATCGATGACAAGTCTTTTAACCAAGGTACCTATGAAGGTATTGTAAAGGCGAACAAGGATTTCAAGATGGATTACAAATACTTGAAACCAGCCGGAACAACGGAAGCGGATTACACAAAAGAGGTAGGTAATCTGTTCGACGCTGGCTACAAATTCATCGTAACGCCAGGCTTCAAATTTGAAACCGCTATTTTTAAAGCTCAAGACAAATATACCGATGCTAAATTCGTCCTGATTGACGGAGCACCAAACTCAGGGGAGCCAGATGCTCAGCCGGTTGTAAAAGAAAATACCGTCTCCATCTTCTTCGCAGAGCATGAAGCAGGATTTTTGGCTGGTATAGCGGCGGCCCTGCACGTGAAGGACGGGCAAGCCGGATTCATCGGCGGCATGGAAATTCCTCCTGTACAGAAGTTCAACTGGGGCTTCCAACAAGGTGTTAAATATGCAAATGAGAACCTCGGAACGAATCTTGTAATTAACAAAGAGAACGTAGTATACCAAGGTTCTTTTGATGATTCTGCGGCAGGCAGCCAGTTGGCTGCACAAATGTATGACCGCGGCGTTAACGTTATTTTTGCAGCTGCAGGCGGCGTAGGCGTAGGTGCGATCAACGAAGCGAAGACTCGCGTTAAGAACGGGGCCGATGTATGGGTCGTTGGCGTTGACTCCGACCAATACCAAGACGGCGTGTATGAAGGAGATAAGTCGGTTATTCTGACTTCCGCAATCAAGAGAGTTGACCAAGCCGCTTACGATATGATCAAAGCGGAATTGGACGGCAAATTCCCAGGCGGACAAACACTTACACTGGATGCAAAAAGCGATGGCGTAGGTCTTCCGGATGAGAACCCTAACCTTAGCGATGACATTATTAAACAAGTAGGCGAAGTGTTTGACAAGATTAAATCCGGAGAAATTACTGTAGCTGGTGAGCAAGGCGACCTGATCAAGTAATCCCTAATACGGATCTATATGAATCGACGTAATCATAGTAGCAAGCGACATCGAGTTTAATAAAAAAGACGGAGTCTCCTCCGTCTTTTTTTAAGGTAACGAAGAGCATGAGCAGCAGGAGCTATACATCCTGATATCGCAAGCAAATTGACCATTTGCCGAGGTCTTTCTCGTTGAGGTGCGTCGATTGGCGTTTTTCTGGTTAACTTCCAAACCACACAAAACTTACTATTGAAGAAGGAGAGATACCTAAACCATGGACTATGTTGTCGAGATGGTGGGCATCCGCAAGGAATTTCCGGGTATCGTAGCCAATGATGACATTACGATCAGACTGGAGAAGGGCGAGATTCATGCCCTGCTGGGGGAGAACGGGGCAGGCAAATCAACGTTGATGAGCATCCTGTTTGGTATGTACCAGCCTGACCGCGGAATCATTAAGGTGAAAGGCCAGGAAGTGCGGATTTCGAATCCGAATGTGGCTAACAAGCTTGGCATCGGGATGGTGCACCAGCATTTCAAGCTGGTTGAACCGTTTACCGTTACCGAGAATATTATTCTGGGCAGTGAGACTCGCAAATTTTTCTTCGGCCTGGACGTGAGAACCGCTGCCAAGCGGGTTGAGGAACTGTCCAAGAAATACGGCCTCAATGTAGACCCCTATGCCAAAATCGAGGATATTTCGGTGGGCATGCAGCAGAGGGTTGAGATTCTTAAGATGTTATACCGCGATGCGGAAGTACTCATCTTTGATGAGCCAACCGCTGTGTTGACCCCACAGGAGATCACGGATCTGCAGGATATCATGAGAAATCTGGTTAAAGAAGGCAAGTCTATTATTTTGATTACCCACAAGCTGAAGGAGATCAAAGCAGTAGCAGACCGATGTACCGTTATTCGCCGCGGCAAGACGATCGGAACTGTGAATGTTGCCGACACAAGCCGTGAAGAAATGGCTGAAATGATGGTAGGCCGCAGCGTCTCCTTCAAGGTAGACAAGGAGGAGAGCAAGCCGGGCAGAACCGTGCTTGAAGTCCAGTCGCTCACAGTGAAGAACAGCAAGAAGGTCGAAGCGCTTAAATCCTTCAGTCTTGGTCTGCAAGCTGGCGAGATACTAGGGATCGCCGGGGTAGACGGCAACGGGCAGTCCGAGCTGATCGAAGCCATTACGGGGCTGCGTTCGATAGAGAGCGGTACTGTAACCTTGAACGGGCAGGCACTTAATGATTTGTCTATTCGCCAGCGTAATGACAGCGGGATTGGACATATTCCCGAGGACCGTCAGAAACGGGGACTGGTGCTGGATTACACCCTTGAGGAGAATCTAATTCTTGAAGTGTATAATCGGCAGCCATACTCCAAGTCAGGGCTGCTTCAGCCGGCGGCGATCAGCAAGCATGCGGAGCATATTATTCAAAGCTTTGATGTGCGGTCAGGAACTGGCGGAAGTTCAATCGTTCGCTCGATGTCCGGCGGCAACCAGCAGAAGGCGATTATCGGTCGCGAGATAGAACGCGATCCTGATCTTCTGATTGCGGTTCAACCGACCCGGGGGCTTGATGTGGGCTCAATCGAATATATTCACAAACGTCTTGTAGAGCAGCGAGACAAAGGCAAAGCCGTTCTGCTCGTCTCGTTGGAGCTGGACGAAGTAATGAATTTGGCAGATCGTATTGCAGTTATTAATAATGGCGAACTGGTAGGGATCGTCAATGCCTCCGAAACGAACGAAAGAGAACTCGGGCTGATGATGGCCGGGTATCATAAGGAGGAGGGCACCGCATGAATAACAGCGTTAAATCGTTGCTTGCCGTTGTATTCGGACTTATCGCAGGGGCATTGCTTATGGTGCTGACCGGTCATAATCCGGTAGAAGGATATATGTATCTCATCCAGGGCGGACTGAAAAACCCGGAAAGAATCGGAAATACGCTGGCTACAGCAACTCCGCTTATTCTGACCGGACTTTCGGTTGCGTTTGCATTCCGTACCGGATTGTTTAATATCGGAGCGGCTGGACAGATGCTTATCGGCGGCTTCGCTGCAACAGCTATAGGTCTCTCGCTGAATCTGCCTAGCCTGATTCTCCTGCCGTTAATGGTAATTATCGGATTTATCGGCGGTGCTCTGTGGGCTGTGATCCCGGGCTTCTTGAAGGCCAGATATAATGTGCATGAAGTTGTATCCACGATCATGATGAACTGGACCGCTTATTGGACGGTATATTATGTTATTCCGGCTTATTTCAAAGGGACTAGCCTGGAGACAGAATCGCGCCAGCTTCCGCCGGAAGCGATGCTGCATCAGCAGTGGCTCAGTGACTTATTCCAAGGCTCCTACATCAATTTGGGCTTTTTTATCGCGGTAATCACCGTACTGTTGGTTGCATTCCTGATTAACAAGACGACGCTTGGTTATGAGCTGAAGGCGGTCGGATTCAACCGTCACGCAGCTGAATACGCAGGTATTGCCGTTAAACGGAGCATTGTACTATCCATGTTCATTTCCGGCGGTATCGCCGGCCTGGCAGGGGTGGCCCAATACACAGGGAATGCCTCCAGCATCCAGATCGGTATTTTGCCGACCCAAGGCTTTGATGGCATTGCCGTTGCTCTGCTTGGCAGCAATACACCATTGGGCGTATTAATGTCAGCCCTGTTCTTCGGCCTGTTATATTCGGGTAGAGGTTTCCTGAATGCCATGACCGAAATCCCGCCAGAGATAGCAGATACCATCATCGCCATCATCATCTATTTCGCCGCGACAAGCATTCTTATCGAACGATTGCTTCACAAGCTGAAGGTGCGTCGTGCAGCAAATAAAAAGCAGGGGGAACAAGACCATGTGGACAACGCTTGAACAGATTTTTCCGTATGCTATCGTGTTCACCATCCCGCTTTTGATTACCGCCTTGGGCGCACTGTTTAGTGAGCGAAGCGGGGTCGTGAATATCGGTCTCGACGGATTGATGATTGTCGGCTCCTTTACAGGCGCTTTTGTCGTATCGAAGCTGCAGGAATATTATTTGGGCTCATGGTGGGTTCTGTGGGTAGGACTGCTGGCTGCTGCTGTGGTTAGCGCATTGTTCTCCATGTTGCACGCCTTCGCGAGCATCAATCTGAGCGCCAACCAGATCATTAGCGGCACGGCGATCAATATGATTGCCGGTGCTTTGACCATCTTCCTGGCGCGCAATATTACCGGTAGCGGGAATATTCGAATCAAACAAGGATTTATGCCCTTTAATTTCCCTGGGTTATCGAAGATTCCGATCATCGGGGACTTATTCTTTACCAAAATGTATGCTTCGACCCTGTTTATCATAATCATCCTGTTGCTTAGTGCATTTCTGTTGTACAAGACGCCTTTTGGCCTCCGTCTTCGTTCCTGCGGTGAGCATCCGCATGCTGCCGAAGCAGCTGGGATCCACGTGAGATCAATGCGTTATATCGGTGTTATGGTCTCCGGGGCATTTGCCGGTCTGGGCGGCGCGATCATTCTGTTAACCTATTCCGGTGAATTTACCGGAAATGTGGCAGGACTCGGCTTCCTTGCCTTGGCTTCGCTTATCTTCGGCCAATGGAGGCCGCTGGGCATCTTGCTGGCAACGTTCTTCTTTGGATTTGCCAGCACTATTGCTAACGTATCGCAGGTTATTCCGTCGCTGGCGGTATTCCCGCCGGTGATTCTGAAGATTTTCCCGTATGTGGTGACCCTGATCGCCCTGGTTATTTTCTCGAAATCGTCCAATGCACCGAAAGCCGTCGGAGAGCCTTTTGATTCCGGAAAACGGTAAAATCGGCATAGGAATGTGGATAGTAGCATTTTAGACATCCAAGACGATCATACAATAGCATGAAGACCCTCTTACACTAGTTCAGTCTCTAGAAGGCAAGAACCCGGTAAGAGGGTCTTTTTACGCTATAAGGTTGTTCAAAAAGGAGAGGACGAGTACCAAGGTTCACGGATCTTGCTATCGTTATTCAAACGTCCTAGATCGATCTCAGTGGCGGACCCTTTTGAACGACCACAACTCACTTTGAAAGGGGGACAATTTATATAACGACAATAACATTGCAATGAAACGATTGCGCGGTCAATCTGGCGGTCTTTTTACACAAAACATACTATCAGTTACTTCTGCTATAACAATGCTGGCATATATTGAAAGTGAGTCTATAAAATTTTGATAGAGGAGTGAATCATGAGAATGGGCTTGCGATTTAAAAGCTTCTGTAAGCAGATGAGCTTAGCGTTGGCTGTTGTTATGTTCCTGAGTACGATCGTTCCTTTTGGTTCTGAGCAAAGGGTACAAGCTTCACCGCAAAATGATCAAATTGTAGTCAGCCAGGTTTATGGGGGCGGCGGGAATAGTGGAGCTGAGTATAGCAACGACTTCATCGAATTGTTCAACCCTACAAGTCAAGCAGTCGATCTTACAGGCTGGAAAGTTCGTTATGCCAGTGCAACAGGTAATTTCAGTGATAGTAATAATATAACTTCCTTGAACGGTATTATCGAACCTTATTCCTATTTATTGATTCAGGAGAAGAAGGGGGCTGGTGGCGCACTAGCTCTGCCAACGCCTGATATTCAAGGGCAAATAGATTTAAGCGGTACAAATGGTAAAGTTGATCTGGTAGATGCCAACGGTGATCGCATTGATCTAATCGGGTATGGCAATGCCTCATTATCAGAGGGCAAACCTACGCAAGCGTTATCAAATTCAACGGCTGCGATTCGCAAACAATTAACCAATGGTCAATCAGATGATCGCGGTCTGGATACGGATCATAACGACAGTGATTTTCGAATCGATACACCCGATCCGCGCAACAGTTCATCTCCTCGCACGCCAGTAGATCCGAACAGCGGGCTGGGACGTGTAACGGCGAATCCAGAGGCTAATGCTTGGCCGCAAGGGACGGAAATTACGTTAAGCCCTCCTTCAGTCACGGCCTCGGTCTATGCCGATATTTATCGGTCAGGCGGAAACGGAACAGGATTCCAGCCTGTAAATGGCCCCATTGTGCTTGATAAGCCGATGCGCATAGAGGCTTATGCGGCCATGGATGGAGTTGCAGATGGCCCAATCGCCTCCTACGAATACGATATTCTAACGGAGACATCTGTTGCTGAAGCGCGCCTCAAGGCAAAGGGCGAGCATGTCTGGACATCAGGTATCATCACGCATATCGAAGGTAATGAGATTTATATGCAGGATGATACGGCTGGCATTGTACTCTACGATTATCCGCAAACCGTGGGTGTCGGAGATCGGATCAGTGTGGCCGGGGTTATGGAGATTTATAACAATCTTCAGGAGCTTAAACCGCATCCTCTGCTGCCGTATCAAGTAACCGACAAAGATATCGGATCGCCGCAAGCTATTCAAATCCAAGGAGCAGATCTCTCTGCCAACCAAGGGGAAGCCTATGAAGCCAGGCTCGTCTACCTGGAGGATATCTCTATTAAGTCCGAGAATCGACCGAACGAGTACACGGCTGTACAAGGCGGAGCCGAATTTACAATCTATTCCGGCCTCTCCAAGCTGAAGGCGGGTAAGACCTTTAGTCGTATAACGGGCGTGGTGAAGCAGTATGGCAGTATATATGAGCTGATCCCGCTGAATGATGCGGCCCTGATTGAAGATATGTTCTCTGTCATTGCAAGTCCGGGGGCAGGTCTGATTATTACCGGGAGTACGGTTGCACTATCCAGTCCGACCCCGAATGCAAATATTTATTATACCGTCGATGGAAGTGAGCCAACAACGGCAAGCCCGCCTTACAGCACGCCGATTCAAGTCGACCATGATATGACCATCAAGGCGATCGTTGAGTCCGGCGGGAGTGTAAGTAAAGTGTTCGAATTCGCCTATGTGGCGACAGAGCAGCCGCGCATCGCGAATATTCAGGGAGAGGACCATTCCTCGCCATATAATGGACAGACGGTCAAAAACGTCGAGGGAATCGTTACGCAATATGGATATACCTTCTCTAACGGAAAT
The DNA here is from genome assembly GCF_013393165.1 of Paenibacillus sp. 79R4. NCBI lineage: Bacteria > Bacillati > Bacillota > Bacilli > Caryophanales > Paenibacillaceae > Paenibacillus > Paenibacillus sp. 79R4. The sequence continues at coordinate 52,082 of NZ_QJOT01000011.1, read as the reverse complement.
ATCAAAGGTTTCTATATTCAAGATCCCGCACCGGATTCCAATCCGAACACCTCGGATGCCATTTTTGTATACACTACAAGCATAAATCGGCCTAAAGTAGGCGATCTGGTATCCGTTAGCGGCAAAGTTGCTGAATATAACGAAGGAAGCTCCAGCAATTTGACGACAACCCAGATCGAGCTTCAGTCTTACCAGACGATCAAGGAGAATCAGCCGCTGCCGGAGGCGGTTACCTTAGGCAAAGGCGGGCGTCCGATCCCTGCATCGATTATTGATAATGACGGATTGCAGAGCTTCGATCCGGATGAAGATGCGATTGACTTCTATGAATCATTGGAAGGGATGCGAATCAGACTCGCCGAACCGACGATCATCAGCCCATACTGGACAAGCAGTGGGACATACAATATTGCCACTCGCGTTGAGAATGATGAGCCGGACGTAATTACGCCGGCTGGAGGGCTGGTGCTGAAGGAGCAAGGCAACTTCAATCCGCAGCGCCTCATTATTGCTTACGGTAATCCTGGTCAGGAAGTAAGCACGGGCGATACATTCGCAGGCGATGTCATCGGGGTAATCGGCTATAACAACGGTAATTTTAAAGTGATTCCGGAGCTGGGAGGGCTGCCAGCCATCAACAGCAGTCCTTTCCAACAAGAGGTATCCACTATTGACGTTAAGGACGACCAGTTAACAGTAGCGACCTATAATATTGAGAACTATTATCCTGGCGTGGGCTCCGCCAAAATGAACAAGCTGGCAGAGTCGATCGTCATGAATATGAAATCGCCGGATATTATCAGTCTGGTTGAGGTTCAGGACAACAATGGGGAGAAGAACGATGGAACAACAGCGGCGGATCAGAGCTATCAAGCCTTGGTCGATGCAATTCGGGCTGCTGGTGGACCAGCTTACAGCTATACGGACATTGAGCCGGTCAATAACAACGATGGCGGGGCGCCTGGGGCAAATATCCGGGTAGGCTTCCTCTACAATCCAGGCCGCGTTCAATTGTCGGATAGCGTACTCGGCAAGAAGGGATCATCTACGGATGCGGTTGCTTATGATGCAGACAAGGATCAGTTGACTCTTAATCCAGGCCGGATTGAGCCGACCCATAGCGCATTTAATGCTTCGCGTAAACCGCTGGCGGCCCAGTTCGAGTTCCGTGGTGAGAAAGTGATTGTTATCGCCAATCATTTCAATTCGAAGTCCGGCGACCAGGGGCCTTTTGGCAGCACGCAGCCGCCAGTACTCTCCAGCGAAGCTCAGCGCCATGAGATTGCCGCTGTCGTGAACGGATTTATCCAAGAGGTTCTGAAGGGAAATCCGAAGTCGAACATCATCGTGATGGGTGACCTGAATGATTTTCAATTTACCGAAACGGCTAAAATCTTGAAAGGAAATGCATTGGACAGTCTGATCGAAACATTGCCGCTAGAAGAGCAGTACACATACACCTATGACGGCAACTCCCAGGTACTGGACCATATTCTGGTCAGCAAGAACCTGACTCGGTCCGCAGAGGTGGATGTTGTTCATCTCAATGCAGATTTCCCGGCCTCCAGGGGCCGTGTGTCCGATCATGATCCGGTCGTGGCCCAGATCGATCTGCAAAAACAGACGATCGACGGATTCCCGCTGACGATTTTGCATACGAATGATACGCATGCCAACCTGGATACCGTGAGCTCACCGGATAACATTGCCCGTCGGGTTGCCGCTATTCGGGAACAGAAGGCGAGCTCGGTCAATCCGCTGCTTCTGGATGCAGGGGATGTATTTTCCGGTACGCTGTACTTCAACAAGTACTTTGGCCTGGCAGATCTGGAGTTTATGAATCTGGTTCAATATGATGGCATGACCTTCGGCAACCATGAGTTCGATAAAGGCTCAGAGGTGTTGAACGCATTTATAGAACATGCAGATTTCCCGTTCATATCCTCGAACGTTAATTTCTCAGCCGATCCTGTGTTAAAAGGGAAATTCAAGAATGAGATCTCGCGGAATACAGAAGCTGGCACGATCTATCCGGCGATAATTATGGAGGTGGATGGCCAACAGGTTGGTGTGTTTGGTCTGACTACGGAGGATACAGCCAATATTGCATCGCCAGGGTTAGTTACGTTTGATGATGCGGTGCAGAAGGCTAAAGATACCGTCGCCATGCTGCAGCGTGAAGGGGTTAACAAAATTATTGCCTTAACACATCTCGGGTATGATGTTGATGTGAATCTTGCTAAAGCGGTTGATGGGATTGATATTGTCGTCGGTGGACACAGCCATACCAAGCTTGATCAAGCGGTCGTGGACCGTACTGGAAGTGAGCCGAAGCTGATCGTGCAGACAGGTGAGAAAGGCCAATTCCTCGGCAAGCTCGAAGTGGTCTTCAATGACGAAGGAGTGCTCCAGGATTGGGACAGCCGTCTTATCTCCATTGATGAGAAGGATGCGAACGGGCAGTATGTCATCCAGCCCGATCAGGAAGCACTGGATCTATTAAATACCAAATATAAACCGGGCATCGAGGAACTGAAGCAGATCGAAGTGGGTCAGACTGAAGTGGTGCTGAACGGGGTGCGCGCTGATGTGCGGACGAAGGAGACCAACCTTGGCAACCTGATTGCCGACGGGATGCTCGATGCGGCCCAGGCAGCGGGGACAAATGCCGTGATTGCCTTGCAGAATGGAGGGGGCATCCGGGAGTCCATTGCCGCCGGTAAAATAACAATGGGTGACGTTATGACGGTTCTGCCGTTCAATAATGATCTGGTCACCATTACGCTGACAGGCCGGGAAATCAAGGAAGCGATGGAGAATGGCGTATCCAAAGTTCCTGGTCAGGACGGGCGATTCCCGCATATTGCCGGAATGAAATTCTACTATGATTCCACGAAGCCGGAAGGCGAACGTGTGATGCGTATTGAGGTAAAGGGCAAGAACGGCTATGAGCTGCTGAACCCGAATAGGTCGTATGAGGTAGCTACGAACGTGTTCACCGCAAAAGGCGGCGACTTCTATGCTTCGCTTGAAAAGGCGTATCTGGAAGGACGTGTAAATCTTCTCTACCTGCCGGATTACGAGGTCTTCTCAGACTATGTGAAGAAAGTAGGCACCATTACGGATAAAACCTCGGCGGTAGAAGGGCGAATTATTGATTTGAAGGGGGCACCGCTTCCTGAAGGACCAGGACAGCCTGGAGAAGGAGGAGGGACTCCGGGTACACCGGGTACTTCCGGTTCATCAGGATCAACGGGTTCGACAACTCCTGCAAGCCCGGGAACAGTACCGTCGGTAGAGCCTGGGAAGGTGAAGGTACAGCTTCAAATCAAGCAAGGCGAGGCAACCGGTACGATGAGTGCTGAGGAAATGAAGGAAGCCTTGAAGCGGCCAACCGGCGGCAAGGTCACCGTCGAGGCGGCAAGCGAAGAGCCGTTCCAGTCCGTTGCTATTACCGTAAATCACGGAGCGCTTCAAGCCTGGCTTGCTCAAGCAGATGCTTCGGTATTAAGTTTCGTAACGCCATTCGGAAGCTATGATCTGCCTCAGAAGGAAGTTGATCTTGATGGATTAGCGAGGCAGATAGGTTCCGATGCTGCCAATGATATTGGACTGGTGGTTAAGCTCGCCGTAGATGCCAATGCAGTAAAAACAGCAGCGGCCCAAGGGTACCAGGCTCTGCAAGCGATAAGCTACAATGTAGCTGCGCAGACCGGCGATGGCAAGACGATTGCTTTGAACGAATATGCTTCCTATGTGAAGAGATCGGTTGTCTTGGAACAGCAGCCAAACCAGGCGGCGATTGCGGTGCTTCGTCAGGTTGGCAGCAGCTATATCCCTGTTCCCTTCAAAGTGAACGGAAATCAGATCGATATCTACAGCCAGGCGAACGGAACTTATCTGGTGATCCAGAACTCCGTCACCTTTGCGGATATTGCCGATCACTGGTCCAAAGTCGATGTGGAGTCTCTTGCCGCTAAAATGATTGTTGCCGGGCGCACGCCAACGACTTATGTACCGGATGCTCCGGTAACACGGGCCGAATTTGCATCGCTGATCGTGAGGGCGTTGGGATTGTCCGTTTCATCTGAGGCAGAAGGCTTCCGTGATGTAGCAGCAACTGATTGGCATGCCGATCAGGTACAAGCCGCTGTGAATGCGGGGATCGTTAATGGTTATGCTGACGGCACATTCCGGCCGGATCGGACGATTACGCGTGAAGAGATGGCCATAATGGTGTCCAGGGCGCTTCAGTACGCTGGATTCCAGCGCGCTGATATCTCTCCAACGGAGTTCGCCGATGGTGCCCAGGTTAGCATTTGGGCCAAGGAGGCGGTGCAGCTGCTGAACGGGCTTCGTATTATGAACGGCGACCATCGCAATCAATTCGTGCCGAAGTCGAATGCAACGAGAGCGGAGAGTGCCGCTGTGCTGAATCGGATGATGGAGAAGCTGACATACGAGAAGTAAGGCTATGTTTGACATATGACAATTTTAGGGCTGTCCCGTTGGGGGCAGCCCTTTGCGTTGTATTCAGGAATAAAAAGGAACATGAAAGACACAATAAGCTTATGGAAATTTAAGGGGGCAGGATCATGAGTTCTAGAAGACAGGAGAAGAGGCTGGCGCTGGTCAGCCTTGTGATAGCAATTATTATGCTGTATGCCTTCATCAAGAGCCTGCTGAGATTTCTGAATTACTATTGATATAAGCAGGTCCATCCTGCAGACCACTATGTTCAACTAGAGAGGAAGATCGTCATGTCTTACGATCCGGTTACGCTCAGTCGTATTCTTACCGGACTTACCCTGTTTGTGCATATCGTGTTTGCTTCGCTTGGCGTTGGTGTGCCGTTAATGATTGCATTGGCGGAGTGGAGAGGGATTCAGACCCGCGATCCTCATTATTCCTTGCTGGCCCGAAGATGGGCGCGAGGTTTCGTGATCTCCGTCGCCGTTGGTGTTGTGACCGGAACCTCAATCGGGCTGCAGCTTAGTCTGCTCTGGCCGACCTTTATGCGCGTAGCAGGACATGCCATCGCTCTGCCGCTCTTTATGGAGACCTTCGCTTTTTTCATCGAAGCGATTTTCCTCGGCATTTATTTGTATACCTGGGATCGCTTCAAGCGTCCGATGCTGCACTTGCTCCTATTGATACCGGTAGCGATCGGATCGTCCGCCTCAGCCTTCTTCATTACGACTTTGAACGCTTTTATGAACACGCCGCAGGGCTTTACGCTCAAGAATGGAGTATTTACCGATGTGCATCCGCTCATCGCCATGTTCAATCCGGCTACGCCCACCAAGGTATCTCACGTACTCGCTTCTTCCTATACGGTGAGCGCTTGTCTCTTGGCGGGGATTGCTGCGTACAGCCTGCTGATGGGGCGGAAGGAAGCCTATTTCAAAAAAGCGTTGAAGCTAACGGTCATGTCCGCCTTTATATTCGCTTTGGCTACAGCGATCATCGGGGATTTCTCGGGCAAGTTCCTGGCCAAATATCAGCCGGAGAAGCTGGCCGCCGCCGAATGGCATTTCGAGACGAGGCGAGAAGCGCCTTTGGTCTTTGGCGGCGTGCTGGATGAGAACAATAAAGTCAGGTACGGGCTTGAGATCCCTTATGCACTCAGCATTCTGGCCGGTAATAAGCCGAATACGAAGGTGATCGGGTTGAATGAATTCCCGGAGGATGAACGCCCGCCGTTGTTCATTCACTATATGTTCGATTTGAAAGTGACGATCGGTATACTGCTTGTTCTGATCCCTTTTCTATATATGATCAGGCGCTTGCTGCCTGGGAACCGGCATGGTGGATATCCGAAATGGCTGCTGCTTGGGATCCTGCTGCTTGGACCATTGGCCATCGTGGCGATCGAGTTAGGCTGGCTGTTTGCCGAATTCGGCCGCCAGCCCTGGATTGTGCGCGGATATATGAAGGTGGGGGAAGCGGCGACAACTTCGAATCATGTAGGCTCCATGCTATTGTTGTTCGCTGCGCTGTACATCGTGCTGTGCGGCTCCTGCGTCATCGTATTAGCCCGCTTGTTCCGCAGCAAGGATGTCGTTGAAGAAATGCGTGAGCTTGGGATTGAGGGAGGGACGGTAAAATGAGCTATGAATTGGTTGGTATCACGGTACTGTGGACGTTTCTGTTCGGATATTTAATTGTTGCCTCTGTCGATTTCGGAGCGGGATTTTTCAGCTATTACAGCGTAATTACGGGGCATAAGAACAAAGTGCACAGCATTATCCAGCGCTATTTGTCCCCGGTATGGGAAGTCACTAACGTATTTCTGATCTTTTTCGTGGTTGGCCTTGTTGGCTTCTTTCCCGACTCCGCTTATTTTTACGGGACAGCGCTGCTCATTCCAGGCAGCCTGGTGACCGTGCTGCTTGCCCTTCGGGGTGCCTACTATGCCTATAACACCTATGGCAGCAGTAAAGAAGACAATAAAATATATATGGCGATCTATGGTGCAACCGGCCTTCTGATCCCCGCGGCTCTCTCCACGATCCTGGCCATTTCCGAAGGCGGCATCATTACAGAGATAAATAACAAAGTGCATCTGAACTGGGGCTCCTTCTTCAGCAATCCGTACACCTGGTCGGTCATCATCCTGGCGCTCGTATCCGTACTCTACATCTCCGCGATGTTCCTGACCTACTATGCGGACAAAGCGGGGGATCGTGCTGCCTTTGAAGTACTGCGCGGTTATGCGCTCTGGTGGAGCGGTCCGACTATTCTTGCCTGCGTGTTTGCCTTTTTCCAGATCAACCGGCAAAATCCCGAGCATTTCAGCAATATGCTAAGCATCGCCTGGGTGTTCATTCTCTCACTGATCTGCTACCTGGCTGCAGTCTATCTGGTATGGAGACGGAGGAACCTTGGCTGGACCTTCATCCTTGTTATGCTGCAGTTCGGGTTCGCCTGGTATGGCTATGGCCATTCGCATCTGCCGTATATTCTGTATAAGCAGGTTAGCATTCATGAGAGCTTCACCAATGAGTCGATGGCGGTGGCCCTAATTACCGTTTTTATCGCCGGGCTGTGCGTGCTCATTCCTTCGCTGATCATTTTGCTCCGATTGTTCCTGTTTGATGCCAAATACGTGCGCGGCAGTTCGCCAAAGAAAGGATAGGAGAGTATGGAAAAATTTATTATTTTTATAGCTCCTGAGCTGGTGGTCGTGATCGCCGTCGCTTTTCTGTTCCTGTATTCGTTCCGGTATAAAGATCCCTCGGATTGAAATTGAAATTTGGAATGACGGGATAGTTGTTTTACAATGGGGGTAAGTCGTACAGGCGGAATTTTAATGGCTCTCATAGGATGAAGGGGACTGGAAGGAGGAGCCAATACAAGATGGCAAGGAAGCGTTACAACAATTTGGACAATATCGGGACGGACCGGACACTGAAGCAGTTTAAGCAGTGGCGGGATGAACGCCGTAGAAAGCGTAAGGATTATTCGTACGTCATTCCTAATTTCCCCCCGGATCTGAATTTTCTACAGGGGAACCGCTCTGAACTATCTGTCACCTGGATTGGGCATGCAACCTTCCTGATTCAGTATGCGGGTTTGAATCTGGTTACCGACCCGGTGTGGGCTAAGCGGATGGGATTCCAGCGGAGGCTGGGCACGCCGGGAATACCGCTGCAGGACATTCCGGAGATTGACGTAATTCTTATATCTCATTCTCATTATGATCATATGCATTTAGCTTCGATCCGCAAATTATATGGGAGCAAGACAAAGCTCGTAGTCCCCAGCGGGTTAAAGCGTAAAATGGTCCGTAAAGGTTTCGAGCGCACTTATGAGCTTGGCTGGTGGGAGGAGCTGCAGCTTGACAATGTGAAGATCACATTTGTCCCTACGCAGCACTGGACACGCCGGACGCCGTGGGATACGAATACGTCGCATTGGGGCGGATTCGTCCTGGAGTTATGCGGTGAGACGGTAGAGGCAAAATTACAGAAGCATCCTATCGTGTATTTTGCTGGCGATAGCGGATATTTCAGAGGGTTCGCCGAGATCGGCGAGCGTTTTGAAATCGATATCGCTTTGTTGCCAATCGGTGCTTATGAGCCGGAATGGTTCATGACCTCTCAGCATACGACACCGGAGGAGGCGCTGCAGGCGTTCGAGGACGTTCGGGCCAAACTGATGGTGCCGATGCATTATGGCACATTCAGACTGGCGGATGATACGGCGCGCGAGGCGCTGGATCGACTTGAAGCGGATCGGCTTCGCCGCGGCATTCCGGAGGAACAGATTCGCGTATTGCACCATGGTGAGACCTTAAGGTGGCCGTAAAAGAAACGGTTGCCTTATTTTTTTGCAGAGTCGTTCCTGATCGCTGTGCAGTACTCAACTTATATCTGGAACTATGCTATAATGTTGAACCAGTAGTGTCATTATTTAAAAAGGATGGTAATGCCTAAATGATAAGTACTAGCGGTGTAACGCTCCGTTATGGAAAACGAGCACTTTTTGAGGATGTAAATATAAAATTTACGGCAGGTAACTGCTACGGCCTGATCGGAGCAAACGGAGCGGGTAAATCGACGTTCCTGAAGATTCTGTCCGGCGAAATTGAACCGAATCAAGGCGAAGTATTCATGACGCCGAATGAGCGCATGGCAGTCCTCAAGCAGAACCATTATGAATATGATGAGTTCCCTGTGTTGGAGACGGTAATTATGGGTCATGAACGCCTGTATTCAATTATGAAAGAGAAGGATGCCTTGTATGCCAAGGCGGATTTCTCCGAGGAAGACGGCATGCGTGCTGGCGAACTGGAGGGCGAATTTGCCGAGCTGAACGGCTGGGATGCTGAACCGGATGCAGCCGCATTGCTGATTGGTCTGGGCATTCCGCGCGAAATGCATGATAAGAAAATGTCGGAGCTCAGCGGGAATGAGAAGGTCCGCGTCCTCCTGGCCCAAGCATTGTTCGGACGTCCGAACAATTTGCTGCTTGACGAGCCTACTAACCATTTGGACCTGGAATCGATTCAGTGGCTTGAGAACTTCCTGATGGATTATGAAGGCACGGTTATCGTCGTATCCCATGACCGTCACTTCCTGAATAAAGTATGTACCCATATCGCTGACATCGACTTTGGTAAAATCCAGCTCTATGTTGGCAACTATGATTTCTGGTATGAATCCAGTCAGCTTGCACAGCAGTTGCAGCGCGATGCGAACAAGAAGAAGGAAGAGAAGATCAAAGAGCTGCAAGCCTTTATTCAGCGCTTCTCGGCGAATGCCTCGAAATCGAAGCAGGCAACTTCCCGTAAGAAGCAGCTTGATAAAATTACACTCGATGACATCCGTCCTTCGAACCGTAAATATCCGTTCCTGCATTTCAAGGGTGAACGCGAGGCGGGCAAGCAGTTGCTGACCGTAGACAGCGTTACGAAGATTGTGGAGAACGAGAAAATACTGGATAATGTCAGCTTTGTGGTGAACAAGGGCGATAAGATCGCTTTTGTCGGACCAAACGGGCTGCCGAAGACGACGTTGTTCCAAGTGCTGATGGGCGAGCTTGAGGCGGATTCCGGTGAATACAGTTGGGGCGTAACGACCTCCCAAGCCTATTTCCCTAAGGATAATTCCAGCTATTTCGATGGGGTGGAGCTGAATCTCGTGGATTGGCTGCGCCAATATTCCAATGATCAGGATGAGACATTCTTGCGTGGCTTCCTCGGCCGGATGCTGTTCTCTGGTGAAGAGGCGCTCAAGAAGGCTTCAGTGCTGTCCGGGGGCGAGAAGGTGCGCTGTATGCTGGCGAAGATGATGCTGAACGGCGCTAACGTGCTGCTGTTCGATGAGCCGACCAACCACCTTGATTTGGAATCGATCACGGCGCTGAATAATGGATTAATCGATTTTGATGGAACGATTCTGTTCACTTCGCATGACCATCAATTTATTCAGACGATCGCCAACCGCATTATCGAGATTACACCAAGCGGAATCATCGATCGTATTATGAGCTATGATGAGTACCTGGAGAGCGAAGAGATTCAGGCTTTGCGCAAGAGCATGTATCCTGAAGAAGCTTAATATCCCTTCGAAAATTTGCTTTCACCGCTTGAATATCGGAAGACAATATATTAAAAGAGCCGGGAACTGTCTAAATCGACGGTTTCTCGGCTCTTTGTCTTTGTACTTACTGTAAGGGTTGCCTATGATCCGCCAGTACGGCGGCGCTGATTGTTCGGCTTTTTGTTGTTTTGGCTTTTGAGTGCTTTTATTTGATTGGCATTTTTGGCTCCAGGCTTGTTGGCCGCTTGCTGCTCCTTTTTTTGCTGAAGTTTCTGGCGCATTGCTTCGGCCAAGCCAATCTTACGAGGCTCATTATTTTCTGTCATCGATATCATCCCCCTCTGGTTCAAGAACAAGCTTGACCTTATTGTATACGTTTTTAAAAAGGGGAACAACGGGAATGATGATTTAAATTGAAAAGTACACGAAATGGGGAGTTTCGGGCGGTCTTAGCTGACTTTTCCTTGGTGCAACACTGTTTCTGTAGACCCACACGATTTTTATCTGGTACGATGTAGTAACGCTTTTGATATTAAAGGTAATTTATAGACGCGCACTAGTAACTGGTAGTGTTGCAATTTGTCAGGCAAGTGTGGAGGTGTGGGGCTTGAATGTATACGAGGATATACGCAAAGGTGAACGAGGGGCTTGGTTAAGCATCGCAGCCTATGTCATATTGTCTGCTTTTAAGCTGATTAGTGGTTATTTATTCGCTTCGAGCGCGCTGCTCGCGGACGGATTCAACAATTTAACGGATATTGTCGCTTCGCTCGCTGTATTGATCGGGTTGCGAATTTCCCAGAAACCGCCCGACTCCGATCATGCTTACGGGCATTTTCGTGCGGAGACTGTGGCCGCGCTTATCGCTTCTTTTATTATGGCGATGGTTGGCATTCAGGTCATTATCGGGGCGATCCGCTCGCTGTTTGCGGGGAATGAGACGAAGCCTGATTTATGGTCAGCGGGGATAGCCATCATCTGTGCCGTCGTGATGGGCGGCGTATACTTATATAATCGTGGACTGGCCCAGCAGATTAACAATCAGGCGCTAATGGCTGCGGCTAAGGACAATTTCTCGGATGCTCTGGTCAGTGTAGGGGCGGCGGTGGGAATCATCGGGGCGCAATTTGGCATGCCATGGCTTGATATCGTAGCTGCTCTGGCCGTAGGGGTATTGATATGCAAGACCGCTTGGGACATATTCAGGGACTCGACATATCGGTTAACGGACGGCTTTGATGAGGAACAGCTTGGGGACCTGCGCGGGACGATCTCACGGATTCCCGGAGTGGAGAAAATTAAGGATTTGAAGGCTCGCGTCCATGGCAACCACGTGCTCGTCGATGTGGTGATCGAGGTCGATCCACATTTAACGGTGCTTGAGGGCCACGAAATCTGTGATACGGTGGAAGAGCGGATGAGGCGGATCAAGAATGTGATGCATGTCCATGTCCATGTGGAGCCTAGAGAAGAAGGGTTAGAACAAGAGGAATAGAAGTCCATAAGCCTGGGTGTTACAAAATAGTAGATTGCCCTAAGCGAAGTCGGTAGAGAGAGCTCTGCCGGCTTTTTTTATGGAGTTTTATAGTCTAAGTGCAGAACACGTAATCCCCTTGAAATAGTCGCAAAAAGATCCTTTTGGCAAAATGGCTGTTGGTTAATGTTGGGTTTGTGGGTAATATGTCCTTCTTTTTAGGGTATTATTTAGGCATTTTGTCGCGAAGGCCATACATAACACGAAAATCGACGCATTTAGACAAAATTCGATAAGGGATATAATGGGGACGAGTCCAGAGAAAGGCGACTTATATAATATTCGTCTAATCAGACCAATATCATCCATAAGGAGGCAACTATGAAACGCAGCACGACAATCCTGATATTAAGCGCAATTCTACTAACTACCTCTTACACGGCTGTACAGGACAGAGCATCCGCAGCTTCAGCTGCGACGCAGACGTCGACGACGGGACAAATTGTAAGCAGCGTCAATCTCCGTGAACAACCTTCCACTTCCGGGAAAATTATCGGCCTGGTGAAGAAGGGGACTACGGTAACTATTTTGGACAATAGCAACAGTTACTTCTATAAAGTGAAGACCTCGGACGGGCAGACCGGCTATGTCAGCTCGTCCAGCAAATATATCACTATTGGCGGCGGAAATTCGGCGCCTGCGGCACCTGAGCAAACAAGCGCAACGGTCATCTATGGGGTGAATTTGCGAACCGCTCCGTCTACCACCTCGGGCAAGATAATTACGATGCTCAAGAAGGGAACGGCAGTTACAATTCTGGAGAAGAGCAATGACAGCTTCTACAAGGTGAAGACCTCGGACGGGCAGACCGGGTATGTGAGCAGTCTAAGCAAATACTTGCAGATCAAAGGAGCCGCTCCGGGTTCTAATGATGGAGTATCGGAATCCAATCAGGCGAAGATTGCCAAAGTTATTAGCACAGGCAAGAAATATTTAGGGACTCCCTATGAATTCGGATCGGACCGCAATTCAACGACGACATTTGATTGCTCTGCTTTTGTAAGACAGGCCTATAAAGAGGCGCTTGGGATCGTGCTGCCAGCAGATTCGCGGAAGCAAGGGGCATGGGTGAAGGACAACGGCACGGCGGTATCGAGCATTAGCAAGCTGAAAGCAGGCGATCTGGTCTTTTTCATGAGCTACAAGGGCTCCTCTGCGGCAGCGTATAAGAATGTCGACAAGAGCAAGGAGACGATTACCCATGTGGCTATGTATTTGGGTGATGGTAAAATGATCCACACCTATTCGAAGGAGTCGGGTGGAGTGCGGATCGATCAGCTTGATGGTTCGTGGGAATATCGTTTCCTGTATGGAGGAAGCGTATTGAAATAGATCAATTTAACTAGAGCTATAAATTAAGAAGAAGACTCTCCGATTTGGAGAGCCTTCTTCTTTTGTCACATAACCTACAGAGAATGATAGTCTCAGGTCCTTATTGATTAATAACTCGGAATGTATCCTGGGATATTGATCCAGGCATCTCCGAACCAGGTGTAAATCTGCACCCAGTCACCGAGGATATTACCGGTTGGACGGACTACCTGGGGTTCCAGAGAGCCCAATGATTTGCCTCCCGGTGCAGCGTAGAACACAGTAATGGCGGACAATTCGATGGGAGTTGGCTCTGCAACCGATATATACGGGGACCATTCATCGGTTTGCTGCACAGGATGAAGTGAATAGTCCGCTGATGCGCTGCCTGCAACTAAGGCCGAGAAAATAATAGAAGTTAATATGACTGTAAATTTCTTCATAATTTAAATCCTCCCTGGTTTATCAATTTTGAAATGCTTGTATCCATGTATTAAACTTTAGGGAGGCGTTAGAATCAGGAAAGCCAAAATTACATCAGAAAATGAGGTTCTTTTGAATGAAAAAAGGCAGGCTTATCATAGGCAGCATCATTATTTTGTTCGTTGTTATAATGACCGCTATCGTGCTTTATATCCGGCCATCACAAACATTAAATATGAATTATTCGGAGTTGAATTGGAAGAACAAGCTCGTAGAAATGGCAGAAAATCGGCACACCACATTAACCTTAACGGAGAGCGATGTAAACAATTTATTGAAGAAGGGGTTAGCGGAATATGCGGCAGAGAATGAACTGCCATTTCAAATAACAGGAGCAGATTTCAAGCTGAATGGAAATCAGATTATCGCTAATGTAAATGGGGCCTGGGGGCTTATGGACGTTGGGGCTGCTATAAAATATAGGGTGGAATATGCGGGGGGAACCCTGCTGCTTCACCCCAGCTCGCTGGAGGTAAGAAATTTATCGGTTTCGCCGGAGAAATTTGGACTTGAAGCGATGACAATATATTTAAGCGACTATATTCCAAAACTGGTTACGATTAATGATGTGAAGTTTCCAGGTAAGACGATTCAAATAAAGTTTACACTTGATTTACCTGAATTAATTCATTTTCTTCAATCTTCATAAAGCGATAAGCAGGCCCGCCTGATTTTAGGCGGGCCTGCTTGGCGTATTGCTATCTAATAGAGTTCCTTCGATTTCCTGTAATTAGCGAAATGATGAATAGGACCAGAAAGATGAAGAATAACACCTTGGCGATGGAAGTGGCGGCGGCGACGATATTAAAGAAACCGAATATACCGGCGACCAAAGCTATAATCAGAAAAATTAATGACCATTTTAACATGAGAATTACCTTCCTTTCATTGAAAATTATTGTATAGTGTTAAGTAAGTCTTAAGTGAACAGAAATACATAATTACCGTACAATCAGGAATAAGCTGATGTTCACTTGCTTTACCATTAAACCAGGAGACTTAAGAATGAAACATTAGCCGGAACCTATGACCCGGTGCGTTACCGAACCATAAGATGGTTTTTGCAATTGTTTCGTCAATAATCTCCAAGGGTAACAAGGAGTAATGACATAGGCAGAAGGTGAGGGAGAGCTATGATTTGGCAAATTAGCGTTGCAGTGATTGCCGTTGCATTTTCAGTTCTTGTCGTATTTTTGGTCAAAACTCTGGTGTCGGCACAGCAATCATTGAACAAGACAACTGAAACATTGCAAGAAATCAAAGAGACGATTGATGAGCTAAGTACAGAGGTTCAAGGGGTGGTCAGGCAAGCCAATACGATCACAAGCGACCTGCAGCATAAAATGGAGCAGATAGACCCGGTTATGGAATCTGTCAAAAATGTAGGTGAAGTGTTAAATGAAGTTACGGTAGCTGCCAGGCAGGTGTCGACTGCTCTGATCGGCAGGATGAAGAAGCCAAAAGCATCCCGATCAGAACGAACAGAACAGGTGACTGCAGTTAAAGCGGAAGCCCCGGCGGATCAACATATCCATGAATCTTCAGGTGGGCAGCAGCAGCGTTGGGTAAAATGGGTAGATATTGCAGCCACGGTGTGGCAGAAATATCGCGCTTGAGATCTTGGCACTTTTATATCGACTAAAGATAACTCCGCATTCATCCTTCCAGGGTGAGTACGGAGTTGTTTTTATATTGCTTTGTAATCTCCGAGATTTAATGGAATAGATGTTTCATAGCAAATAAGCGAGGGTAAATACAATTAAGCCGGTAGTAGTCCTAGTGAAAGAAACAACCATCTTCATGGAAAAGGAGCGATTACAATGAGTACATTCGATAATAAAGCATATGCTAGAGTGGTTGAGAACGGTATCCAAGCTGTGGAGGCAGTGCAAGAACTCCGTAATGCCGGTTACCTTTCCGAAAATATTTACGTTATAGATCATAATGAAGCCACAACTGACAAGATTGCTGAAGTAGCAAGGGCGAACAAGGTAGGGATTGAAGAGGAAGGTGCCTTGTCGGCAATTGCCAATATATTTCGATCCCGAGGCGATGAACTTAGAGCGAAAATCGTTTCTCTCGGCTTTACCCAATCCGAGGCGGAATTTTATGAAAGAGAGCTGGATCTTGGCAAAGTATTGGTAATTGTCAGCCGTGTCTAAGATTCGTGCATATAGGTCAACAAAATTGAAAATCAGGGATAAGGAATGGGCGGGAAGCGCCCATTCCTTATCTTGGTTTTTAAATTAGCGATATGTTCACTTTGCAAGTGGTTGTTCAAAAGGTTCAGAATCCGAAAACCCATCGAGGCCCATTCAAGGGCTGAGCAACCGGGATTCTCTATATACTTATAGCTGTTTTTCAAAAATGAACGAAGGGAACAATTGGGAAAATGCTATAGTTATACATAGGTAGAATTATATGATGATTTACAAGTAGAGATCGTAAGGAGATTAATATGCGGATATTAATTGTGGATGACAATCCAACCAATATATTGGTGGTTCGAGAGATTCTTAAGAGAGAGAACTATCAGGACATCGTTGATGCAGCTTCTGCTTTCGGAATGTTTCAAAGACTGGGCATTAAGGGCAACGAGGAGGATACGAATCTGATAACATCGGACATCGATCTGATTTTGCTGGATATGATGATGCCGGAAATAGATGGAATCGAAGCCTGCCGTATATTACAGCGGTATGAGAAATTGAAGGATATTCCGGTCATCATGGTAACGGCTATTGGGGATTCACGCAAGTTGGCCGAGGCGTTGGACGCCGGTGCGGTGGATTATGTAACCAAGCCAATTAATAAGGTGGAGCTCATGGCGCGGATTCGCCTAGCTATACGCCTTAAAGAAGAGAAAGACTGGCACAAAGAAAGAGACCAGCGAATTCAGGCCGAGCTGCAGCTGGCTGCCTTAGTGCAGAATGCTGTATTAAGCTCACCGCTTCAGGAGTCGGGGATTGCGATTGATGCCATATACAAGCCCTCCTTCGAGCTCGCGGGTGATTTATACTCCTGGTATCCGCTTGGAGAGGGGAAATATGGAGTCATTTTGCTCGATATTATGGGACATGGTATTTCCTCATCGTTATTTTGCATGTTCATTGCTTCATTATTGAAGGGCATCATGAGTTCCTTTGTTCAGCCGGATCAGGTTATATCGGAATTAAACCGGCGCTTTAACCAATTACATATTGATAATCAGCTGATTCAGTACTATTTCACAGCCATCTATCTATTGGTGGATACGAAGAATCAAAGAATAGATTATGTCAACGCGGGACATCCCCCGGGCTTGTTCTATCAGGATGGAACAGTCACTCGCTTGGAGACTGTTTGTCCGCCCGTTGGATTGCTAGATAAGCTGGAGGCAGAAACTCAAACCCTCTACTATGAGGGGGAGGGGCGAGTTGTGTTGTATACGGATGGGTTAGTGGAAGGATTAGCAGGAACATCAGAACAACAATTTGAATTTCTGGAAAAGACGCTTTTGGATCGGCCCCACTATGACCGTGAGGAAATGGAAAGTTTATTGTTTACTGATGATTCATCCGGAGAACGTGAAGATGATAAATGCCTGGTATGGATTTCGCTTATAGGAGGAGAGATGTGATTTGAAGATTAGAAGCAAGCTTCTGTTGGGCTTTAGCCTGCTGTTGATGATTATCCTGGTGCTTGGTTTTATCCATTTGGATCGTCTTAAGTATATGAACTCGCAATTAGATCGCATTTACACGGAAAGATATCTGATGATCAAGAATTCAACCGGGATGCATGGTGATATTAATGATTTGGCGCGGATCTCGACGAATTTAGTGCAGCTACAGGATGAAGCAAAAATTACGGCTGGAAGAAAGATGATTGAGAGTAAGCAGGAGTCCGCAATGCAATACCTGTCTGCAATTCAGAGTATGGTGGATACAGCAGAGGAACGTAGGTTAATCAACATCAATGAGACATTCTTTAATGAGTTCATGAGTTATGAGGAAAATCTGCTTGATTTGCTTGATAAAGGCCAGTATGAGAGCGCACAATCCTATCGCATATCTAATGGTCAGGGACTGCAGGATGAGCTGTTGAACGCTCTGAGCGATACCAGGGATTATTTCGATGCTCAGATTGAGACGGAAATCGCAAACACGAAGCAGGAATACAACCGCTCCATCAATATTATGGTCATTACTATGGCGCTAGGTTTGCTCGTAGGCATCGGGGTTGTCTTATGGGTACTCCCAAGTATTGCCCGGGGGCTTTTTACCGTCAGCGGGATGATACGACATTTCGCCCAGGGAAATCTTGAAGCCATCATGTCAACGCCTGTTCCGATGAAAGACGAGATTGGTGAGGTGGCCACTACCTTCAAGGAGATGACCGAGGATCTGATCGAGAAGCAAGAAATCGAGGGCAGGTACATGAAGCATCAGGAGGATCAATCCTGGCTTAACAAAAATTTAGCGCGGATTAACGAAATGCTGCATGGTATAGATTCATTGGATGAGGTCGCGCAAATGTTTATCAGTGAGTTTACCCCTGTGCTTGGAGCAAGATATGGAACCTTTTATATCAGACGGATGGAAGAGAATCCGAATGAGCTTCAATTATGCGGGTCCTATTCCAGGGATGATGCAATCGAGTCTCGGAATGTGTTTAATGTTGGCGAGGGTTTGATCGGACAAGCCGCCATGGACAAAAAACCGATTATTTTGCTGGAGGCTCCTGTCGATTATGTCTCGGTTCGTTCTGGCCTGGGTGGTGCGACACCACCGCATATTTTAATCTACCCTGTAATGTTTGAAGAGGAAGTGCTAGGGGTAGTAGAATTAGCGAAATTTAATTCATTCACTCCATTGGAAGAGCAACTGCTATCGAAATTATCCGATAACCTAGGGATTATACTAAATAATATTATGGGACGGATTCGTGTGGAGGGATTGCTGCGGGAATCTCAAGCTATGACTGAAGAACTCCAGGTACAATCCGAAGAACTTCAGACTCATCAGGAAGAACTGCGCAGATCGAATGAGAACCTTGGCAAACAGACAGAGGCTCTAAAAAGATCCGAAGAGCTGCTGCAGCGACAGCAGGAAGAGCTTGAGCATTACAACACAGAGTTGATTGCAAAGACGCGCGCTTTGGAAGAGCAGGTTCACCGTGTAGAGGAGAAGAATAACGAAATTGAGAAAACGAAGCGTGAGTTGGAGCAGCACGCGTCACAGCTGGCGGTAACCAGTAAATATAAATCTGAGTTTCTGGCCAATATGTCGCATGAGCTGCGGACACCGCTGAACAGCTTGTTAATTCTTTCGCAGCTTCTCTATGAGAACAAAGAGAATAATTTGTCCCCTAAGCAGGTGGAATATGCGCAAACGATTCATCATTCAGGATCTGACCTGCTTAAGATGATCGATGAGATCCTTGATTTGTCCAAGGTTGATGCAGGCAAGATGGAGATTCATGAAGAGCTGTATACCCTACATGATCTCACAGAGTACGTTAAGCAAAATTATGGGCCGGTAGCTATGGATAACAATATTGGTCTGCAAATTGAAGTGGCCGACTCCGTTCCCGATCAGCTGCGTACGGATGGGCATCGCGTGAAGCAAATAATACGCAACCTGCTGTCCAACGCCTTGAAATTTACTAATCGGGGTTATGTATCACTCATGATTGATTTGGCAGAGTCGGAGGAAGTCCCATATTTCCTGGATAGCAGCAGTGAATATATAGCTTTGAAGGTGAAAGATACCGGCATCGGCATACCTGAGGATAAGCTCGAGTTGATCTTTGGGGCCTTTCAGCAGGTTGACGGCACTACAAGCCGGAATTACGGTGGAACGGGACTAGGACTATCTATAAGCCGAGGTCTGGCTGAATTGCTTGGCGGCGGTATTACGGTAGAGTCTGTAGAAGGAAAGGGGAGTCAGTTTACTTTATTTTTGCCAAAGGAACCTTCGCCTGAATTATTTATTTCAGACAAGGAGGTGGCGGTGGCACATCAGCTGCCGGCCCTGTTTGGCCAGACTGAACCGTATCCTCATCATCCTGCCGGAACGGAGCTGGAGTTGTCAGAGTCCAGCAGGCCTGCTGATGATCGAGACGATTTGTCTGCGGATGATAAAATACTGCTGATTATTGAGGATGATGTTCATTTCGCTCAAATATTGCAGGATATGTCACATGAGCACGGATTTAAATCACTCGTTGCCGTACAGGGGGATGAGGGCCTGGAAATGGCCCGTAAATATTTGCCTGAAGCCATTATTCTCGATATTCAGCTGCCAGTCATGGATGGTTGGGCTATTTTGAATGAATTGAAGAGTAATGCGGCTACAAGACATATTCCGGTACATGTGATTTCTGTTGTTGATGACGTTAAACAAGGGCTTATGATGGGAGCTATCGCTTATTTGAAGAAACCGTCCTCCAGGGAACAGCTGGAAAAGGCTTTTAACTATATTGAATCGTATACGGAGAAGGATCTTAAGTATCTACTAGTCGTTGAGGACGACGCTATCCAGCGACAATCCATTACGGCGTTAATCGGACATGATGACGTAGTTATAAAGGCCGTGTCAACCGGCAGAGAGGCTATCCAAGAATTGATTAACAGACACTATGACTGTATGGTGCTTGATTTAATGCTGACGGATATGACAGGGTTTCAGCTGCTGGACAAGATTCGCGATAATGAGAGCTTGACCAATCTGCCGATCATCATCTATACAGGCAAGGATCTGGATGGGAAGGAGGAAATGAAGCTAAGAAAGTATGCGGAATCTATCATCATTAAAGATGTGAAGTCTCCTGAGCGCTTGCTGGATGAGACCACGTTATTCCTTCATCGGGTGGAGGCTGATCTGCCTGAGGACAAACGAAAGATTCTACAGAAGCTGCACAATAAGGAAGAGTTGTTTGAGAAGAAGAAAATCCTTCTAGTCGATGATGATGTTCGCAATGTCTTTGCGCTGTCCAGCGTGCTTGAAGGTTATCGTATGAACGTAGTCTTTGCCGAGAATGGCCGGGAGGCGCTGGATATTTTGCAGAAGCATAAAGACTTTGACCTGGTACTGATGGATATGATGATGCCGGAGATGGACGGGTACGAGGCGATGCGGAGGATTCGCGAAATGCCGGAGCATAAGAAGCTGCCTATCATTGCTCTTACAGCCAAGGCTATGAAAGAGGATCGTTCCAAGTGTATTGAGGCCGGGGCGTCCGACTATGTGAAAAAACCGATCCAGACCGATCAGTTGCTGTCGTTGATGCGTGTGTGGCTGTATTCATAATGAGCCCGATATAAACACGGTATAAATAAGTTCAGAGAAATCGGAGTTGGTGTTATGACATCAAGTGGGTATACGCAATTAGAGGAGTATAAAGCGATTGACGATGAGCATCAAAGCGAGCGTGAGCTGATCGAGATGGAATTGCTGCTGGAGGGAATTCATCGATTATACGGCTATGACTTTCGCAATTATGCCCTTCCTTCCCTGCGCAGAAGGATATGGCATCATGTTCATGTGGAACAGCTGCAGAGTATTTCCGGGCTGCAGGAAAAGGTGCTGCATGATCGCTCCTGCTTTGAAAGGCTGGTGTACGCCCTTTCTATTCCAGTCACAGAAATGTTCCGGGACCCTTCCTTGTTCCGGACTTTTCGCGAGAAGGTGGTACCGATACTTCGCACCTATCCTTATATCCGCATCTGGCATGCCGGCTGCTCAACGGGGGAAGAGGTCTATTCCATGGCGATATTGCTGCATGAAGAAGGATTGTATGACAAGTCTCGAATCTATGCTACGGATATGAATGACAGATCGCTGCAAGCCGCAAAAAATGGAGTTTTTGATATTCAAAGAATGAAGAAATACACCAAGAATTATATCGACGCCGGAGGGATGCATTCCTTTTCCGAGTACTATACGGCACAGTACAACTCCGTTATTTTCCAACCCTTTTTGAAAAAGAACATTATTTTTGCAGAGCACAATTTGGCTACGGATCGTTCTTTTAATGAGTTCAATGTTATTTTCTGCAGAAATGTGATGATCTACTTCAACGAGACGCTTCGTAATAGGGTGCATGCCCTGTTTCATGAAAGCTTGGGCCATTTTGGCGTGCTTGTATTGGGAGCTAAGGAATCGGTCAATTTTTCGAATTACCAGAGCTGTTATGAACCATTGGATCGGAATGAGAAGATCTATCGTAAAATCAAATGATTATGAGATAACGGAGGATTTGAAATAGCTATGGATAGTGGGAGTAAGCCCATTCGCATCATGTTGGTCGACGACCGCCCCGAGAATCTGCTAGCCTTGGAAGCCGTTTTAAAGAGTGATCAATATAGCTTGGTTAAGGCCACTTCAGGAGTAGAAGCTTTAAGGTACCTGCTGCGGGATGAGTATGCCGTCATCGTACTGGATGTACAAATGCCCGGGATGGACGGTATTGAAACAGCCAAGCTGATTAAGGCGCGGGACAAAACCAAGGATATACCGATTATTTTTATATCGGCCAATAGTAAGGATGCTGAGCATTTGTTTGAGGGGTACTCCGTTGGGGCCATTGATTATATGGTAAAGCCGTTCATTCCGCAAATATTAAAATCAAAAATCGAGGGTTTTATCGACATGTATTTAGCGAACCAGCGTCTGAAAACCCAGAGCATGCTGCTCAAGCAAAAGACGCAGGAGCTGGAGCGAACGAATCAGGAACTGGTCAAAGCGAAGGAAGCTGTCGAGCTGGCTGCTAATGCGAAGACAGAATTTCTGGCGATGATGAGTCATGAAATCCGTACCCCTATGAATGGGGTAATCGGGATGATTGATCTGTTGCTGGATACCGAACTTAAGGATGAGCAGAAACAATACGCTGAGATTATTCGCCGGAGCGCGGATACCTTGGTAGCGGTAATTAATGATATTCTCGATTTTACAAAGATGGAGTCGGGGAAAATGGAGCTGGAGGAAATTCCGTTCGAAATCAAAGCGGTCGTTCAAGAGGTGATCAGCTTGTTTGCCGTCGATGCGAGCCGTAAGGGGCTGAAGCTGACTTATGACATCCATGAAGCAATCCCCCCGATGATCTATGGGGATATGAACCGACTGCGACAGGTGTTGATTAATTTAATTGCTAACGCAGTGAAGTTCACGGATGAAGGCGAGATTTTCCTTGAGGTTGTACCCGAGCCTGAGGCGGCTGCTTCAGATCGTTATCTGCTTGAGTTTTCGGTTAAGGACACGGGGATCGGCATATCTGGCGATCAAATGGATCGCCTGTTTAAGCCCTTCTCTCAGCTGGACTCGTCGATGACCAGAAAATATGGAGGGACAGGTCTTGGCTTGGCTATCTGCCAAACCCTGGTGCAAATGATGGGCGGAGAGATTCGCGTAGAGACCGGTCAGGAGAGGGGAGCCAAATTTATTTTTACAATATCCGCAGCTCCTTATAAAGTTTATGTTTCAAATGAGGATCCAGCGGGTTATATATAGTGTGTGTTCAAAAAGGCCGGTTTTCAATACCGAAGCTATACCTCTGATGTGTATTTCTTTGAAAGGCCTCAGATTGGATAAAGCTAGGGACTGAGGAGCGGAGCTGCACGTTTTCGTAAAAACCGTTGGATATTATTTTTCAGGAGTGAATGCTATGGTAACCAATAAAAATGATAAATTTGCCGTAAATACGATTTGCGAGAATGGCTCTTGTACCATTTATATGCATGGTGAGTTGGACTTATCCGTTGCTCCTGATTTTCGCAAAATGATAGAGCCGTTTGTGACGGATCAGAATACCGAGTTGATCCTTAATCTTAAGGAGCTTGAGTATATTGATAGTACGGGAATTGGAATCCTGCTCTCTATTCTAAAAGCAAGAAATGGGATGAATGCTGGATTTTATATTGAGGAAGTGCCGGGACAAATTCAAAAGCTGTTTGATATGACAGGGATAACCAAGTTTTTCACTGTACAGGAGAATTCCTAAGGGAAAGGATAGAGTAAGAATGATAGAGGAAGTACAAACCGTTGTAATTAGTTTGCCGGCCACTGCGGAGTATGTAGACATTGTAAGATTAAACCTGTATGGTATAGCCTCCAAAATGGGATTCTCCTATGAGGAGATTGAGGATATGAAGGTCGCTATATCTGAGGCATGCAACAACGCGGTTCTGTATGCTTACAAGCATGGGAACGGTGTAATGGAGGTAACCTTTGAAGTATCTTCTGAGGCCTTGATCATGACAGTCAGAGACGAAGGGGAGAGCTTTGACATGTGGAACATGGCGGATGAGGCAGCTTCGCTTCACGACAAAGAGTTAAGTGACATACAAGTTGGCGGTCTGGGGTTCTATTTGATGCAGGCGCTGATGGATGATGTGGATGTCGTGAGCGAAGCTGGTAAAGGCACAAAGGTCGTTATGACTAAGCGGCTGAATATAACCAGGGAGCTTGTATGAAGGGAAATACGACTCCCCAAGAGTCCTGGAAAGAATCAACCCGTATGATCATGGAATATCAACAGAGCCAAAGTAAGGAATTAGCAACTCAATTGATACAGAAATATGAGCCTATCGTTAAAATGGCCGCTGGTAAAATTTCGCGCAATCGTCCGGATCTGTATGAAGATCTGAATCAAGTAGGCCAAATGGCTATGATCCGCCTGCTGCAGCAGTACGATGCCCAGCTGGGTATACCTTTTGAGCCCTATGCGATGAAAAGTATTATAGGCCATATGAAGAATTTCCTGCGGGATAAATCGTGGTATCTGCAGGTGCCGAGACGGATTAAGGAAAAGGGAGCGACGGTCCAGCTTGCGATCGATGAGTTGACCGTGAAGCTGGAGCGATCGCCTCGCGTGGAGGAAATTGCCAATCACTTGGAGCTTTCGGAGGAAGAGACATTAGAGATCCTTGCCGGCAGGGAGTGTTACCATTACATCTCATTGGATTCTCCAATATCTCAAGAGGAAAGCGCTGCCACGCTTGGCGAAATGATCAGCTCGGAGGCGGATGATTACGATACGCTTGAGAAAAGAATGGACTTGCTGCAGGCGCTGGACGAGCTTCAGGAACAAGAGAAACAGGTGCTGTTGTTAGCTTTTGAGGAAGGCCAGTCCCAGCGTGCGATCGCACAAAAATTGGGCGTCTCGCAAATGAGCATATCCCGTATTCAGAGAAGAGCGACGGAGAAGCTAAGGCAAATGATGTCTGGCAATAATCAAGTTGATTATATATAGATTTAAAAAACACACCGTATTTTGCATACGGTGTGTTTTAGTTTTATGAGAAAGCCTGTTTATTGTTCCGGATCAGACTTTAGGCCGTTCTCATGATCTTCACTGTTAGTTTTCATTTGCTCCATATCTTCTCCGAGCTGGACCAAATCCTCCATATCGTTAATCATGGATCCGTTCTCGGCTTCCTCCACCTTTTTATGTTTCGGATAATCCCCCTGCTGGGTCTTATTGATCTGCTGTCTGACATAATCCTCTTGTGCTTGCTCCGGAGTTTTAAAAGCCATGTTTAACAATCCCCTTTCTGAAATGATATTTTGTTACGGCTGTAACTGAATATAATCCTGCAGTTCTTTAATGTAGTCCCCGATCATCGGCAGATTAACGAACAGACTGAGAATCCAGCCAAGCAAGCCCAGAACAATAAAGGTTCCAATACTGAGTCCTAGTCCGCGCGATAAACCCGCCATAAAATTGCTAAGGATTAATCGTTTGGGATTTGTGTAATTCTCAATAATATCTTTTATCTTTGCTTTTTCCAGCTTTGCGGCTATGAAATCAAGCCGTTGATTTAAGCGTCCGACTTCGTGTTGCAACTCGGTAGAGGTGCTTGATTTTTTAAGATAGGGTTCAGCCATTTAGATTTCCTCCTAACCTACCTTTTTATACAAGAAATCAGCCAGTGGACTGAACTGGCTGATTTATGAATTTCATAAACTTATGAAGAAGCCGGCGTTAGCTTTTTAGATCTCGTTTGGCATTGGCAGCCGTTTTCTCTACTTCGTCAGCAGCTTCATGAGAGAGCTGCTTTGTCTTATCGAAGACTTTAGTGGATTCTTCAGAAATTGTACCGGAGACATCAGCCGCTGCTTCCTTCACGCTGGACATCACTTGACTTGCACCGGATCCCACTGAATCGGCAAGATCCGAAGTCTTTTCTGAGACGGTCTTGGCCAAGTCTGTGACCTTGTCTTTAGCAACATTTGCGATTTCCTTTGACTTATCCGCTGTTGCACTGATTTTCTCCGACAGATTGCTGCGCAGCTCTCGTCCTGATTTAGGAGCGAACAAGAGGGCTGCTGCTGCTCCAAGCAGAGCTCCGATGACGATTCCTTTTGTCAAGTTTGAACTTCCTTGTATTTGAGCGTTAGTCTCTTCTGTATTCATGTAAATCACTCCTTAATACGTTGATAAAGTTAACTTAATTTACTGCTGAGTTCCTATGCTTAGTTAATATATAACCTGCTTGCATGCTAATGAAACAACGCTGATCCAGGAGGAGAACAAATTTCAACAGTGGCGCTTGCTTGTATTTGCTGTTTTGCGGTTCATTTAGCGGTGCGGTACAATCATGGTAACCTGATAAGCATGAGGGGGGTGGAGAATGGTTCTTAATGATTCGTGTGAAATGTCAAACTTGGGAATGGAACGAAAAAGAATAGTGGGCAGTGAGCTGGCAGTTTTTTTCAAAGAAGTTCGCAGGAAGCATGAAAGGGAGGACATTACCTTTCTATGTATCGGGACGGATCGTTCAACTGGGGATGCGCTGGGCCCACTGGTTGGTGCCAGACTTGAGGAACAGGGCATGGCTAATGTAGTTGGCACCTTGCAGCATCCTTGTGATGCGGACAATCTGGAGCAGCGAATCGCGTCTATTCCTAAAGAGCATATTATTGTCGCCATTGATGCAAGTTTAGGTTCTCCAGCCTCAGTAGGCTGTTATCTTGTTTCTGCACAGCCTTTATACCCCGCCCAATCAGTTGGACAACAGCTTCCGGCAGCAGGTCATTATAGCGTAGCAGCGGTTGTTAATGTGAAGGGACCCAAGCCGTATTGGACGCTGCAAATGACCTCGTTATATAAGGTTATGCGGATGGCGGATGAGATCACGGGAGCGATTGTTAAGGTATTTAAGTCATGATTCAATAATTATAAATAATGGAGAGGGGATTTGTTATGACAAGCCTATTAGCCAATGGAATATCTGTAGCCTACCAGGAGCAAGGGCAAGGGCCAACAATTGTATTGCTGCATGGATTCTGCGGAAGCTCTGCCTATTGGGAGAAGCTTGCCCCTCTATTATCTGGGGAATATCGCGTTGTGATGCCAGATCTGCGCGGGCATGGCGCAACCGGAGCTCCTGCGGGCCCCTATACAATAGACCAGATGGCTGATGATATCGCCGCGTTGATGGAGCAGATGGGTGTCCCGAAGTATACACTTTTGGGTCATTCCCTTGGAGGTTACATCACCTTGTCCTTGGCAGAACGTTATTCATCCCGCTTGAACGGCTTCGGGTTGATTCATTCGACTCCTTATCCTGATAGTGAGGAAGCGAAGGAGAAGCGGCTTAAAGCGGTGGAGAAAATAGAGGACGAAGGAATCAATGCTTTCGTAGATGGCCTGGTACCGGGATTGTTTGCACAGGAACATCTGCAGACGATGGAGCCGGAGGTGAATCGGGCTAAGGAGATCGGGTATCTTACCCCGCCGCAAGGGGCTCAAGGCGCAGCTCTGGCTATGCGGGAGCGTGTGGATCGGCGCGAGGTGTTGAGCGAGTCCGATTTGCCGATTCTGCTTGTGGCCGGGGAGAACGATGCAGTTATTCCTTTGGAACGCACATTTACGGTCGAAGGCGATCGGGTGATCAAAGCGGTTATTAAGGGCGCCGGTCATATGGGCATGTACGAAGCACCGGATCAGCTTGCCGCTGTCATCAGTGATTTTATGAGGAATATCAAGTAGCATCGCGGCCAGAAATGCCGCATGTGCGCGATATTTTCGGATATAATGTTCGGTGAAGGGGCTGGGTATCATGCTGAGAAAGGATTATCTGGTCCGCATGATTGAAGAAATGGTGGACGTCATCGGCCAAGTTTTCGGACTTAAGCAACAGAACAAGCTGATAGAAGCGCTGTGGAAGCTGGACGATCTATATAAAGAACAGTTCAGGCTAAATTCACGGATGATCGGTTCTTTGTCAGCTCGTGATATTGTGGAAATATTCCGCACTGGTGGAAAAGTAGAGGCCGATAAGCTTCAGAGCTTGGCAAGGCTGCTGCAGGAGGAGGGGGATAT
Organism: Paenibacillus sp. 79R4; assembly: GCF_013393165.1. Classification (NCBI taxonomy): domain Bacteria; kingdom Bacillati; phylum Bacillota; class Bacilli; order Caryophanales; family Paenibacillaceae; genus Paenibacillus; species Paenibacillus sp. 79R4. The sequence continues at coordinate 24,398 of NZ_QJOT01000011.1, read as the reverse complement.
CTATATCGCCCAGGGACGGCAAGATGAGGGGCTGTTTCGGCTCATGAAGTCGCTCCATCTCTATCTGGCGGCAGACCTGCACGGTGCTGATTCTTCGTTATGGAATTTACAGACGGAGACGGCCAAGCTGATGTCGCGCCTGAAGGATTATCGACTGCCCTTGGATACTGAGCGCTTGCTGCTCGATTATGAAGAAGCTCATGAGCGATTTGATCAAGCGGAGAACGTATTGTATCGTCTGCTTGATGCCGGGGCGATCACCAAGCAGCAGGCGTTAGCCTTCTATGAACGTCTGCTGTTGTACGAGCCCGAGCGGCTTAGTAAGGGAGGGCTCCCCTTGCATGAAGTTCGTGAAGGCCTTGCGGAAGTAGAGAAACGGGAGTATACCCAAGAGGTATGACTCTAGCAAATCGGAAGCGAACGATTTTGCGTTGCCAATTTCAGTTTGTGGCAGCAGGAGTTAACAATATGTATATTTGGAATGAAAGTGAGCTGTTATGGATTCATGGAAGCACTAAGACATCTTATACAACAAATAGCTCAGGAGGGCAGCTTGATTACCGCAACGCTCAGCCAGCGGCGCAAGCCCGGGGAGACGGAATACAGCAAGGTAACGGTGAAGCCTGCCCTGTTGAAGCAGCGGCTGCATTATCAGTTCACTTATTATTACAGCAACAAAGTGACGCATGAGAATATACCGGCTGAGCAGTTGGCCGAGTATTTGATAGAGCAGTTCGAGGAGACTTTCCGGCAAGGCCTGCTTTGCACGGAGGCAGCGGATTATCAGGTGCTGATCAGCAAGAAATACAAGGTATCGATTCTGACGAAGTCGCCGAGCAAGCAGCCGGGCTCCTTGCATCATAACCGGCGTAAGGAATATATTCTGGAGGATGGCCGAGCTGTTCCTTTTCTGGTTGAGCTCGGTATTATGAATCGGGATGGGAAGGTACTGGCCAAGAAATACGATAAATTCCGTCAGATCAACCGCTTCCTTGAAATGGTTCAGGACGTCATGCCTCATCTGCCTGCGGATCGACCGCTTACGATTGTGGATTTCGGCTGCGGCAAATCTTATCTGACATTCGCTCTCTATCATTATTTATCGGTGGAGCAGCGCAGGGAGCTGAAGGTCGTTGGCCTCGATTTGAAGGCAGATGTAATTGAGCATTGCAGTGCACTGGCGGAGAAACTGAATTACAACAACCTGCGCTTCCTTGTCGGCGATATTGCGGACTATGACGAGCTGAGCAAGGTGGATATGGTTGTTACCCTGCATGCCTGTGACACCGCAACCGATGCTGCGTTGGAGAAAGCGGTACGCTGGGATGCTGCGGTAATTCTGTCTGTGCCTTGCTGCCAGCATGAATTGTTCGCACAGGTTCGTAATGAAGTGATGGAGCCGCTGCTTAGTCATGGCATTTTGAAGGAACGCTTCTCCGCTCTGGCAACAGACGGAATCCGGGCCAAGCTGCTCGATATTCTCGGCTACAAGACGCAGCTGCTTGAATTTATCGATATGGAGCATACGCCGAAAAATATTCTCATCCGGGCGGTAAAATCTCCCGCCGGAAATACCGCTGCCCTATGGCGCGAATATACCGCCTTCCGTGATTTCCTCGGCGCTTCTCCCTATCTGGAAAAAGCCTGTCGCGATCTTCTGCCGACAGAAGCATAATGCATCGGCAGAAATGTGCCTAGGTGCGAACGAGCCTTGCTGCGCTGCTCTGTTGCACAGCGAAAGGCGATATAGCAGTCCGCTACTGTTCGGGGATAGGCCATAACTGCGATGCACTACTATTCAACCAGCGATACTGGCGCGGTTCCACTGCAAAGCGATAAGTGAACATACGGTGGGTTCTATTGCTTAGCGAAATGCGGTGTTCTCTGTGGCTCTACGATAAGTGAGCATGCAGTGGGCTCTATTGCTTAGCGAAATGCGCTGCTCTCAGTGTCTCTATGAAAAGTGAACATACGGTGGGTTCTATCGTTTAGCGATCAGTGATGATGTTTTCAACTGCTCCTTATTACTCAACGAACATGCGCCGCGCTTTATTGCTCACGATCATGGAGGAAAAAGGCTAATCGCGATTTGAAAACTTATAGCCACAGCGAGTATTTGAGTATTCGTAGTACAGAACAAATTCAACACTCACATACAATACGAGTTGAATATTTAGCCATAGTGAGATTTGAATATTTGTAGTATAGAATAATGTTAATATTCATAGTACAGCTCGATTTGTATACTCTTAGCACAACGCAACGGTTTGCAGCCGTAATTTCAGGTCAACACTATATGTGTTGGCCTTTTTATATTGGAAACTGCTTCTTCCGTCTGCCCTTTAGTCTCTAACGAACCTACGAATCGTTATTTCCTCAAAAACGCCGGCAAATAAAATCTAACGAAACACCATAACGCTATTCGGGGAGAAAACGGCGCTTTACCGCCTAAATTGCCACAATAACGATACCCAGTTTCGTTAGAATTGGAAGAGGCTCATTTTGGTCTAAATAGCGATATCCAGTTTCGTTAGAGCTAAGTAGAAAACTATCTCTGTCTCGACTGTTCGATAGGAGGTGGGGAATCAAATGGAAGATCCACCGGTTTAGATACATGTCCGCCCTTTGGATCCTCTAACGAACCTACGAATCGTTATTTCCTCAAAAACGCCGGTAAGTAAAATCTAACGAAACACCATATCGCTATTCGGGGAGAAAACGGCGCTTTACCGCCTAAACTGCCACAATAACGATACCCAGTTTCGTTAGAATTGGAAGAGGCTCATTTTGGTCTAAATAGCGATATCCAGTTTCGTTAGAGCTAAGTGAGAGAAAACTATCGCTGTCTCGACTGTCCGGTAGGAGGTGGGGAATCAAATGGAAGATCCAACGGTTTAAATACACGTCCGCCCTTTGGATCCTCTAACGAACCTACGAATCGTTATTTCCTCAAAAACGCCGGTAAGTAAAATCTAACGAAACACCATATCGCTATTCGGGGAGAAAACGGCGCTTTACCGCCTAAACTGCCACAATAACGATACCCAGTTTCGTTAGAATTGGAAGAGGCTCATTTTGGTCTAAATAGCGATATCCACTTTCGTTAGAGCTAAGTGAGAGAAGACTATCGCTGTCTCGACTGTCTGGTAGGAGGGCGAGTGAGTCGATATTTCGACTTGTCTTACAGAGGCCCTTTTTGTGTAACCATTATGTGGCGCCCTATATTGTTATTGGTCAAATTACTGGGCAGGTTTGATCGTTAGCATCCAGTCTTGGGTATGCGGTTTCGTTATTAAGAGAGAGGTTCGCGAAAAAATGCATTTTTTTGCTTTAATAGGTCAAAGTGTCCTTTAATAGGGCGCAGTTACTTTTCTTGCTCTAGCAGTTGCTTTTGAGCGCTTGATATGTTCGATCACATAATGCTGCATTCATGTAGTTTTATATTTGCAGAACTCCTCTTTATTGCGCTTGCGGCCTAGCGAAATTGGAGGAAGGGTTGGATTTTACCTATGAGAGGGGGGATAACGGTGTGGAGATGGAGGGATGAGCCAATTAGGGATAAGATTTCGTTTGGACGGTGGCGGGATACTTTTATTAGCTTGATCAAGCCGTTGGGGGCCATAGGGGGATTAGGCGCATTTGTATGGATTACTATGGTGGCCATTTGTCTGAACAGTGGAATGTTCTTCACGGACAGCATTTCATCTCTGGTTCTGATGGGCTTGTGGTTTGTTTGTGCATTTCTTCTTATGGTTGGATACCTGGTAAAAGGGATGATCAGGAGACTTGGCCACAAAAAAATCATGCTCCCGCTCTCCAATCCATCCTCTAACCGACGGAGTCTTCGTTTGTATGTATGGATTTGTAGCGGGCCATTCGTTATCGCAGGGATTTATAGCTTGCATCTAGTGATTCCGTCTGTACGGCTATCGGTGTATGCAACGATGATCTCTGCTCTCGAATGGCTATTTTATGCTTTGCTTGGGTTAGCAATGCTTAGACTGAGTATGAGTGACCGGGAGAGGGGGAGGAAGCTAATCCGGCAGGGCTTGTCCTGGACCTCCTGGTTATTCAGCTTGTCCGCAGTTGGAGCTGTTCTCGGTATTGTTTCCATACCTTATGCAATACTGCGTACAGGCGACTGCGAGGTTAGCTTTACAGGCGCAAGGTTAGGCGGATTGCTGCAATATCCGAATACTTTTGGAGCAGTTGCCGCGGCCCTGCTGTTGGAGCGTTTACTATCCCTTGTTCGTCAGCCTTCCTCTGACTTCAAGCGCTCCGCGGGCTGGAAGGGGCAGCAGAGTGGAGCGCAGGTGCTGCTGCTTCTGCTCTGCCTGCTGCTGACGGAGTCGCGCGGCGCGTACCTCGCCGGCGCGGTTGGCTGGGCCGCAGCCTGGCTGCTGCTGCGCGGTGCCGAGCGCAGCAGGTTTGTGCGGCACAGCGGCGTGTTCCTCGCCGCCGCTGCGCTGCTTGCCCGCCAGTTGAGCGCTGCGCAACTGGCGCCGTCCCCGCTGCCCGGACTGCTGCTGCTTGCCGCCGTGATGGCGGCTGCGCTGGCCCTGTCCGGGCCTGCCCATCGCGGCGGCGGGCGGGCGCATGGCGCCGCCGCGGCGCGGGGGTCAAGCGGCCCGCTTGCAGCCGCTTGGGGTGCGGGCGCGGTGCCGAGCACCCGCACCAAGGCGCTGGCCCTGTCGCTGACGGGCCTCTGCCTGCTCCTGGCGCTCGCCCCGCTGCTTGCGCGCGGACTGAGGGTCGCTACGCTCTCTGCGCGCTGGGATATGTATGCCGACGCATGGAAGCTGTTCCTGCGCTCGCCTTGGATCGGGCGTGGCGGGGATACATGGCGGCTGTCGTTTCGCAGCATACAGAGCCGCCCCTATGTCGGCACCGAGGTGCATAGCGGCTTCATTGATATGACGCTTGATCTGGGTTTGGCCGGGCTGCTGGTCGTGCTGCTCTGGCTGGGAGCTATCGCTTGGCAGATGCTCCGAGAGCATAGGGGACGCAGCGGCTTATTTCCCTCTTGGATCGTGTTATGCTTGCACAGCATGATCGATTTTGATATGAGCTATGGTCTGTATTGGGCACTGCTCTTGATGTTTGCCGTGGCAGCGCTTGTCCCCACGGTTTCATCGCCTGAAGTGCCAATCGCATCGAAGCCGCGAGGCAGGGGGGCTTCGGCTGTCCATAGCGCTGTCATGCCGGGGATGATTGCCGCCATCGTTCCGGATCGAACAGCAACAATGGCTGCAGCCGCGCTGCGCTTTGCGGCCGCCGGGCTGCTTGCCGCCGCGCTGCCGGCGGCAAGCGTGGCTGGCTTGCGCCTTGCGGCCAGCCAGCTTCTGCACGCTCGCGCCGAGGCAGCGGCAGGGCCAGAACAGCCCTTGCTGCTGCAGCGAGCGCTTGCCGCATCGCCGTCTAATACCGCCGCCCGCCTGGCTCTGGCGGCCCGCTCTCGCCCGCGGGAGTCCTTGCCGCTTCTGCAGCAAGGGCTTCGCTATGAACGGGAGAATCCCGAATTGTTGGCGGCGCTGGGGACGGCGGCAGGGCAGCGCGACGACCTGCGCGCCCGCCCGGCTTTCCAGCGGGCCGCCGCTCTGGACCGCTTCAATGGAGCGGCCCAGACGGATATGCTGCCGCAAGCTTATCTTCTGGCGAGAAGGCTCCAGGCAGCCGGGAGGGAAGATGAGGCTGAAATCGCCACTGAAGCGGGCATTCGAATGTATCGCAACTATTCCCGTTTGGTTGAGCGGATGGCTCACAATACATCCTGGCGTAATGATCGCAAGTTTAGATTAACCTGGGAAGCCAGAGTGAGAGGCAGGGAATTATACGCGCTTAAGCATGGGCATCAGCCGCCAAACGCGTTGCGGAATGCCCGCTTCAGCTGGCCTTGATCGACCTGCCATAGCTCTGCCAGCTCTCCGCTAACCGCTTCATCCCACCAATCGGCGAGCGCCTTGCGGTTGCTGTGTTGTTCAGCGATCCAAAGCAGGTTTTCAATTACCTTTTTATAATATAGCGCCTCTCCCTCAGCGATTTTATCCTGTGGTATATAGATGCCCAGTCGTTTAACTGTTCGGTATAGTTCCTTGCTGCACCCTCTGCGTATTTTACGCGGCGTTGGGAGGGAAGTCCGATGTTTGCCGGGGGAATCCTTCATAGGTGTATGCCTCCTTTTCCACAACATATGCGAGATTTCCCACAAGCGACACCGGAACTGGGTGTCAAGTAGAATGCATGTCCTCGGCTATGATAGAATAGATTAGAAAAAAAGGAATGTTAGGAGAGAGACGCGCGGTGGAATGGATTTCTAATTTAGTTGGAACTCTGTTGGATTGGGTTCAGCAACTGGGGTATTTCGGCATTATGCTCGGCTTGATGATCGAGATTATTCCTAGTGAAATCGTATTGGCATACGGAGGCTACCTGGTACACACGGGCCGGATCAACTTTATCGGAGCTGTCGTATTTGGTGTTGTAGGCGGCGTTATCGCACAATTGTTCATTTATTGGATCGGGCGGTATGGCGGGCGTCCTATTCTCGAGAAGTACGGCAAATATATTTTTATTCATAAAAAGCATATCGACGTTGCCGAGAACTGGTTTTTGAAATACGGCCCTGGAGTTATTTTTAGCGCTCGCTTCATTCCGGTCGCAAGACACGCCATTTCGATTCCAGCTGGGATGGCCAAAATGCCGATTGGCAAATTTATAAGCCTGACCACCCTGGCCGTTATTCCGTGGTCGATTTTGTTCGTGTACTTGGGAATGCTGCTTGGGGATCAATGGAAGCATGTCGATGAGAAGGCGGGCCCTTATGTTGTACCAATTCTGCTAGTTGCGCTGGCTCTGCTTATCGTATATGTACTTATTAAGTGGTTTGGATCTTCCAAAAAGAAAGGAGATGCAAAATGACTATTAATCTGGCCCATAAGTTCGGACAAGGAATTACCCCCAGGCAATTTATGGAGGGGATGCAGAAGAACAAAGAGGAATTTGCGGCAGGATATGAGGGCTTTAACTGGATAAATGCAGACGATCGCGAGTTTTTTAAAAGCTTGAATTATCGCGATGACTTGCGTGTATTGATCCTCGCGGCTGATTGGTGCGGCGATGTTGTCCGCAGTGTGCCGGTAGTTTTTCGCGCACTTGAGGAGTCCGGTCTGGAGACAGAGGTACTCATCCTCGAACAGCATCAGGATACAATGGATCATTTTCTGACGATGGGAGGACGCTCCGTTCCGATTATTATTTTTGCGGATACGGGCGGACATGTGCTTGGCAGCTGGGGGCCACGCCCACAGCATGTACAGGCTTTAATGATTCAGTTTAAGCAGGAGAACCCGGACCGGGAGGCCCCTGACTATCAAGACAAGATCAGTGTAGTGAGACAACGGATGGCTGATAAATATAAGGAAGGGGGCGGAGTGAATGCGACGGTTGTATCCGAACTGCGCGCACTCATCTCCGGGTTTTAAATCATATGTTAAGAATAGAGACATTCTCCCTGGGACCTTTGCAGACAAATGCTTATTTATTGCGGGGAGAGGATGAAAATAGGGCGATTATCATCGATCCGGGCATGAATCCGGGGCCGCTATTGCGCAGGATCGAAGGATTGGAGATTGAAGCAATCCTGCTGACACATGCCCATTTTGATCATATTGGTGGAGTCGATGAGATTCGCAAGCTGAAGAATTGTCCGGTTTATTTGCATGCCCTGGAGAGCGATTGGCTGACGACGCCTGAGCTGAACGGTTCACTAATGTGGCCGCAGATCGGCGGTCCGATGGCGCTTGAGCCAGCCGAGTATGAACTCGCGGAGGGACAGAAGCTGCATCTGATCGACCACGAATTCACGGTATACCATACGCCGGGGCATTCGCCGGGCAGCGTCAGCTTCTTATGCGGCAAAGACCTGTTTTCAGGTGATGTGCTTTTCCGTATGGGGGTAGGACGAACGGATTTGCCAGGGGGTAGAGAGGTCGATCTGTATAATTCAATCCGTGGCAAGCTGTTCCAATTTGCAGATGATGTAATCGTCTATTCAGGACATGGACCTAAGACAACGATCGGTTATGAACGCGTAAATAATCCATATTTAACATAAGTTGGGCAAGGAACGACTTAACCAGCAAATTTGCAACAAATTTGTACACAAAAAGTACAAAGATACTGGACAAAAGTGCATACACTTGCTAGAATATAGACATTAAATATTTGTAACTTTTGCGAAGCACGCAAGCTGAGGAGTATTCCCGGTTTGCGTTCTTTTTTATGCCTGTTCAAGGGATCGGTTTTATTTGGTGATGCCAAGCGGGCATTTTTTGGACAACATCTATAGCGGTTTTTTAGCTTCTGGGATACATTGAACGGATTGTTCGAGAGGTAAAAGGAGGCAAATCAATGAAAAGCCGATTGTCGCATATTAGAGATGCGGGTCAGTCTTTGACATATTCACAGGATTATAAGAGGGAGAGTCAGAGTCCGGAGGATTCAAATCAATACATACATAATCAAGAACGGCTGCTCCTGTGGGATCGGCTTGTACTCCGTTCCGGTACAATTCGTCAGCCTTGGCATGAAAAGCTTTGTGAGCTTCGGAGGAGCCGAGATTAAGATTCCATTCTGCTTGGGCCGGGATAATTTAGCCGAAATATGATAAATAGTTAAGATGAACTGACACGTTAGAGCATTAGCAAGGACTGCTAATATTTCTGGGGTGTCTTTTTTCTGGCCCATCTTCTCAAAAAATTATGAGGGACAAAATATTTTTTAGGTGGATTGAACGAAATCGAATAGCAGATCGTAATATAGATGTTTACCGGTAAAACAAAAGGGGTGCTTGGATGGAGCTGATGAAGGAACGGATAATGGAGGCGCAAAACGGGGATGATGCAGCCTTGGCTTCGCTTATTCATGAGCACTATTCCTTCGTATTTAAATATTTGGTGAAGGTCACAATGGACACGAAGCTGGCTGAGGATTTAACGCAGGATACGATGCTGCGGTGTATTGAGAAGCTTGAGTATTATGACGGCAGCTCGTCCTTCTCCTCCTGGCTGATTACGATAGCTACGCGTCTGTTCATAGATCGAACCCGGCGTAAGAAGACGGAAAGGCAATGGCTGAAGAAGGAAGGCGAGGCACGCTCCTTACGCTGGCAATTCTCACATGTGCGTGAGGAATGGTCGGAAGCGCTGGAGCTGTTGTCCAGACTGCCGTCAGAGCAGCGAATCGCCATTTTGCTTAAGCATTACTACGGATACAGTTATGACGAGATCGGAGATATATTGAAGGTTTCTCCCGGAACGGTCAAATCCCGCGTTTCCTATGGACTTAGCGCGCTGCGAAAGGAGCTTAAAAACAATGGGACATAAACGCATATCCGATAACGAAGATCAGCTGCTTACTGATCTGCTTAAAGATTTTAAAAAAATCGATCAAGCGGTATCGCCGAATCAAAACTTTACTCCCGAGACCTGGATGGGGATCGTCCACGAAAAGCGCAGAGAGCGCAGACGTTGGAAACAGTGGGAAACAGTTCTGTTTGTCATCGTTGCGCTTATGCTGACCCTTGGTGGAAGTTGGTTCTTATATCGCGAGCCGCTGCTATTCGTCATGCTTCAGGTGACGGCCGCTGTGATCGGGCTTGGTGTCGTCGTATGGGCCATGCCTAAGTTCTGGAGGGAGGGGCGGGAATGAAAACGGACAGTTTGCCGCTGTGGGCCTGGTTGCTGATCGCCACGACTTTGTTAACCCAAGGCATTGGCATGTTCCTGGATGCGCGCAGAAGGGGTGGAAGGGCCTGGCTATGGGGACTATGGGGACTTACCAGCTTTCCGCTTCCCTCTGTGGTCTATTTGATCGTCGTATGGTTGTTTAGCCGGAGGAAGAAGATGTCCAGAAAATAAATAGGGACGAGGAAGTGAGGAGAGTATTGATGGGGATTCAGTGGCAGCTAATCGCCCCTGTTATTTTATTGCAATTAATACTGGTTGTCATTGCGCTCGTATCGCTGGCCAAGGCGGAGGCAGAAACGATTCGAGGCTCAAAGCTGCTGTGGGTCATCATTATTCTGTTTGGAAATATCCTTGGCAGCATCGTCTATTTCGTCGCGGGCAGAAGGGATTAGGGACATGATCATACAAGTTAATCAGTTAACGAGAAAGTTTGGGGAACGCACTACAGTGAAGGGAATATCCTTTGCCCTTGAGAAGGGCAGCTGTACAGCGCTGCTTGGTCCCAATGGAGCGGGCAAGACAACAACTTTGCGGATGCTGGCGGGACTGCTTTCGCCCAGCGGCGGAACAATTAGAAGGTCAGGGCACCAGAGTAAAGGACGATTCTCCAATAATTTTAGTCAGATCGGATACTTGCCGCAGCATCCGTCCTTTTATAAATGGATGAGCGGCCTGGAGTTTGTCGTCTACACAGCCAGACTTAGTGGAATGAGCAAGCTGGAGGCCAGAAGCGAGGCCGAGGCTGTCCTGGATCGGGTAGGTTTGAAATCAGCAGCTCGGCGTCGAATCTCCGATTACTCTGGCGGCATGAAGCAGCGCCTTGGTCTGGCACAAGCGCTTGTTCATCACCCGGATCTGCTGCTGCTTGATGAGCCGGTCTCAGCGCTTGATCCGGTTGGACGAAGAGAGGTTATGGAGCTGTTGCAGGAACTGAAGGGGGAGACGACGATCCTTATATCTACGCATGTCCTCCATGATGCCGAGGAAGTCTGTGATCGCGTGATGATGATGAGGGAGGGCGAGATTGTTGAGAACGGCGAATTGTCCGATCTGCTCGACAAGTACAGCTTGCCGGTACTGAATCTGCAGCTTGAATATCATAGCAGTCAGCATGCTGCGGACTGGCTGAAGTCGCTTCGTGAGCGTTCCTTCGTGCTGGAATATGAGCAGCAGGGTAGCGCTGCATCAATTACGGTCAGCGATATAAGGGAGGCCAGAGCGGTTATTTTATCTGAAGCGGCAGAGCGGCATATCCCTTTGCAGCGCTTCGAGGCAGGTTCATCCTCACTGGAGAAAATGTTTATGAAGGTGGTTCAGTCATGAGGAATACGCTGTTGCTTTATGGCAAGGAAATGCTGGAGATGAGCCGAAGCTATAAATTGCTATGGGTTCCCGTCGTTTTTATATTGCTTGGTGTTATGCAGCCGGTTGTAATGTATTATCTGCCTGAATTGCTGGCCTCTTCCGGGGATATACCTGCTGAGCTGGCAAGCACCCTTGCTGCGCCTAGCGCACCTGAGGTCATGGCTCAGGTGTTGAACCAATATAATACAATCGGTGTCCTTCTGGTTGTGCTTGCCGGTATGAATTTGGTTGCCGGGGAACGATACTCAGGAACAGCAGCCTTAATATTAGTTCGAAAAGTAAGCCCTGCACAATTTATCGTGGCCAAGTGGCTAGGACATATAACGCTTATCGCGATCTCGTATACGCTCAGTTATTCGGCGGCATGGTATTATAGCCGTATTATGCTGGGCAGCCTGGCATGGGAGACAACCCTTCAAGCCGGGGCGATCTATTTATGCTGGATGCTGCTGGCGGCCTCGATTGTGCTACTATTCAGCACAGTGCTGAAGGGGGGAGCGGCTGCGCTTGCTTCAATTCTGCTCCTGGTGGTGTTAACGATGACCCATAATCTGCTTCCTTCTTGGTTCAGCTGGAGTCCGGCCAAGTTGGCGGCAGATGCGATGAGTCTGCTTGGCGGAACGGGCACCGTAAATCTGGCTGGACCATTGCTTTTAACTGTATTGGCTGTCCTGTTATGTATTGCGGGAGCATCATATATTATGCGTAATCAAGTGATTCAGGATCAGCCTTAAATATCTGTCATTGACCCATAGGGCATCTATCCGGCAATTGAGAAAGCTTGCCGGATAGATGCCCTATGTTCCTTTGTTTTCCATCTGGTCTCCACAACGCTCCCCGACTTTGTTATACTTGTAGTTCCAGATAGTTGCGATATGTCAGCAGGAAGGTGAGTATTATGAACATGGATTTCGAACTGCTGTTACGGGTTCTGATCGCCGGAATCTGCGGTGTTACGATCGGTTTTGAACGCAAGAACCGCATGAAGGAAGCCGGGGTTCGTACCCATTTTGTTGTCTCGGTTGGTGCGGCATTGATGATTATTGTGTCCAAATATGGATTTCAGGACCAGATAGGCTGGAGCAATCTGTCTTTGGACCCATCAAGGGTGGCTGCAGGTGTGGTTAGCGGTGTAGGCTTTCTCGGTGCGGGTATGATCTTTATGCAGAAGAATACCGTTCGCGGACTTACAACGGCCGCAGGGATATGGGCAACCGCTGGTATTGGCATGGCGGTTGGCGCAGGGATGTATTTTATGGGAATCGGGGTTATGATCATTATCGTGATCGGGCAGCTCGTGCTGCATGGTCGCTTCAACTGGCTGGCATCTCCCAAGACCGAGAAGCTGCTGGTTACGATCGACAATGATGAAGCGATTATTCCCGGATTCATGGACAGATTGTCAAAGCGGCATATCTCGATTGTCGGCTTTGAAGCAGAACGTAAGGATAAGGAGATAGTTCTGCGACTTACTGTGCAATTCAAAGCGGGATCGGACATGGAGAAGTTGTTGTCATTTATGGAAGAAGAGAGCGTTGTTAAGAAAATGAAGATCGGGGAGTAGTCATTTCATAGCCGGATAATCGTTCATAGTAGAGATATCTTGCCCTTCTCTTTGTTTTTTAGTAGGATTATATAAAAGTAAGGAGAGCCCGCTTACAAAGCGTGTTCAATAATATATCTGAGTATATATCAGGGAGGTAAGACGATGCTGCCTTTGGGAGAGAGAATTGTAATCGTCGGCGATGCTTTTGAGCAGAATCTTCCTGTTGGGGAATATGGTTACGTCATTGCTTATGACCGTAATCCAGACAATGCTTTTGATTATCTTGTTCGGTCTCCAAAGACTGGACGGAATTATTTCGTCCCTTCGAGCGATATCGAATCCGAAGAACTGCTAACCCAGCAAGAAGTAGAGTGGACTACAAGAGAAGCTCTAATCGACTATGCTCTGGCTACTTATAATGAAAAACTGTTCATGCATATTATGAATGGGGAGAATGAAGAAGTAGAAGAGCAGGAGGAATCCGCCAAGGAACCTCTATCGCAGGCAGAGTTTATTAAGCAAGTGAATTTGCGAGCTTGGATATAAGTGTGTCCAACCTCTATGAGAGAGTCGGCCTGTGTAGGGCGGGCTCTTTTTTTCTGTATGGATAGATGGCTTTTATTTGGTTTCGCGTTAATGGATTGAATTGGACCTCATTCTACAATATAATTTTATTCATCCGAATAAAGGGAGGACGACTATGAGTATCCAGGTGCAAGACGTGGAACATGTTGCAAAGCTGGCCCGTCTGAAATTGAATGATGAAGAGCGGAAAATGTTCACTGGACAATTGAATGCGATTTTACAATATGCCGAGAAATTGAATGAACTCGATACGGAAAATGTGGAGCCGACGACGCATGTTCTGCCGCTTAGCAACGTCATGCGGGAGGATGAGGTTCATGAGAGCCTGTCGCAGGAGCAGGTATTCCGTAATGCGCCGGACGAGGAAGACGGACAATTTAAAGTGCCGGCCGTATTGGAATAGAAGAGGTTGTTCAAAAGCTCGCTTTGGATAAGGAAACCGTATCGAAGTCGCTTAAAGATGAACGACTGATGCAAGGTAGGTTTTCTTGCGATATAGAATTCCATCAGCTACGCTGATAACTTATAAATTCTATTTCTATCACGAAGTAACACGGGGAACATATTTCGGTGCTGAAAGTCGGTCTTTTGGAATGTGTAATTACAGATTAGTGCTGAAAATTTTGGAAGGAGGAAGATGGAGTGACGCTATTTGATTTGCGCTTGCAGGAACTACATAATCAGCTCAGCAAGAAGGAGCTGTCCGTAACGGATCTGGTAGGGGAAGCGTTCGCCAGAATTCAGGAACAGGATGAACGTGTAGGTGCTTATTTGACTTTAAATGAAGAGGGGGCCCGTGCTGAGGCGGCCCGCCTTGATAACAAGCTTGGCAGCGATGAAGCCAAAGGCTTGCTGTTCGGTTTGCCGGTAGGAATTAAGGATAATATGGTGACAGAGGGTTTGAGAACGACTTGTGCCAGCCAATTTCTGTCCAATTATAACCCGATCTATGATGCTACGGTTGTAACCAAGCTGAAGCAGGCTGAGACCGTGACGATCGGCAAGCTGAATATGGACGAGTTTGCCATGGGCGGCTCGAATGAGAATTCAAGCTTCCATCCGGTGCGTAATCCGTGGGATTTGACTCGAGTACCTGGTGGTTCCAGTGGCGGCTCGGCAGCGGCGGTTGCGGCGGGTGAAGCCTATTTCACTCTTGGTTCCGACACAGGCGGATCGATTCGTCAACCGGCATCCTATTGCGGAGTAGTAGGGTTGAAGCCGACCTATGGACTTGTATCGCGGTACGGCTTGGTCGCATTTGCATCTTCTCTGGATCAGATCGGACCCATTACGAAGAACGTCGAGGACGCCGCGTACGTACTGCAAGCTATTGCCGGGCATGACGCGAAGGATTCTACGTCAGCGAATGTGACTATTCCGGATTATGTGAGTGCATTATCGGGTGAGATTTCCGGGCTGAGAATTGCAGTGCCTAAGGAATATCTGGATGGGATTGATCCTCAGGTCAAGGCTGCTGTGCTTGAAGCGCTGCGGGTATTGGAAGGCCTTGGCGCTGTATGGGAAGAAGTATCGCTGCCACATACAGAGTATGCCGTAGCTGCTTATTATCTGCTGGCTTCCTCAGAGGCTTCATCCAACCTGTCGCGTTTTGATGGTGTGCGTTATGGAGTACGTACGGAGGAAGGCGGCAATCTGCTGGATCTGTATCTGGATTCACGCAGCCAGGGCTTCGGGCCGGAAGTGAAGCGGCGGATTATGCTTGGAACTTATGCCCTTAGCTCCGGTTATTATGATGCTTATTATTTGAAAGCACAGAAGGTCCGTACGCTGATCAAACAAGACTTCGATCGGACCTTTGAGAAATATGATGTCATTATCGGACCTACTGCTCCGACGACGGCTTTCCAGCTCGGTTCGCAGGTAGATGATCCGCTTACGATGTATCTCAACGATATTTTGACGATACCGATGAGCTTGGCTGGGGTGCCTGCCATGAGCGTTCCTTGCGGCTTTGCAGATGGCTTACCTGTTGGTCTGCAAATTATCGGCAAGGCATTTGATGAGAGCACAATTCTGCGTGTGGCTCATGCCTATGAGGCGCATACGGATCATCATAAACAACGCCCATCTCTATAAGAGATAGTTTAAAAGTCGCCTTTCGATAAGAAAACCGATTGAAGTTTTGTTTCCTTCGGAAACATCCCAGGTGCTCATCTAGGTTTCACCTATGATCAGCCCTCTCAGGCTTTAGCTTCATTTTAACCTTCTCGATGCTGAAAGATCCGACTTTTAAAACAGGTACTATAATGGATGGCGTCTGCTTAGACGCGCTTAAGTTGATGGGACCGCCCTTCGCAGCTTGCGATGAGGCAGTACTAAAGTTAGCAGGAGGATCGATATGTCAACATCTAAATATGAAACGGTGATCGGACTGGAAGTGCATGTGGAGCTGCATACGAAATCGAAGATTTTCTGCGGATGCTCCACGGAATTCGGCGCGCCACCCAACAGCCATACTTGCCCGGTCTGTCTTGGACATCCCGGCGTGCTGCCAGTGTTAAACCGCCAGGCGGTGGATTATGCGATGAAGGCGGCGATGGCGCTAAATTGTGAGATCGGTGATGTGTGCAAGTTCGACCGCAAGAACTACTTTTATCCGGATTCACCAAAAGCGTATCAAATCTCTCAATTTGATCAGCCGATTGGATTAAACGGCTATATCGACATTGAGATGGACGGATATACGAAACGCATTGGGATTACTCGTCTGCATCTGGAGGAAGATGCGGGTAAGTTAACGCATGTGGACGGCGGTTATGCTTCCCTGGTGGACTTTAACCGTGTCGGAACGCCACTTGTAGAAATTGTGTCTGAGCCGGATATTTCTACACCGGAAGAGGCGAAGGCTTATCTGGAGAAGCTGCGGGCTATTATGCAGTACTGCGATGTATCCGACGTAAAAATGGAAGAGGGTTCAATGCGCTGTGATGCGAACATCAGTCTTCGTCCTCATGGGCAGAAGGAATTCGGAATTCGTGCCGAATTGAAGAATATGAACTCCTTCCGCGGTGTACAACGCGGCCTGGAATATGAGCAGTATCGTCAAGCTGAGATTTTGGACGAGGGTGGGGAAGTTGTCCAGGAGACCCGCCGCTGGGATGACTCCCAGGGCAAGACTTTCTCGATGCGTGGTAAGGAAGAAGCCCATGATTATCGCTATTTCCCAGATCCGGATCTGGTTAAACTGTATATCGATGAGGATTGGAAGGCGCGGATTCGCGCATCAATTCCTGAGCTTCCGGATGCCCGTAAAGCGCGTTATACGAAGGACTATGGTCTGCCGGACTATGATGCCGCAGTGATTACATCCTCAAAGCCGCTCGCCGATTTGTTCGAGAGCAGTCTGGAGCATACATCTGATGCAAAATCCGTATCCAACTGGATGATGGGCGAATTGCTCGGCTATTTGAACAGCAACGGATTGGAATTGGCTGCAGTGAAGCTGACAGGCCAGGGGCTTGGTGAGATGGTCAACCTGATCGAGAAAGGGACGATCAGCTCCAAGATTGCCAAGACGGTCTTCAAAGAGATGCTGCAGAGCGGCAAGCTTCCACAGCAAATTGTTGAGGAGCAAGGCCTTGTGCAAATTAGCGATGAAGGTGCAATTCTGGCTATCGTGCAGGAAGTTGTGGCTAATAACCCGGCCTCTGTACAGGATTATCAGGCAGGCAAGGAGAAGGCGATCGGCTTCCTCGTGGGCCAAGTGATGAAGCAAAGCAAAGGAAAAGCGAACCCTGGACTTGTGAACAAGCTATTAATCGAAGTGCTGAAGCAATAGAGA
The DNA here is from genome assembly GCF_013393165.1 of Paenibacillus sp. 79R4. Taxonomy (NCBI): domain Bacteria; kingdom Bacillati; phylum Bacillota; class Bacilli; order Caryophanales; family Paenibacillaceae; genus Paenibacillus; species Paenibacillus sp. 79R4. The sequence continues at coordinate 7,354 of NZ_QJOT01000011.1, read as the reverse complement.
TCCGGCTTCAGCACGCTATCAAAATTATCAGATTCGGGCTGCGTAAAGGATGGGAAGCCATGTGATCAGATTGTTATCTCTTCAGGACCCGGACGTAGTGGAGCAGATATGGAGCCTGCAGCATATGGCTTACCGTCTGGAGGCATTGGCGATAGGACTTGCTTCATATCCGCCTCTGGGCGATACGTTCGATTCAATCAGGAGCAGTGGGGAAGATTTCTATGGATACTTATCGGATGAGCTGGAGGAGGATGGAGAAGTCGGGGAGCTGCTGGGCGTGATCTCAATTTCGGCAGAATCATCGGTCCATCTATCAGTTACCCGGTTAATGGTACATCCTGACCATTTGCGCGAAGGTATCGGAGCTGCCTTAGTGAGCTATGTCCTCGATCATTATGATGATATCCGGCATTTCTCCGTGACGGCGGGAACGCTGAATGCTCCGGCGGTATCCTTGTACCGGAAGTTTGGCTTCATGCCGGGAGAGACGGTAAGGTCGACGGCGGGTGTAGATCTGACGTTGTTTCATCTCGATCGCTAGTTACAGATGATGATTTTATAGATGTAGTTCAAAGAGTCAGCAAATAGCACACTTGTCTGTCGTGAGGCGGATAGGGAGTGCTATTTTTTTGAATTAGGAGAGCATTTCTTGAAAAGAGAAATTATTATAAATTACAAAGGGGCCTATTTCGGTTACAATTAGTCCAAGAGGGGAGGAGATGGTGTAAATGGAACCCTCAAATTTGTTGATAAGTCCGGAGGAGCTTAAGCAGAAGCATAAGGCTGGTTACAAACCAAGGCGGCGCAAAAGAAAATTCATCGCCTGTCTGCTCTCTGCCTTGTTCCCCGGCTTTGGTCATTTATATTTGCAAAAATTTATAAAAGGCAGTCTTTTTATAGATGTTTTCCTTATCGATTTGGCGCTGCTTGTGTACTTCTCTTCGGCTCATATGCGAATCAACGTGCCGCTGTTGCTCGTGCTTGGCTTGCTGGTGACCGTAGTATATTTCTATAGCATTTATGATGTTCTACAGACGACGGATGCTGTCAACGCTGGCTTGAAACGCAACGAAGAGAGCGAAGCAGCGGATCCAATGGGCTCGGAGGTAGGCGCATTAACCGGAATCATTCTGATCAGCGGAGGAATTATCGCTTTTATATTGCGAATGAAGCCAGTCTGGCTGGAGGGAATCATTCAGAATTATGGCAGCTACGGTATATCGGTAGCCATGATGCTCACGGGGCTCATCTGGATTGTCAGGGAGGGCAGGCGCCGTATATTTCGGCCAGGTCGGCTTACGGCTTCAGCAATATTGATTGCAGTCGCTGTGCTCATGTGGAGCGATGTTAGAAGCGGACAGGATGATATGCTCTTATTGCTTAAATGGTGGCCTCTGTTGCTGGTACTTGCTGGATTAGAGCTTATGCTGGCTATGATCTGGAACCGGAGGAAGGTATACAGACCAATTCGCAGACTGCGTATCGACTTCAAAGGGCTGCTCTTGTCGCTATGTATCGGCGCTTCGGTATTTGCCATTACGCAGCAGGATCATTATATGCATTTATGGAACCGGGTCAGCCTTGATCTTGCTTCTGCAGGCGCCGAGTTCAGCGGGGAAGAAGGATACAGGACGGACAAATCAGCTGTAGAGATTCCCATTGATCTGGACACTGGCAAGATAGTAGTGAACGGGATAAATGGCGACATCGATGTCAAGAGCGCAGAGATTAATGAGGTGATTCTGAAATCCACGATATGGATCGATCAGGCTTCCGAGGAGGAGGCGAGGGACCTTGCCGAGGATACTTCTGTTGTTGTGGGTGAAGGCAAGACGCTGGATTTATCGGTAAAAGATCATACCTATGGCGAGAGCGGCAGACGCCACCCGCGTGTGAATATAACGCTGATTGTTCCGCAGAACCGTTTCCTTGATCTCGATATTAGTACGACTAGCGGATCGATTACATTAACTGGACTTCAGGCGATGAATCAATTCAAGCTGCAGACCGGAGGCGGCAACTTTAAGTTCTGGGATATCGTCGGCGAGGTCTCGGCCAGAACTTTAAATGGCAGCGCAGAGCTGTATCGGATATTCGGCAACGTACAAGTGGATACGCAGGGCGGTAATATTAAAGCCAAAGGGATTGCCGGAGATGCAGCGCTATCTACGCTGGTCGGCAATATTTCGCTGGTCAACTCGCAGGGGAATATCAACGTTACGACCAAAAACGGAAATATTCAGGTTGATGCTGTTCCAGAGGAACTTAAGGCAGAATCGCTTAATGGCAAGATTCAAGTATCCTCGGCAGTTGTCGGCGGAGATTGGAATGTATACAGCGCTGTAGGAGAAATCAGCCTGGCGCTGCCGGAAATTGGTGATTATATGATCATGGGTTCAAGTGGATATGGGAATATCACGAGTAACCTGCCGTTTACTATAAATGGTAAAGAAATTTCCGGTATTTTCGGCAATGGCGATCATGAGATCCAGGTCGAGGGCAATAGCGACTTAATTGTGAATAGACGTTAACGTGGCAGCGCGGGCATAGAATGGGCCTCATTGGCTTTTCTTATCAAAAGTGGACTTTTTGCGTAACCTTTAATGTTGCGTTGACAAACGTTTTAACCTAACCGTACAATAACATTGCAGGGGTTAGTGCTTCTGCACTATCAAAAAGGCGGTGGACATAATGGCTTCGCGCGTTCAACATGCGTTAGAACAACTGAAAATGAATGGTGTCCGCATAACGCCGCAACGTCATGCCATCCTTAGCTATCTTATGGATACGATGGGACATCCAACCGCGGATGAGATTTACCGCGCACTGGAGCCTCGTTTTCCCAATATGAGCGTGGCTACGGTATATAACAACCTAAAAATGTTCATTGAGGCTGGCTTGGTCAGAGAGCTGACGTATGGCGATAGCTCAAGCCGTTTCGATGCCGATGTTTCTAATCATTATCATATTATTTGTGAAAAATGCGGAAAAATCGAGGATTTCACTTACCCTTCGCTGGACGAGGTAGAACGCAAGGCTGAAGAGGTAACCGGTTTTGAAGTACATGGGCACCGACTGGAGCTACACGGCGTGTGCAAGGATTGCCGTCGTAATCATTGATTTCACCTGATGTTTGAGAGAACGTGCAGGGTTCCTTCGGGGAATCCTTCACGTTTTTATTTTATTAGAGGTTCGGGGCTGCCAATTGTACTTATTGTACACGGACTATTAACGCAACGGAGGTACTATTATTTGAAGAACACAAGAAGCGCATATTACAGAGGCAGAAGGCGAAAGAGACGTGGCGTTAAATGGCTGTTTGGACTCATTCTTATTATTATTGGCGGTTATTTAATCTCTTCGCAATTTCTGCCAAATCGTCAGCATGTCGACCCGGATTGGAAGGGGAAATTTGACAAGCCTATTTTCTATGATGGAGCTATTATGGATTATTCTGCTCTGGGCTCAGAGGATTCGCTGAAGCTTCCTCTACCGATCATCCAAGAAGTGATCGACCCACATATCCGCTATGAGGAGGAGAGCAGGTCGGTGATTTTGACAACGCCTAAGAAGCTGGTCTTTCTGAAGACGGATGAGAAGACAGCGAAGGTGAACAATAAGCCGATGAACCTGTTGTTCTCTCCGGAAGAGAAGGATGGAGTGCTGTATTTACCTGTTCATTTGCTTAAGGAACTATATGGCGTAGAGATTCATGAAGATGCAGCCTCCGGAGCAGTCCTGCTGTATACGGCTGGGGAGAGTGTTCAGAAGGGTGAGGTGTCAGGACCTGCCAAGCCGAAGGAAAGCTTGAAATACCCGCTGCGGGTAGAACCGAACATTCATAAGCCAATTGTGGCAGACGTGAAGCCCGGTACAAAGCTTCGTATATTGGACCATGGAGATTACTGGTATCATGTGCAATTGGACGATGGATATACGGGTTACCTGCAAGCCAAGCATGTTAAGATTGGTGAATCGGTCGATATTCCGAAGGTAGCGGAAGAACTGTCGCCAGCCAAGCAGAAATGGAAGTCCAAAGTGGTGAACCTGACCTGGGAGGCAGTTTATGAGGTCGCTCCCAAGCCAGCGAATATCGGAGAAATGCCTGGAGTGAATGTTGTTAGTCCAACCTGGTTCTCACTGATCGATAAAGAAGGCAATGTGAAGAGCAAGGCGGATATCAATTATGTTAAATGGGCTCATGGGCGAGGCATGCAGGTATGGGGTTTGTTCAACAATAGCTTTGATCCAGATGTGACCTCTGGAGCGCTGGCCAGCTTTGACAATCGGATGACAACGATTCTGCAAATGCTGCAATATGCAAAATTGTATGATCTTGATGGGATTAATATCGATTATGAAAATGTATATACCAAGGATGGAGACAACCTGACCCAATTTATGAGGGAGCTGCGCCCGCTTGCCCAAGAATATGGCCTTGTCGTTTCGATCGATGTAACGCCAAAATCGAACAGTGAGATGTGGTCCGCGTTCCTGGATCGCAAATCGCTGGGTGAGATTGTAGACTATCTGATTCTGATGGCCTATGACGAGCATTGGGCGGCTAGCCCTGTAGCGGGCTCCGTAGCTTCTCTGCCATGGACAGCATCGTCAGCGAAACGGATTCTCGATGAGGATCTTGTGCCGCCTGAGAAGATGATCATGGCTGTGCCGCTTTACACTCGGGTATGGTCGGAAACAGAGAAGGATGGCAAGGTAGAAGTGAAGTCGAAGGCGATTGGCATGACCAAGGCTCAGAAGATTATTGAGGAGAAGAAGCTGAAGCCTGTATTCTCGGAGGAAGTCGGACAGAACTATGTAGAGTATACGGAAGACCAGGTGCGTAACCGGATATGGCTTGAGGATGAAGTATCATTGCAAGCGAGAGTGGAGTTGATCAAGTCTCTCAAGCTGGGGGGAGTCGCTTCCTGGAATCGCAGCTTTGCTTCGGACAAGGCCTGGGAGGTCTTGAAGGGAGTAACGCAGGCGAAATGATCCGGACCAAGGCAGATCCGAGGTCTGTAAAGCAGCTATAAGTCAGTTAAAAGAAGGCAAAAGGACCATCCATTCCGCTTATGCGTGAAGATGATGGTCCTTTTTTTGCGAATATTTATGTATGTTCTCGTTGACGTCTATTCATTTACGGTGGTTGCCGCGGCTTGCTGTTCCAGCTCTTCGGCAGTAATTGTCGCCTGCTCGGGATCGCGAGTCAGAATGGTCTTGCAGAACATGCAGCGGTCAGTTTTACCAAGCATTTTCGTTAATTTATGGCATTCGGGGCATTCTAACTGTACAGCGGAGGTCGAGAGCATACCGGCCCAGAAATAAACTGCCAGACTGGCTAGCATGGCGATCAATCCGATGGCAAGGCCTATAGCGGCGATAATCTTGCCGGACTGTCCCCAGAAGACGATGCCAGCTGTGCCTAACACCATCAGTCCCATTCCGAACATCGTCAGAAGCAGGCCCCACAAGCGAAACTCGTTAATTTTGCTGGATTTGAAGAACATTAGCAGCAACCTCTATTCTTATTTTAAATTTGAACTATATAAATGAAAGAATTGAATGACGCGATCCCTCTATAAGCAAGTGCGTGTTCTGAAAGTATGGTTTTTAGCACTAACCAGGCCAGGGAACGGAGCGTACGCTTTGTGTAAGTATGTACCAGAAGACCTGGACCTGACTGAATTCAAGATTCACTGCCGAATATGCTCTCCGTGTAGCTTTGTGTTAAAAATAGAATTTATTAGGCAATCTGTCGCAGCCGATGAAATTCTATATGTCAAGAAAGCCTGCCTTAGCATTGCAGTCATTCATCTTTCTACGACTTAGCTCGGTTTTCTTATCCAAAGCGAACTTTTTGAACAAACTCGCAAGAAGGAAACTTGAATGTGGTGTAGAACTATATTATATCGAATTGGCAAGGATACGCCAAGGTAGGAGGATACTGTGGAGCCGACCATTTTTTCTTTTCCGGATACAGATCGTTGCCCCGGGGCAATCGGAGCTATAGTCTATCGTCAAGAAGGGGAGCGCCATTCCCCGCTGCCGAATGATTTTGATTTACTAATCATAGCTGTCTGTGATGATCTGGAGGATGACGTCAGGATAGAACATTTTATCAACCGAGATGTGCGTTATCAATTGCTGCAGGTAGGGAAGAGCTGCTTGCTGCGTTCTCTTGTCTCCGGGGATCATCCAGATATTCTGCGCTGCTTCTTGCAGGGGGATGTGATCTGGGATGTTGAAGGAGAGCTCACAACGTTCCGCAGCGAGCTGATTCAATTCAAAGGGGACTTAAGAAGCCGTCGGCGCTTCAAGGAGTATTCACGTATGCTGCGAATGTACACTGAAGCCAAGCATTATGAGCAAGCAAAAGATCTTATGGACGCTTATTACTGCGTGATGCAGGCATTAAAGCATTATGCCAATATCGAATTGATCGAGCAGGGAATATTGCCGGAGAGTGTTACTTGGGAACAAATGCTTTCTTTGAACCCTGTGGTATATAAATTGTTTCATGAGCTTACCAATAGCCAGGAGACCTTGAGCCAAAGGATCGATCTCCTGCTACTAACCAACGAATTCGCGATTGTATCCAAGATGGAGGAGTGCTGTACACCTCTATTACGTGTGATGGAGTGCCGCAAAGATACGTGGAGCGTTCACGAGCTGTCCCAATTTCCTGAACTGAAGCATGCGAAGGAGGATCTTCCGCTTGTCCTTAGCAAGCTGGTGCATCATTCCCTAATAAAAGAGGTAACGTTAGCAGCGGCAAATGGTTATGGGGAAGGTAGAGAGATACGCTATAAGACATAGTTTTCAGGAGGGAATTGCCTTTGCTTTGGTGTAATGTTTTTCCAATAAATTTAATATGCTAAATTGCTTGACTCCCTAGGTAATTCTATGATAAATTAAATCTCGCCCCTGAAAGACAAGAAGATATTGAGTGTGGCAAACAAAAAATCTCAAAAAAACTTCTTGACACAAACGAGGCGAACATGATATATTATAAAGGTCGCTGCTGAGAACGAAAGCGACGCTAAAAACGAAGTTGATCTTTGAAAACTGAACAACGAGTGAGCGGGTTTCACGTCAAGTGAAATCTAAGAAATAAGTCAGATTCAAAATGAGCTAATCGCTCTTTTCAATGAGCAACACTTTATTGGAGAGTTTGATCCTGGCTCAGGACGAACGCTGGCGGCGTGCCTAATACATGCAAGTCGAGCGGACTTGATGGAGAGCTTGCTCTCCAGAGAGTTAGCGGCGGACGGGTGAGTAACACGTAGGTAACCTGCCTGTAAGACTGGGATAACTAGCGGAAACGTTAGCTAATACCGGATAATTTATTTTC
>NZ_QJOT01000010.1:0-231301 GCF_013393165.1 Paenibacillus sp. 79R4 | reverse complement strand
AACGGTACCATCAGGTTCGATCGTAACAGATGGCGAGGACGGCATGGTAATTGTAGAACTGCCAAGCGGGGAAACAGTGACCGTACCATCCGGCTCCATCGTAAATGAAGATGGAACTATCGTTAGTGAACAACCAGGCGAACAACCGGGCGAACATCCAGGTGAACAACCGGGCGAGCAACCTGGCGAACAACCGGGCGAACAACCAGGCGAACAACCGGGCGAGCAGCCAGGGAACACCGGAGAGCAGCCGGGAGAGCAACCAGGAGAACAACCAAGTGGTCCGAGCGTAACTGTCCCGGACGGCTCAGTTGTAACAGATAACGAAGATGGGACAGTAACCGTAGAACTTCCAAGTGGTTCAACGGTGACGGTACCAAATGGCTCGATTGTTATAGATAACGGAGATGGAACAGTAACTGTAGAGCTGCCAAGCGGTTCAACAGTAACGGTACCATCAGGTTCGATCGTAACAGATGGCGAGGACGGCATGGTAATTGTAAAACTGCCAAGCGGGGAAACAGTGACCGTACCATCCGGCTCCATCGTAAATGAAGATGGAACTATCGTTGGTGAACAGCCAGGTGAGCAACCGGGCGAACAGCCAGGCGAACAACCGGGAGAGCAACCAGGTGAACAACCAGGTTCAGGCCAAGAAACAGGTAACGCAGGCGGCAGCACAGGAGGTAATGTAGGAGGTATTACAGGTGGCAACGCAGGCGGCAATACAGATAGTAATACTGGAGACATTGCAGGTGGCAATATAGATGACAGTACTAGTGACACTACAGAGGATAACACAGGTGACAGCGTAGTTGTCTGGAAGAATCCTTTTATCGACGTGAAAGAGTCAGACTGGTTCTACAAGGCTGTAGAGTTCAGTGTAGTCAGAGGACTATTTAATGGGACAACTGCGACAACGTTTAGCCCGAATCTGCCAATGACGCGTGCGATGCTGGTGACAGTACTTTATCGTCTTGAGGGCTCACCTGTAGTGAAGGGGACCAATAGTTTCACGGATGTGAAAAACGGAGAATGGTACACAAATGCGATCATTTGGGCCAATGCGAATGGTTTTGCCACTGGATATGGCGGTGGTCGATTCGGGACAAATGATAACGTAACGCGTGAACAGATGGCATTAATTCTGTATAACTTTGCGGTGTACAAAGGATACGATGTAACGAAGAGATCGGAGCTGGCTGCTTATGATGATGCGTCAAGCATTAGCAGTTGGGCATATACAGCCATGAGCTGGGCGAATGCCGAAGGCATCGTTAAGGGGCGTTCCAATACGACGCTCGTGCCGAAAGGCTATTCGACTCGTGCGGAGGTTGCGACGATTCTGATGCGTTTCATCCAAGGTTATATGGAATAAGCAAACCTATAAGTAAAGAAGAGGGTGGCCACAATGGCCCCCTCTTCTTGGCTTATATAAGCAAACCCAAAACGCGGTAAGACAATCCAAGCATAAAGATAATTGAATTTACTGGCGGAGAAAATCTGGCACCAGTCCTGAATCAAAGGAAGGGAAAACTAATTGGTTCTCTTGGAGGAATTGCTCTGAGACCTTCGAGCTATGACTGCCAAACGTCCATTATCATTGGAATATTCGCATGTTGAGAGGGTTATAAGCTGATCCCCATACTCGGCCGATATCCCCGTATTATAAAGAGCGAGCTGTTTTATATTTTGAATGAAGGCATCAAATTCTGTTTTTGTCTCTGCGTTTATAAATTGATAGTACTTGAAGACCTGTTCATCCTTGCGGTATACCTTGGAAAGAATCACAGCGATAACTTCATATTCCCCATGCTCATAGAGAGTGTCAAACTGAATGATGGGGTGCTTTTCGTAATAGTCTTTATTCTTGTAATAGGTCAACGCGTGAAACATGCTTCCATTCTTCATATTGTGTCCATGGATGATCCAGTTTGTGGTTGGTTCTGCTATGCTGGAGCGGGAGTCCAAAAAAGGGAGGCCACTTTTGCTTTTACGTCGGTCGAAGCCATGATCCAGGTAAAATTCCGCATCTTGCGGGGTATGCATAACAGGGTAATGAATCGGGGTCCCCTCAATACTGAGCCAACCAGCGATATCCTGATTCTGCCGAGCTAAGGAACCAAGCTGAGGGAGTACTGCCTGTCGGGCTTTTTCTACGCCAACCTCAGAGGTTTCTGAATGAAGTACAAGGGCTGGAGCAGCAGAGGAGTTCATTTGCCGCTCCAACCCTTTAACTATATAAGCTGTATGGTAGTGATCATACGTATAAATTCCAAGGTGAATCAGGGAATACAGGAAGGTCATACTGAAAAAGGCGACAAGGATGGCTTTGCGTCTGTTCATAGGTTCTTACCGCCTTTCCGTACTTTGTATGATGTTATTTCCTGCGTCCAAGCTTGAAAAAAACAGCAATTGACAGCAGCATCAGGGATGCATAATAAGTCCATGATATATCCGAATCTCCCGTTTGCGGTATTTCGTCAAGTTCACTACTGCTTGTCGGTATTTCCACAGGTTCTATAATGACTGACGGTGGCGAGGAATCCTGCAATGGATGATTCGGATTATCAGCAGAAGGACTATTGGTACCATTGCTGCCAGGATCAGAGATATCAACCGTAGCCGGAATGCTGTCACCAGGATTAGAGGTGTTGTCTATAGTCGGTGAACTGGTGTTTGGATTGGAGACATCAATGGTGTCTGGAGTGTTATCGTTAGCAATAGTTGCATCGCCTGTATCAGGCGAGTTATGGCCCGGAGTGAAGATAGAAGTATTATTGTCAGCATTGTCATCCGGTTTTGAATTGCCGGCTTCACTTGCTGATTTGCTTACAATCATAAAATTGACATCCTGACTGATCCGCGCGGATTCATCAATATCGTTGTTTTTCCATACCGTATCAGTATTGACAGGGATATGTGAATACTGGTTATTGAGCCAGTTGGCAACCATTGAGAATAAGCCGTTAAGCTGCTGATTAGCCCTGTCCATATCCGTAACTCCGCCAACAGGCACTGTATTCTTTTGCTGATAGCTGCCTGGGTCCGTATTAGGATCTGCAAAAAAGACTAGTCCATCTTCATTATTGATTCTTACCTGAAGCCTTCTTGTGGTAGCAATATGTGAGAAGGCGTATTCGCCATTCTTATCGGTGACCGTTGTTGCAATGACATTATTGCTGCTCTCTTCAAGCAGTTCCACTGTCTGGCCGGACAAGCTGCTGCCCTGATTCCAATCCATGCCCGCCCCTTCGGGCAGTTCCACTTGACGAACAATGCCGTGGATTTGAGGGGAAGATAGGATTGTAGTTATTGGGACTTCAACCGTAGACATGGATTCGTAGATCGAAGTTACCAGCTTCCACTCTTCCATCAGAGCGACAGCGCCATTAAATTCCCCCGTTGTTATATTATTGTCTGCGAGCTTCATAGGAAAACTTATGTTTATGGTTAACGGTTGATAAGTGCTTGCCAATTTCAAGTCGAGAGGTTCGGTGCCAAGTGCTATGGAATTAGGAATCATGCTGTGATGCTCTACGCGAATCGCATTTGTACTGCTAATAGGATTTGGCGGGATTTCGGAAAAGGTAGCCCCGCCGTCGGTAGAGTAGGAGATGGCTAATATTATTGAAAGCTCTTCGCCAGATAAAAACTCCTCCTGTCTATCCAGGAATTCCGGCCAATTCGTACTTGCAGCTTGATAGACGATTGGCTCTGGAATGCCATCGAGAAGCAGCTTTTGCTGGTTCGGGAAATGTAGTATCGTCGTGCTCTGGCTGAGTAGGGCCGGTACGAGTGCTATACCGAAACTTCCTGTCAGTGAATCATCAATGGCATCCGGATAATGAACAACCGTCAGTGTTTTGAGGCTAGGAGTATTTAAGTCGTACATAGCCGTCTTGGATGACTCCAGGGTAAAGAAAACATTGCGCGAACTATTAGATATGGCAGTTGCTTCCGAAAAGTCAGGTTCTTCTTCCGCTTCAACTGGGGTTACTGACTGCTCATAACCTTCGGTTGGGAACTCAGAAATACTTGCTGATGCCGGAGAATCCTGTGCCTGGTCCGGAGGAGCGCTATCCATCCGATCCGATATTTCCGGAACCGCATCTTCCGCATTGACATATAGAGGAGAAGCGGAAAATAAAAGAGGAATTAACAAAAACCCGGAGATGATGGAACTGGCCCTAAATACTGGTGATCTCATTTCTTGGCCTCCTAAAGCTAATATTTTGCCAATCCAATCTAATGATAAATTCCTCTCGTTTTAGAGGTGAATGTTCCGAATTCATCGTTTTTTGTGCTGAATTTATAGGAGGGGAGATTTGAAAGCGTTGTCCTCTTGTTCAACCTGTCCATAAGAGGTTTAGGGGGATGTCGGTAGAATGAGCTTTATTTGAAAGATGCCTTGCTCAGAATCAGGATCCAGATGCACCAGTCCACCCAAACCCTCTATGGTTTCCTTTACAATTTTCAGACCGAGACCGTGAAATTCTTTGTTCTCTTTGGTAGACAGCAGTTCGCTACCCTTCATCAGCAAATGACCATCAAATGAATTAGAAACCTCAATGGTCGTCCAATCGTAAGTGTTTCCGCTGGTAATCTTAATGAATCGGTCAGGACCGGATACTTTATCACAGGCGTCAATGGCATTATCTATTACATTCGTGAAAATACGGACGATTTCCAGTTCGGTTAATGAGATACTTTCGGGGAGGTGGGCCATAGCCGAAAAAAAGATCCCTTTGCCTTCACAAGTGTTGGCTGCATCCTGCAAAATAGCATCGAGGAGGACATTGTTGGAGTAGGTTCGATGAATTTGTACATTTTTATGCATCGTATCATGAATATTGCCCAGCATCCGGGCCGCCTGCTCATACTCCTGGTTCTGCAGCAAGTTTTTCATTGAGTTCATCATATTGTTATAGTCATGCTGAAATGCGCGAAAGCTCTCCGTAAACCGGCGATAGGATTGATAATGGTGCATTTGGCGGGATAGCTGCTCCTCCAGCTGGCGGGTATGAAGTTCATATTCGAACAGCTCTGATACTTTGGATGTATGATTAAAGATGAATATCAGCCACAATTTACCTACAACGCAGGAAATACAATATAAATCTGTGAACCAGGCTTGTTTCAAGCCAAGGAAACGTCCATCGTTTACAAGCGTAAGATAGACCAATTGAAGGAACAGGTAAATGATCACAAACTTGAGTTGTTCCCTGTTATATAGCAGCTGTCTGGCTCTTAAATCCGAGACGATTAGCCTGCGGGTAAGCAGATTGGACAGTATGGAAAGAAGAACAGCAAGTATGAATGTGGTGTAATAGTAAGTGTCTTGCTCAAGAACCTCCTTAATGCTCTTGTTAAATGCGATGGCATAAACCGAAATAACGATGCCTCTGCTGCTGTATAAAGAAAACATGTAAAGGGTGCCTACATATAAAAATTGCAAGTGGCTGCCACGGAAAAGCCAATGATAGGAAAGCATGATAGATCCTATTATGATGTAGACCACAAATCGGTGATCGAGCAATAAATAGGAGATCGCTGTGATACCGGTGCTGATGGCGATAGCGGCTACATAGGAAAGCCAGTGGCTTCTTTTTGACGGAAAGTATCTTTTGAAATAGGACAGATAGTAGGCATTATAAACAATTAACAGGGCGAATGATAAAGGCATCATGAGTTTCACCATCTCTTTGCCATTAATAGCCATGAATGCTTGCAGCACTTACATAGTCGGCAAAAGTTTTTCTGACGTCTTTCATATAGGTCACCCCTATAGGAATATTCTCACCTGTCTTGAGAACCAGGCTATTTTGATGAAACCAGGTAATGTAGCGAAGATTCACCAAATAAGAACGATGGGCGCGAACGAAATTCTTGCCGGCTAATTGCATGCCCAGCTGCTCCATGGTGGAGTAGAACTCCAGGCTTTTATTTTTGCTGTAATGTACGGTTACGATTCTTTTCCAGATTTCAAAATAAGCAATATCCTTGATGGGGATAATGGTTCGACTGCTGCCGGAACCGCATATGAAAAGATCACTTGTTTTCTGCTGAACCATGCTTACTGCCCGGAGAAATACTTGTTCGAACTTGTCCGAAGGGGTTGAAGATTTGAGCAAATACTGGACCGCGGCAATATCAAATGCTTCGTATACATAGTCCTCACTGGTGGTAAGGAATATAATCTCTGATTTACATCCAAGCTGGCGAAGTTTTTTGGCAGTATCCATCCCGTTCATTTGGCGCATCAGGATATCGAGGTAAATAATATCCGCCTGATTCGGAAAATCGGAAAGATGAAAAAGCAGTTCTTCTCCGCTATAGAATGACGAAATGGAAACGTCTATATTGTTTCTGCTGGAAATCTGCCCGATCATCATGGCATATTGGTCCAAGGTTTCCTTATTATCATCACATAAAAATATTGTTATCATCGTTTTCACCATCCATTTTTCCCATCCGACAGGAACCTAGCCCTGTTCTTCTGTCTATAGTCTGAATCAATGTAAATGATTTAACACTAAAAATTTTAGATGCAGCATATCGTATTATACAAATTTATTGAAATATGAACATATTAGTTATCTATTCGAAAAAAGGATATAAAAAAGAATACAGTAAACTTTTAAATTTCTGTGAACAATACTGTTTTGGGATTGAAAAATAGATTAAGGGTTATTATCGGCGGGGGAAAAGAGAAAAAGGTGCAGTAAAAATTCAACAAAAAAGACGGCGCGTGTCGCGGACACCGCCGTCTCTCTGTGCTTATTTATAATATTTGTTCTCAAATTCAGTCCAAGATTTGGAGAACTCGTGATTTTGGAAAGCTTGCTTTAATCCGGTGATTTGCTTGAGACGAATGATCTCATCTGGCTCCATGCCGAGATTCTCGGCGATCTTCTCGTCGCTCCATCCTTCCTGAGTTAGCGATAGGACAATTTGGGACATCGAACGAATCTGGTGCGTCCCTCTGGCACGATTATGCCTGATCGTTGATCCCATACGCTCGGCAAGAGGTTTATCGATAATGGTTAAGGGCAAATAACCATAGGTTCTTTTTAAAATATCCTGATGTTCTTTGCCAATACGTAAGCGATGAAACCCGTCGGTAATTTCGTAATGATGATCGGTGATTTTATAGGCTACGATCGGCTGTGTGAAGCCATCCAGAAGGATGGATGTGTAGAGCAGTTTCATTTCTGCAGGAGCTACTTTGTTAGGGTTATAAGCATTTGCATAGATTCGATCGGCTCGTATCCATTGCACCAGGTCGACCGGTTCGGAAAAGGGGGATACTGTCCGCAGCTGCATTCGAATCTTATTTAGCGTTTGTACTTGCTCCTCCAGGCTCATTCGTTTAATCATCTGCTTTAATCTATCCAGCAGTGCTTCCAGCTCCGAATTAGCTTCGGATAATTGTATACTTTCTTCCATAGGCCGGGGCCAACTCCTTGTCGCTTCTTCTCAATAAAAACCAGAAATTTCTGGTGGTTCGATAGATCTCGAAACCTTGCTCCAGATAATAATTCTTAATATATTCCAAAGCAGTAGAAGTTCGAATGGGCATGTTGAGCTCTTCACAGTAAGCGAATCGGGCCGCGGTCAAAGCCTTGAATAACCCTTGTTTGCGGTACCCGGGCTCTACATATTCCGTAGTAAACAAAATATACTCGTCCATGATCCTTAACGAGGAAAAAGCGACAACCATCCCGTTTCTCTCGATGAGAAACCATATTCTATCGGATTCGTTGCGCAAATAAGGCATTTGACGAATATATCGTTCCTCTGCAAAAAAACGGCCCATCTTGGAGTAAAATATGGCTTTATCATATTTTCCCTCAAAGCACTGAATTGTTTCCATAGTGATCCTCCGTGATTGCCCTGCGCATGTATTTGTCCTGAGCATCCTCCAAATAGATCAGATTCCGATACTTCTGCCGGAGCTGCTTCAAATGCTGCACATCCGACTTTGTGGGGGCAAAACTGAGCCGTCGCAGCCAAAAGTCGTTCTTCTCGATCGCTCTCGCTACCCTCCGCCAGGTCGGAAGCTTCTTGCGAGCCTCCAGCTTGCGGTCTGCTTCATCCGGGATGCTTGCCAGCTGAATGCCGTGAAAAGACCACCACCGCAAAAAGGACTTGATCTTGCGGTAATAATGATCCCGCAGTTCAGGCGCGTAAATGCCAAGGCTTTCCAGTAAAAAAACGCTATATTGCTGCCAGGTCATGGCGGCTGGTTTTTCCGATTTCATATTTCCGAGCAGAGAAGAACGGGCGTAAATATTGCCAAAGTTCACGCCATGAACCCGGCTTACAACCCTTTCCCAGGTTTCGGGCTCCAGGGCGCGGAACTGGTCCAGTCCGCTGCGCTGATCATCGCCGTACGGTTGGCATAATCTTTGCTGATGAATGCTCAAGCCATTTTTGTACATCAGCTCATAGATGTCGTTAGAAGCAAGGTTCAACTGGCTTACCGCTCCCCAGATATCCTCCGTTTTCCAATCATATATCGGATAAAAGTTATAAATCGGACTAGGTGAATCAGGAGCGCGCAACTTCGTTGTCCAGACATAACCCAGGTAGGTATCTTTGGTTTTGTTAATAATGGTATTAAATCGATGAAGGCTCTCATCGCTGCGGATGGCAATACCCGCTGCAGCAGGCCCACGATGTATCTTCTGAAACCAAACACTGAAACGAGACGTAAATTCCTCGAACTCCATCCCTTTATAGAACCATGTCCAGTCCTCCGGCAGGTTGTCCTCATTGATTACGCAATCATGTACAGGCATGTCCCTAACCCACTTGTTCCGTTCCAGACGATCCCAACAGATCCAAGTAGGCTGTATCACGGATACTGCGTTGCGCAAGGAAAATGGCAAGCAACACCAATAAAAGTTCTCAACTACATCAGCCGTAATCCGGCGCAATTCTTCAATATGCTGAATCGTTGCTTCATATTGCGCTTCCAAATCAATAAATAAAACGCTAAAGATTCTATTTTGTTGTCTGGCAATGTCAGCGCAAAGCTGGAGCATGACAGAGCTGTCCTTTCCACCGGATACACACAGGTAAATCGAATCAAAATTGGAGAATACCAGGTTGAATCGTTCTCGCGCAGCAGTTAATACATTTTTGGGCGAATATACCTTGGGGATTTGGAACACCTCCAGACTTAAAAATCCGCAATTTTATACAATATCTGCCTTAAACCACTTCGGCTGATAAAAATCATACAAAATTCTCATAATTCGACAGGAAGTATGTTCCAAATTGATCTTTTGATGTTCCGAATAAGATTATTCCGATAAATTTTTTCAAAATTAGACAAAACCTTGGGCCTTTATTGTATTGAGAACAAAAAAATATTAATTGGGAACAAAGACGGCCCCTGAAAACCCTGAAAATATATCTTGAAAACATACAATTAATTAAGAAAACATCAATAGCTAAACGATTTATATTTACATCTATATAAAGGGGAAGTACAGGAATGATGGAGAAGCTTGATGCGCTTGCATCCAGACTCGCTAACCAACAGACTCTCCAGGGGCTCCGCAGGGGGCTGTTATATTTGATGCCGCTTATTTTGATCGGTTCCTTTATATTGGCGCTGACGAATCTGCCCATTCCGATCTACCAGAGTTTTCTGGAACATACGCTTGGAGACGGGTGGCGGGACATCAGTCTATCGATTTACCACGGAACGCTGCAGATCCTGTCCATGACAGCCCTGATTACAGTCAGTTATGCCTTGGCAGGCAAAGAAAATCTTGTGATTTCCGGAGAGGTAAACCCTATCGTTATTGTAATAACGACATTTGCTTCATATATTACCTTCAGCAATGATTCGAAGCTGATCCCTAACGCTGCGGAAGCAGGGACCGCCTGTATTTCCGGAGCACTGATCATATCTGTATTAGCTTGCAAGATGTTCTGTTTCTTTTACAATTGCCGCGATCGCATCCGTCCCTCGAATTTAATCGATTATCAGGGAAGCTCCCGAATCCGTTCTTCTTTTCGGGCTGTTATCCCCTCACTGCTTACCATTCTCTTCTTCAGCGTAGCAAGGCATTGGTTCGATGTTATCCAAATAATGCTTCAGCGAATCATTCACGAGGCCTGGTTCTCAGAATACAACTATTTCTCAGCGTTGATGATAATTCTTCTAACACATGTCTTATGGTTCCTAGGCATACATGGCGGTAATTTTATGAATAATACGATGTCAGGGGCAGGAACAGAAGTTTCTGAGAACGCTATCTCCGCCATATTTACAAAAGAATTTTTTGATATATATGTGTATCTCGGCGGGGCCGGCGTTACTTTGGGACTGCTCGTCGCTTTGCTATTGGCCGGAGAGAGGGGAGGAGAACGGCGGCTAGCGAGGATTTCTATTCTGCCGGGCATTTTTAACATCAACGAGATCATCATTTTCGGTCTGCCTATCCTATTCAATCCTTATTATTTGATTCCGTTTCTGATGTCGCCTGTCATTCTAGGGATTACCTCCTGGATAGCCGTATATATAGGCTGGATTCCTCCGGCAACCCATGCGGTTGAATGGACAACCCCTATTTTTCTATCCGGTTATCTTGGTTCAGGATCTATGGCTGGAGTCGTATTGCAGGCGGCAAATCTGATATTGGCCGTGTTGATTTATATGCCTTTTGTCCGACTGCAGGCCAGGCAGCATCACCGCTCGCGGATGACGGCCTTCAGGAATCTGGCCAGCGAAGTGCAATATATTCAAGCCGGTCAACAGAGAAGCTTTTTGAACCGACATGATGAAACAGGTTACCTGGCTCGCGCTTTGGCGGCCGAAATCAGGGACGGTTTGCTCCATCATGCCCCGTCCTTTCATTTGGAATATCAGCCAAAGGTAAATTATAAAGGCGAAGTGATGGGGGCGGAGGCTTTGCTGCGATGGATGCATCCGGTTTATGGCACCGTATCGCCTCTGGTTATTTTAAGCCTTTGTGATGAAGCTCATTTAACCCATCAATTGGGGCAATGGATCATCCATCAGGCCTGTTGCGATTGGAAATATTGGCATGACCAAGGATATGAGCAGGTTTCTTTGTCCATGAACTTAAGCCCGCAGCAGCTGAAGGAGGATGATTCACTGGTTGAAGTTGTGGAATCGTGTATTCGCCGATTTGAGGTTGACCCTCATTGTATTGAACTGGAACTTACAGAGAATGCCACCATTGATCTAAGTGAGGCTACTTTAAACAAACTTAAGCAAATCAAGGAAATGGGGCTGAGTATCTCGATTGATGATTTTGGAGCCGGTCACAGCTCATTGCTGTATTTGTGCGATTTATATGCCAATGTGGTTAAGCTGGATGCTTCGCTAATACGTACGATCACCAGTGATAGGTACCGCCGGCAGATTGTAAAATCCTTGATCTCCCTTTGTAGTCAATTAAAGGTCAAGCTTATTGTGGAAGGTGTAGAAACACAGGAACAAATGGAATTGCTTCATGAGTTCGGCTGTGAATATTATCAAGGGTATTATTTTAGCAGGTCGCTGGACAGCGATAGCTTTATGGAGTACTTGCAGCAGCATGGATGGGTCCGGGATCGAGAGGATACTCAAGCAGGGAGACTTACCTCTAGCTGAGACATAATTCATGAAGGATTTAAGCAATTACAATATTCGGGTCGATTTTTGTCGTATTAAGGACAATGAGTGCCCTATTGGGATCATTCCGCCCGATTCTCTAAAAAAAGCATACTAAAATAAATATAAATGAAAGTTTAAGCTTCCTCGGGAATAGTTTATTAAAAATGAAGTAAAAGGCGGTGAGTTTTATTGGATATTCTTAGGCCGATTGATGGCGTGTACCAATGTATCAACAATCCGAACAACCGACGAAAATATGTATTAAGGGAAGTCGAAGGCAGCTTACCGGTTCTTGTGCGAATTGAGGGAGATAACGACGATAAAGCGGTACATGAGAAAGAGCTGTCGCCCCAAAATGATCTGTTTGCAAAGCTTCAAATTAACGGAAGCATGGGAGAAACAGGGGATTTAACTCATTTAGGATTGGTTGAAAATGATGGCGAATCCGTAGATTTACAAAAATTGAGTCTGGCAAGTGAGGTATCGCGCATAAAAAAATATCTGAGTTCCCCGTATTAGAAAGATCCTGGAGTGATAGGCTCCAGGATTTTTTTGTCTAATCGGAGTAGGCCGCTGCACTGAAGCTTTCCGGTCCCCTTCTGGCGGGGAACTGTGTAGGCGCATCGCCTTTGCTCACAAACGCCTGGTAGATCAAAAATCCCGAGTTGGGTGGAGTGTAGTCTACTCCGTCAGCTATGACAGCTTTGAGGACTGTTCCCATCGGCAGAAGTTCCGTCAGGGAGTATATAAGTACGGCATCTGGTCCGGTACCCCGGAAGATATCTATGGTAATCGGTGTTTCTTCACTAATAATTCCACTTATGGTTACCAACGCAGTGAATTGAATGCGCAGATTTGGCCCCGCTTCGGAAACATCCAATCCCAGGGTACCAAACAGCATGGGTGACGAGTCAACCAGAATGATGCCGATAGACCCGGTTGTGCTGGAATTTTGCGATACTTGCTGGTCCAAAAAACGTCCCACCTTATTCACCTCCTCGCCTTATTCCTAATTACCCTATGATAATTTTTAGCGGAGGTATAGGCAGTAATAATACCGTGGCAAAAAATGGCTCTATCCTAGTCGGATCTTAGCAGGAGAAATTCATAATATCGCTTGAATAAAGCTAATTCATTCGGGTGATTTTATATAAAAGTATCCAGCTTCAGCGAAAGGAGCTATTTATAGTGCAGAAGCTCTATTCGGATTTGCAGCGGAATGAAGCCTATCTTCGCCAGCTGTATAACCATTGTTCAGATGTAATGTACCATTCTTTCCTGATCGAAGGCAGGACCAAAGCTTTGATAATGCATATCGAGGGATTAGCGGATACTGAAGGAATTGAACGGTTTGTTGTTACTCCACTAATGCTGGAGGGGAACGAAAACTGTGAGGATATAGGAGATTTGATCAGACGGAGAGTATCATCACTGCAAGTGAAAAAATTTACTTTATTTAGCGAGTGCGCGGAAGCTTTATCGGACGGCAATACGATATTGATCATTGAGGGGCAGACAGCCTGTTATAGCTTTGGCATGACAAAGTGGGAGAAACGGGCCGTAGAAGAGCCGTCTGCAGAAGTAGGAATCAGAGGGCCCAGAGAAGGATTTACCGAAGATTTGCGTACCAATACCTCACAAATCAGGCGCATTATTAAAACTCCGAAGCTTAAAATGGAATCCGTTAAAATCGGCGAATATACACGGACGAGTGTCGTTCTGGCTTATATTGAAGATCTTGTGGACGAAACACTGATTGAGGAGATCCGGAGCCGGCTTAACCATATCCGGATCGACGGCATATTGGAGAGCGGTTATATTGAGGAAATGATTGAGGATCATCCCTATTCCCCCTTTCCGCAATTGCTGAGTACCGAGCGGCCGGATGTCGTCTCCAGTTGTCTTCTGGAAGGAAGGGCGGCGATTCTGACGGAAGGTACACCTTTTGTTCTGGTCGCTCCGGTTACTTTCTTCTCGCTGCTCCAGTCGCAGGAGGATTATTATCAGCGTTCAATAATTACTACAACCATTCGCTGGTTGCGCTACAGCTTTGTTGCCGTTGCTCTTTTGCTTCCGTCCTTATATGTGGCCGTGATTACCTTTCATCAAGAGATGGTGCCCGGTTCACTGCTCATTAGTATGGCAAGCTCCCGGGAAGCTGTTCCTTTTCCAGCATTAATAGAAGCGTTAATTATGGAGATTACCTTTGAAGCGCTGCGCGAAGCGGGAGTGCGGCTGCCTAAGCAGGTCGGGGCTGCGGTCAGCATTGTAGGAGCGCTGGTTATCGGACAGGCGGCGGTTCAGGCCGGATTGGTGTCGGCGCCGATGATTATTGTGGTGGCAATTACCGGGATATCTTCGTTTATGATACCGCGCTACATTACAGGAATCGCCGTTCGATTGCTGCGTTTTCCCTTGATTTTTCTGGCGGGCAGCCTTGGGCTTGTCGGGGTCGTGATGGGGGTTATCGCGATTGTGCTGCATATGTGCAATCTACGCTCTTTCGGAGTGCCCTATCTGTCCGAGATTAGCACACCCAATTTCAATGAATGGAAGGATACTCTGGCCAGGGAACACTGGTGGAAGATGAACACGCGCCCGCGTTTTATAGGCAAATACAAGAAATACCGGCAGCCCCCTGGACAAAGACCGGATCCAACCCGCGGAAACGGCAAATAGATTGGGATTGGGCAGCTTCAGTGAGGAGTGTTGAAACTATGAAAAAAGCTTGGATCTTGAAAGCCGTGATTTCTTTTCCGCTGCTTCTATTGTTAGGCGGCTGCTGGGACCGTATTGAACTTGATGATATGGCCCTGATTTCTGCGCTCGCTTTTGATGAAGCCGAGAATAATGAGGTTCGGGCAACCGTACAGGTTATCCTTCCCCAGGCCCAGATCGGATCGGGAACATCCGGAGGAGGCACTTCCCCAGCAGTGGCAAAGACTACGGTTCAATCAGAAACGGGCATTGATATTGCAGATGCTCTCTCCAAGCTGCAGCGGGAATTATCCAGAGATATGTTCTGGGGGCAATGCAGAATCTTTATTTTTAGCGAGGCGGTTGCTAAATCCGGAATACGACAACATCTGGATTATTTAGTTCGATTTCCTGAGTCAAGAGAGCGTGCCTATATGTTTGTAAGCAAAGGAGAAGCGTCGAAAGCGCTTGAAGTGTTTCCTAAGCTGGAGAACTCCTCGGCCGAAGTGCTGCGAAGGCTGGCGGATCTGCATATCGGCATACGGGTCACGCTGCACCAATTGAGTCTCATGCTGAACGGGGAATCCCAGGCGGCCATTTTGCCGATGGTCCATATACTTCCGGAAAAAGAATCGGCGAAGCCGCTGGAGACCATTCCATATCTGATGGGGAGTGCCATCTTTAGAAAAGACAGAATGATCGGGGAATTGTCTGAAGGGGACACAAGGGGGGTAATGTGGCTGAGGGATGAAATTAAAGAGTACACGGTCGTGTTTAAAGCACCGGAACCGGAGCAGGGCATTATCGCTTTGAAACCCGTGTGGGCCAACATTAAGCTGATTCCCAAGATTGAGGATGATGTATGGAAGATAACGGTTAAGGTGGTGACAGAAGGGGATATTATAAAGAATAGTACCTCGCTGAATCCTATGGACCCGTCTTCCCTTCAAGCTATGAACAGGGGATTCAAAAATGATGTCTACGAGCGAATAAAGGTAGCTCTTGATAAGACTCAACGTGAGTACAAGATAGACATTTTGGATTTCGCCCGGGAGTTCCACCGGAAATATCCCAAACAATGGGAGAAAGTGAAGGATAACTGGGAAGAACGATTCCCCGAGGTGCAAATTATAACGGATATTGAAACAAAGATTCTTAGACCGGGATTAATCTCTTCATCGCAGGGAGACGTGAAAATGAAATGAAATGGCATTTTTTTCTGATGATTTTGATCATGACCTTGCTGGTCATTCTGCTGGAGTGGAAGGGACTGAAAACCAGACCAATAAGGGATAAAGTTGTATTTATCTCGCTGCTCCTTCTGGTGCTGGGCTTGTCCATGCTCGACCTCCCCAATACGCCGGGGCCAACTACCCTGATCCTGCTCATCTATAAACCGCTCGAGAGACTGCTGGAGCTGTAACGTAATTGCATGGGATTGACTAAACAAGGAGAGGTGAGAATTGATGCTGGAAAAAGGGGGGATTTCCTCTTTTCAAATGGGGCTTATGCTGTACCCGGCTGTACTGGCTTCCGGTTTTCTGGTATTGCCTACGTTAACAGCCCAATATGCACAAAATGATCTTTGGCTCACTGGCTTATTGGCGGCTGTAGCAGGGGTTATTGCAGTATATACGGCAACCCGTTTACATGAATTTTACCCCGGACAGACGATTATTCAATATAGCGTAGAAATTCTCGGCAAAGTTCCCGGGAAAATATTAGGGCTTTGGATTATTTTTTATAATTTACATACCGCGGGTGCAATCACCCGGCAATATGCGGATTTCGTAACCGGCAATTTCCTGTTCAAAACACCTGTCATGGTGATTATGGTAACGCTGATGTTTCTATGTACGATCGCCGTCCGCGGCGGTGTAGAAGTGTTGGCTAGAAGCAATGTTCTTTTCTTTCCCGTATTTATATTCCCAATCTTTTTTATGCTGCTGCTGATTCCAGATCTGGACCCGAAGGCGATTCTCCCGGTTTTAAGTCATGGGCTCACTCCAGTACTTAAAGGTTCGTTCTCTATGATGGGCTGGTTAAGCGAGTTTTTTCTGATGAGTTTTCTGCTGCCCAGTGTGACGGATCCGCAGAAGGGGAGAAAATGGGGGTACATTTCGCTGGTCATTATCGTGCTGCTCCTTACTTACTCCAATCTGATGGCATTGTTTTTGCTGGGACCGGACTTAGGCAATAAATTGTACCCGCTTCTTGTTGTCTTTCGTTATGTGAGCATCGGCACCTTTTTGGAAAATTTGGAGGCATTTCTGCTTGGGATGTGGGTGGTCGGACATTTCTTGCAAATCAGTTTATATGTTTACGCGGCTACGCTCTCAATAACCCAATATTTTCGGGTTGCGGATTATCGTTCGGTTGTTTTTCCGATCGGGCTGTTTTGTCTAGTGCTCGGTATTTGGGATCTGCCCAATTTTTCAGTCTTTGCATATTGGATCAAGACGGCAGTCCCCTTCCATATCATGACTACCTACCTGCTTATGCCACTGTTTTTGCTATTTGTTGCCGTCCTGCGCAGACGGAAGAAAAAGCATGAACATAATTAGAAATAGGGGAAGCACTGCAGAAGGTATTTTAGCGTGCTCCCGATTTTATTAGGTGTATTTGGAGCAGGCGCTCCATAGAAGACTCAAATCGTTGCGAGCTAGCTTGCCGCACCATTATGTAAGCGCTATACTCTTCTTAATCTATTATTAGAGAGGATGATGATCCATGAGCAACCCTTCGTCTGATCTTGTAAATGGAACAGGAGGTCCGATAGCGCCGCGGGATCCGGTAGCCAAACGCAGTGAGTTATACATATTGCATGAAGCTATGATTGAAGCAACGCCTCGTCCGGATGGGACGTTCTCGCAAGAAATTTACCTGGACGGCAATCGGCTTGTGGATAAGGCGCGGATTGCGGGCAATGTATCAGATGAAGCTATTCTTGAGCTTCTGAAGAGCTCTAGCGGGTTTCGCCGACTGGTACACAGTATTGGAATTTCCGTTCAAGCGCATGAAGAGGAGATTGCTCACGTTCATTTTACGCTTGAGCATCGAGGGAAGAACAAATCGGGATCCCGAATGAGCATCTCATGCCCTGCTGATGGCTCGGAAACGCTTCTGATCCTGGACGATTTCGAAGCATTTCCGGATGATGATGTTCTTGCCAAATTCGCCTTTGAATTCGATCGAGCAGGCGCTCTGGCGACGACTAGCGTTGTTTTCTATCTGAATGATGGTTACCGGGTTCCGGAGCTTATGAATGATTCACCGGTCGAGTTCGAGTCGCAGTCCTATCGGGAGATGATTAAGAAGTCTCTCATGTCTCCGGGCAATAACAAGAGATTGAAGGCGGCCATCGAGAAGGCGAAAAAAGGTGAATCTGTCACGATCGCTTACATTGGCGGCTCGATCACTCAGGGCGCAGGGGCAGTTCCGATTCATAGTCATTGTTACGCTTATCGTTCTTATGATCTCTTTAAACAAATGTTCGCTCCACAGGAGGGCAGTTCGATTCGACTGATCAAGGCCGGTCTGGGGGGCACGCCGTCGGAGCTGGGTATTGTCCGCTATGATCGGGATGTACTGAAGGAAGGAACCGCCCAGCCGGATATTGTCGTTGTGGAGTTTGCCGTGAATGATGCGAACGACGAGACGGCAGGAAATTGTTACGAGAGCCTGGTGCTCAAGGCGCTGAACGCAAATAGCCGGCCTGCGGTAATTTTACTGTTCAGCGTGTTTATGAATGACTGGAATCTTCAGGATCGTCTAGCTCCTGTCGGACGGCATTATGATCTTCCGATGGTTAGTGTGAAGGATGCCGTTGTAGAGCAGTTCCGCTGGACTGCAGATCAGGGCAAGGTCATCTCTAAAAAGCAGTTTTTCTACGATATTTATCATCCTACCAATGCGGGACATAGAGTTATGGCCGATTGCCTGGCCTGGCTATTCACAGTTACCGACCAGACCATCTCTGCGGAGGAGGATATCTCAACGGACAAGCCGCCGATTATCGGGAATAATTATATGGGGATTCAACTCTTGGATCGCCTGAATGGCGAAGGGATCGCTCGGATTGATGCGGGGGGATTCCGGGAGACAGATACCGATCTGCACACAGCAAATATGGACGATCATACTTACGGAACACCACAATTCCCTAATAACTGGATGCATACCGCTAAATCAGGGGTTGATCGCTTCAGGATGACACTTCGGAGTAAACGGCTTATTCTGGTGTTCAAAGACTCCGGAGATCCTGAATTCGGTACGGCAAATCTATGGGTAGACGGAAGGCTGGTGAGGCAGGGTGATCCACATATCGCGAATTGGACACATTGCAATGCGGTGATCCTCTATGACGAACAGGATTTGATGGAGCATACGGTGGAGATCGAAATGGCAGCCGGACAGGAGGACAAGCACTTCACGATTTTAGGGTTCGGTTATGTGCTGTAAATTAGACAACAACATAGAAACAAAGCAAGTTCTTCTGATGAACAAAAGCCACGACCAAACGACCAAGCAAAAAGCAACCATTTATTATAATGGTTGCTTTTATGATTTCCAGCAGTTTAATCCTGAGAAAAAGGGAAAATAGCAGAAGCGGGAGTTGTTTTTATTTTACCTTGTTGCTTCGAACTTTCCACCCGGCTTCCGGATGGATCGATGACGGAAATAATACGTCCAAATTGATACACCAACGGACAAAAACAGGATCTGCATGAGCGTACGGGGGATCAAGGCGTCTTCAGGACTGGTATAGAGGCCGTTAATCGCTATGTATAGATTGGCAGGAAACATGGCGATCAGCAGTAGCGACAGCCCGCCAGATGCCCAAAGGACAGTAGGACGCCACAATAAACCTATCGCTCCGATCCATTCCAGCACACCGGTGATCGTTACGATGAGGCCGGGATATGGCAGAACAGGCGGGACCATATCGATGAGCTCCGTGCGAAGATAGACGAAGTGAACCGTCCCGGTCAGCATGAACATCGCCGCGAGACCGCCCCGAAGCGCAACCGGCCATGGGCGCAATCGCTGTACACCGACAGCACCTGCAATGAGAAGAATAACCGTGACGACAATCAGCACAATAACGGGTTCCATAATATAACCTCCTAAATAGTAAATCATTAATGAGTATAGGTACTAAACACTTTGTCTAAAAAAAATTAGCGCCTAATTATGGGATAAACGTTCTTCCAATTTCGTTAAGAAATCTTTGATCCCTCGCGCCTGTTCGTTAGGAGCATCCCCCAATACCTCTACAACCATATGTTTAAATTGGTTCAGATATTCCAAGTGACGGGCATAGGCGATTTCACCTTTAGGGGTGACCTTAAGCATCAATCTGGACTGATTGCGGGCATCTTTTTCTTTGCTCACCAGCCCTTTCTGCTCGAGCTTTTTCAATACCTGGGATATAGCTCCTTTCGTTACGCCGCAGCGTTCAGCCAGCGCTGTAATGTGAATGCCTTCATGCTCCTTGATTTCAGCGAGCGTATAGATCTCGGAATGAAATAACGGTTCCTCTACACCATAATCCCTAATCTTTCGATCTTGTTTCCCAAACGCCTGGAACACGTCCAGAAGGAGACTTCCAATGCTCTCATTTGTAAGTTTCTCACTGTTCATCATGAAAGTAGTGTATAGCAACTAAACCCTTTTGTCAAATCCTTCCCTTACTTGTAAAACAAGAGGCAACAACCGGGGATAACCTTTCGAACTGATCAATCGATAAAACCAGTCCTCCATGCCGTTGAAACCTCCTCTTCGACAGTGATACAATTTGAACAGTTCCTCAAAATAAAATGTCCTCGATGGAGTCCTATGAAAAAATCTTTACCCAATATTTTGACTTTTCTAAGAATCCCTCTGTCCCTTTTGATGCTGGTATGTATAGAAAGAACAAGCATTTTATTAGTGTTGTATATAATTTGCGGAATAAGCGATGTGCTGGATGGATTTCTTGCCCGTCGCCTCAACGTAGGTTCTTCTTTTGGTGCAAAAATTGACAGTCTTGCGGATGTTGTTTTTTATAGCGTAATAATTATAATCACGCCGCTTTTAATACCCACTGACAGGTTGTTTATTGTTATATTTGCTTTGGTGGCTACCGTCAGGTTATTCAATGTCGCGCTTGTAAAGCGAAAATTTCGGCAATGGGGTGGACTGCACACAATCGCCAACAAAGCAGCGGGCCTTACATTGATCGCCTTGTGGCCGGTTTGCATTTACCTTGGCTTTATACCGGTATGGGCCGTCGTCACGATCGGAAGCATAACCTTTCTATCTGCACTGGAGGAAAGCGCTTTGTTGCTGTCACGTAAATCGTACAATCCAAACGAAAAAAGCATCTTTTTGCGAAAACATAAAAATTAAATGCCCTCCAGGATCACTTCGCCAATGAACAGTTTCCCATCTCGGCTTGGTATAGCCGTATAATAGCTTATGCATTTACACTGGTCGAGCAACAGCCCGCTCAGAATTATCAAGGAGAATACTTATCCAGATATTTCGATGCGGCGTTGCGGATACCTCAGAACAAGTGCAAGCAGTATTTATAGGAAGTAGATATTGGGCAAGGAGGGCCAAAATGTGGCAGAACAAGCAAAAGTTGAACATAGAATAAAACGATAAGACGATAGTTCAGATTGACTTTCGTAAAGAATGATTGTAATATATAGCCAAATGTTAGTGATCACTAACTATCGGCAACAAACCATACTGAGAAAGGTATATGTTTGATGAATATGCAGACCTTGGACAATAAAAGTAAATTGATGCTGACCGCTATCGATTTAATGGCTGAAAAAGGATACAAAGGTGTCTCGACCAAAGAAATCGCCGCAGTAGCAGGTGTCAGCGAGATGACTTTGTTTCGCAATTTCGGAAGTAAACAGAATTTGCTTGAGCAAGCCGTTGATCGTTATCATTACTCCGTTGAAATGGAAAAGCTTTTTAAAGAGGATATCAAATGGGATTTGAAAGAGGATTTATTTACGATTTGCCAAATGTACCATGACATCATGCAGCGTAACCGCAAATTGTTTATTATCGTCTTGAGTGATAACGAATTAACAAGTATCCGCGAGAAGGCAGACAGGCATCCGCGCAAATTTCTGGAATTGTTAACGAAATATTTTGACGAGATGCAAAGTAAGCACAAAATGATATCCACGGACGCGCAAACTCAGGCTATGACGTTGATGTGGCTAAATTACGGAGCTTTTATGTCGCAGTTGTTCGGTGCGTCGTTTACTGAAGTTACGATGCAAGATTTTATGCATTCGAGTATCGATCTATTTGTTAAGGCATTGACCCCATGATTTTTTTACTCATAGTGTTAGTTAGTACTAACAAACATAATAAGCGAGGTGTAGTGATGAATCAAAGCGAAAGCATCAGAATGGTCGGGCAAACCGCATCTGTTGGTTTTCAGGTAGGAGTTCGGAGGACGCTGCCGATTTCGCCGGCTCAGGCATGGATGTTTCTAACCTCCCCTGAAGGTTTAAAATTATGGCTTGGAACGGTTTCGCTCCGTACATTCCAAGAGGGGGACACCTTTCAATCCAGCGAGGGAATTAGCGGACAATTCAAGGTGGTTAAACCGTTGAAACAAATTCGTTTAAGGTGGAAGATGAAGGGCTGGGACAAACCGTCTACGCTGCAAATTCGATTGATAGCCGATAAATCTGACAGAACCACGATCAGTTTTCATCAAGAATGCCTGAATCAGTCGGATACACGGGAACAAATGAAGCTTTATTGGGAAGACGTACTGAACAAAATGAGGGAAATAACGGGTTCTTCCCGTGAATCATAATAAGGAGATGAATATAAATGAATAAGTTCAGCCATATCGATCTGCGAGTGACCAATCTGGAAGTTGTGCTGCCTTTTTACGAAAAGCTTCTTCCTGAGCTGGGATTTACGCGCACCTTTCATAGTGCAAATTGGCGGGTGTTTGCCGCTGAAGGAGAACTTCCTATGGCCCCGTACTTTGCCATTACAGAGGATGCCGGACATACACCGAATGAGAATTTAATCGGGTTTTGGGCCAATGACCGGGAAGAAGTGGATCACATCGCCAAGCTGGTTGCAGAAAATGGGGGGGAAATAAACGGCGGCCCCCAGCTATTCCCGATTAGCCCGACCTATTACGCTGTCTATTTTGAGGATCCTTGCGGAAACAAATATGAGATGGTGCATCGCTTAAATTAGTGGGGGAGGGTTCCAAGCCTTCGACTTAATCTTCCCATGCTCAACAAGTCAGCTCCTGAAACGGTTCTTAAGACGGTTCAGGAGCTTTTTGCTTATTCGGGATTTGTAATGTATTTCTTCATCATCTCGTTCAAATAATTACGAAAGTCGGCAACATAGTCTGTTGGCTCTATGATTTCCAGATTGGTTCCGAAGCTTGCCAGAAATTGAAATCCAAAGCTGTTTTGAGGAACATCAATGGTGGCCAATAAAAGTTCAGAACTATAGTTTTCAATACTCTTGCTTCCATATCTTTCTATGAAATGATCTTTTATACTGGGCGAGATCAACGCTTTTAGAGCGATTAATTCCGGTTGATAGCTTGTTTCGTATTCTTGTTCCAGCGAATGATCTCTAGAGTTAAATGTTCTTTCATCCATTTGAAACTGATCGATCCTGGATAATTTGAATGTTCTATATTTCATGCGCTGCAAACAGAATCCTTTCAAATACCAGCTCGTTTCGCTGAAATGAAGCTGATAGGGTTCGATTAATCGCTTCGTTTTTAAGCCGTTTTTATCAATATAATCAAAGGAAATTAACCTTCTTGCTAATATTGCCTCTTGGCACTTTTTCAAGGTTTGACGAATTTCAGACCGCCCCTCCCAATCATAAAAGGACAGTTGGATGGAGCCTTTCGGAGACAATGGATTGACCATTGCTTCTATTTTTTTAATAGTCACTTCAACTTCTTCGCTAATTAGAATTTGTTCCAAGCCGCTGAGCGCGGTTAATATATTCTCCAGGTCGGAGCTGCTTAAGAGACGCTTGTCAAACTTGTATTCATCCAGGATCCCGTAACCGCCATGAACTCCGTTGACAGAATAGATAGGGATGTTTGATAGACTCAATGTCTCCATATCACGAAGAATCGTTCGCTTGGACACATTAAATAATTGTGCAAATTCTTTGGTTGAAACCACATCCTTTTTCAGCAATATCATGATGATGGATATTAATCTCTCAACCTTCTCCATGTGGTCTCCTTCTTCTGGGGACTTTATTTTCTAAATGGTGACATACGTATGTCATCTCTTATTCATTATACTACATTTATAACAAGAAGGAGGGTTTACTTTATGTCAGCTATTGTCTATTTAAATTTTGATGGAGTTGCAGAGCAAGCGATTGAATTTTATGCGGAGGCTTTAAACGCAGTTGAAGTAAAACAGGTTAAATTCAAGGATTTTCCGCAAGATCCCAACTACCCGTTGCCGGAAAATGAGTTGAATATGATTATGGAGTCTTCCATAGAATTCGCAGGCGGGAAAATCATGATGTCGGATATTCTGCCTTCGATGAAAAGTGCGACGGGTGAGTTGGTTAAAGGCAACAATATACTAATTAGTATCGTGAATGAGGATAAACAGAAACTGGAAAATTACTTTGCTTATTTATCTGTAGGTGGTTATGTGATCATGCCGTTGTCCCATACTCCCTGGTCTTCATGCTTTGGAATGCTGGTTGATCAATTCGGGGTTTCCTGGAAGTTTAATGGAGACGCAGACAAGTTTCTTGATAACGTAATTACCAACAAACAGTAACTTCATATAACGTACCTCATAGGCGATGTGAATCAATTCAGAAAAGAAGAATGGATTTGATTTGTGAAAATGGGAATGGAAATTGGAAATCTAATTCCGGCGAAGTCGAGGGAGGATTTAAGAGCTTGGCTGCAGGACAATTGCATGATTGAAAAATCCTGTTGGGTCAGGGTCAGTATGAAGCCGAGCCCCGATACACTGCTATATTTGGACGCTGTCGAGGAAGCTTTATGTTTCGGATGGATCGACGGAGTCAAGCAGAAAATATCTGAAACGGGGCTGGCGCAGAGATTATCCCCGAGGAGCCAAAAAAGTTCATGGACGGAATTGAATAAAGAGCGCGTCCGCCGCCTTGAAAAGTTAGGGTTTATGAGAGACGAAGGAAGAAAGGTTCTTCCTGATATGAGGCCCGGTTCTTTTAAGATGGATAAAGTGATCTTGCAAAGGTTAAAAGAGGATAAGCAAGTACATGAGAATTTCCTGGCCTTCCCGGATCTTTATAAAAGGGTGCGGATCGATGCGATACAAAGCATTAAGAATCAGCCAGAATTATTTAGGCGCAGATTAGACAAATTCATAACTAACACGAAAGAAAATAAAATGTACGGGAAATGGAACGATCATGGACGCCTGCTAGCCCATTAATATAGGCAGAGCAGAGCTGAAGGGAACCGGAATCGACCTGCGGCTGGTAGTAGCCCGCAATAAATAAGCTCCTGAAGCTGTCTCTTAAGACGGTTCAGGAGCTTTTTAAAGTTCTAGGATAAGAATGCTTCTTCTCCTTTTGAGGGTTGGTCCGCTTCGGTCGCAAGGCCGATATCCTTGTTGTTGAGAATGTGGTCTTCCAATACAGCAGATTTGTGCCGTACTCTCTAATAATATGAGTCTCTCCCCACATGCAGAGCGAGTCGAAAATCGGTTTCAAGCTCCAGCCTTACTCGTCAGCTCATTTCCCACTTTGGGCGGGACCACCGGAATTCTAACGAAACTGGAGATCGCTATTTGCGCCGAAAAGGGCAAACTAAAATTCTAACGAAACTGGGTGTCGCTATTTTGACAAATAAGGGGCTAAGTAGCGGTTTTTTGCCCAAATAGCGTTATGGAGTTTCGTTACATTTCCATACCCCTCATTTTTGCTTAAATAGCGATATGGTGTTTCGTTAGAGTTTTGCTGGGGTTCTCCTGGGGTTCTGCTGAAGTTCTCTTGGGGTTCTCCTGGAGTTCTGCAGGAGTTCTGCAGGAGTTTTGCGTAAATTCTGTTGAAGTGCTTGTGAGAGTTTCGTTAGAGTTTTGCCGGTTCTGCTGGAGTAAGACAGGATTTCCATGAGAATTCAGCAGAAGTTCCACCAGCGTCTCGTAAGACTTATTTTCAGCAAGGCCATTTATGAAGAAAACTCCAGCGTAAAGGAGCGGGAAATCACAGGCTAATCAGCTCTAAGCTCACGCTCAGAGCTGACGATCAACGGCCTGTTGGCGGCGTGCCGCTTGAAGAAGATTCCATCCGAGGAGGACCAGTATGCATCCGGTTACCAGGATATAACCTCCGAGCACGGGCCGCAGCGCTGCAAGCAGGGAGGCATGCTCCTGACCCACAGAGCCGGCCGCTGCATTTTTTATCGCTCCAAGCCCCAGCGCGGCCCCCATAACCATCCCTAAATTGCGTGTCAAAGCGATCATGCCTCCGATAGAACCGGTATGTTCTTTAGGGGCATATTGCATGATGAAGCTGTTATTCGGCGCGGACAATAACCCCATCCCGATGCCGAGCAGGCTCAGCGAACCAAGCAGCATAAGGACGTTGGCCTCCGTCTGGTCCGGGACCAGGGCCAGCACGATAAGAGCAAGGCCCATGCCAAGCATGCCGAGCAGCATAAGCCGCCTGGACCCATAACGGTCGGACCAACCCCCGGCAACGGGGCCAGCAACCCCGAGCAGGATCGGATAGATGGCCATGATATAACCGGAAATCGAAGGTGAAAATCCGGCCTTGCCTGTTAAGTAAAAGGGCAGGGCAACGAGAACGGTGTTTGCCATCATGAACGACATCGTGCTGATTATCAATCCCCCGGAGAGCGGGAAAGTGCGGAACAGCCGGATCGGCAGAAACGGTGACGAATGGCGCAGCTCCCACAGTAGAAAAGCTGTAAATCCTGTGATGGCTATGATGAACGCCACCGGCTGAGCGGCTGAGATGGCGTAAATCATAGAGGCGATTGAAATGATGAACAGGATTGCGCCAAGGCGGTCAAGCGGGACTTTTCCGGTGGCTGATTCCCGTCCTGCCATACTATTCTTCTTGCCGGCGGGAATATAGCGAATAGCGAGCAGAGTAGCCATCAAGGATACGGGAACATGGACCAGGAAAAGCCATTGCCAATTCAGCCATTCAGCAATAAATCCGCCGGCGATGGGGCCGCTCATGGCGCCCAAAGCAACGGCCGTGCTGACGATACCGAGGGCGCGTCCCCGTTGTTCTTTGGGCAAATAGAGAGCAATGATCGCGATATTGGTCGCCTGGAACATCGATGCTCCGACTGCCTGTACTGCCCGCAGAATCAGCATAATTGCGATATTGGGGGAGAAAGCGATCAAAATAGAGCTCAGTGCGAAAATAACATACCCGGTATTATGAATTGTTCGATGGCTGTAGCGGTCCCCCAGCTTGCCCATCAATGGAAGGAGGGAGGCGATTACGAGCAAATAACCGGTGGTGATCCATTGAACAACGCCAAGCTCGCTATGAAACAGGTCGGCGAATTGCGGTAGCGATACATTCATGACACCGGCTGTAAAATGGGAAACAAAAGCACCTAGACATAAAGCTGTCATCATAAGAAAACGATTCATGAGTTCCTCCTGCTTGTATAGAATTTCGTTTGTATCGTTGTTATTTAGTTTAGAAACTAAACCAAATAAGCAAAAAAAATTAATGATTTTGCTGCAAAAAATCGTTGAGTTTGTCGATGCATTTTTCAAATATCTCTATTTCCTGGGCGCTTACTTGGGTGCGTAGCTGGTTGTAAAAACCCAGATGCACCCTATCGTGGGCCGCATTGGCTTCTTGTCCCAAAGCTGTAAGGGAAAGGACGATCCCCCTGGCATCATGCGGATGCGGCGAACGGACAACCAGCTCTTTGGCCTCCAGCCGGGCAATAAGCTGGGTGACCGCACCCTTGGTGATGCCCAGACGACTGGCAAGTTCACTCATCAGCACATTGCCCTCGGGGCCGATTGCCGTTATAGTATGGATTTCACTTGGCGTCAGCGGCCCGGCTGAGCCAAACGTGTGAGGCTGACGCTCCAGGCGGCGCAGCTGCATAATGAGTCTGCCAAGATTACGGCTACCTTGTTGTTCCTGCCCGGTTAGTGGGGTTAGATTTTTTTTCATGGGTATAGTTTAGTTTCTAAACATAATGTTTGTCAAGCCATTTCATCCGGCAAAAGCTTACGAGCTTAATCGGATATAAGCAGGGCAGTTCTACAAGCTGACAAAAAGGATATAAAAAGCACTCTAGCAGGGCGAACGGGATTTCTAGACTTCAATCACGCCGATGGGACGGCTCAATCACGCCGACTGGATGCGCTTCGTGCTTTTCTCGTCACGTTGACATAGCAGTCCTTGCCATCCAAGTCCGGGTGAAGATCAGATCGGTTTTACAAGTTCAAAAATTCTTAAAAATTATTTATTTAAAAAGGGATCTGACGAGGGGCTGTCTACAGGCCGGATTAAAGCGTTTTTTCTGAGAATCTATTACATTATCCAAGCGATTTGGGACGTTTGTACGGATTGACAATACTATATATAGGTGGTAAATTGATTTAGCACAACAAGATGTTGTTTGTTTATAGGTTTTTAACCTTTATATTAGAAATACAGGTAAGAGATAGATTGTAAGGGGAAAAGTGAGGGAGTATCGATGTTAATTGCGTATGATTCCAAGACAGGGAATGTAAAACGGTTCATTCAGAAGCTCGACTTGCCTGCCGTGCAAATTGACGAGGGCATGACGCTGGAGGAGCCGTTTGTGCTGATTACATATACGACCGGGTTCGGTCAGATACCATCAAGAGTCTCGGCGTTTTTGGAACATAATCATGGCCGGATGCTCGGTGTGGCGGCCAGTGGTAACCGCAATTGGGGCGAGAGATTTGCGAAAAGTGCGGACTTGATCTCCGAGCGCTACCAGGTGCCGGTTGTGGCTAAGTTTGAGCTATCCGGGACGAAAAAGGATGCGGAGATTTTTAAGCAGGAGGTGAGCCGGGTTGCGGCATATTGAACTGAACAATCAATTGATGCAGCGTGATGAGAACGGGTTCTTCCAGCTGGAGAAGGACCGGGAAGCTGTCGCTGAGTTTATGAAGGAAGTAGCGGGTAGAACGATGATCTTCCCGACTACGGCCGATAAAGTACGGTATATGATCGATCATGACTACTATGAAAATGTGTACGACCGGTATACGGCTGATGAAATAGATCAAGTATTTGCGATTACCCATAGCTATCAATTTGAATTCCCGTCCTACATGGCGGCATCGAAATTTTATACGGACTATGCGTTGAAGACGAACGACAAGTCCAAGTATTTGGAGCATTATCCCGATCGGGTGGCTATCGTAGCGCTATATCTTGGCCGAGGAAATGCAGATACGGCCGGCACGCTGGCACGATCGATGATGGAGCAGCGGCTGCAGCCAGCTACCCCGACCTTTCTGAACGCGGGCAAGAGCCGGCGCGGCGAGATGGTCTCCTGCTTCCTGCTGGAAATGGATGATTCTCTGAACTCTATCAACTACGTATTAAATACGTGTATGCAGCTGTCCAAGATCGGCGGGGGAGTTGCGGTCAACTTGTCGAAGCTGCGCGGACGCGGCGAAGCGATCAAAGGCGTGGAAGGCGCGGCCAAAGGCATAATGCCGGTGCTGAAGCTGATGGAGGACGCCTTCTCCTATGCGGACCAGATGGGACAGCGCAAAGGCTCGGGCGCAGGGTATTACAATATTTTCGGCTGGGATATCGCTGAGTTTCTGGATAGCAAGAAGATTAACGCCGATGAGCGGATTCGCCTGAAAACCCTGTCGATCGGTTTGATTGTGCCGAACCGCTTCTATGAACTGGCCAAAGCTAACGAACCGCTTCATGTGTTTGGCCCATATAGTGTATACCAAGCTTACGGAATACATCTGGATGATATGGATCTGGACGTGATGTATGACAAGCTGCTGGCGGACGACCGGGTGAAGAAGAAGAAATTAA
This sequence comes from Paenibacillus sp. 79R4, assembly GCF_013393165.1. NCBI lineage: Bacteria > Bacillati > Bacillota > Bacilli > Caryophanales > Paenibacillaceae > Paenibacillus > Paenibacillus sp. 79R4. The sequence goes on along the minus strand of NZ_QJOT01000010.1, from coordinate 201,894 downwards.
TGAGCGCACGGGACATGCTGACGAAGATCGCTATGGTTCAGCTGGAATCCGGCTATCCATATATCATGAACAAGAGCAACGCGAACAACCAGCATGCCTTGAAAAATATCGGACAGGTCAAAATGTCCAACCTGTGTACGGAAATTTTCCAGCTGCAGGAGACATCGGAGATTAAGGATTACGGTCACGAGGATATGATTCGCCGCGATATCAGCTGTAATCTGGCCTCGCTGAACATCGTGAACGTGATGGAGCGGAAGAAGGTCCGTGAATCCGTACATGAAGGCATGGTCGCATTGACAGCTGTAAGTGACATGACGAGCATTGCGAACGCTCCAGGCGTTGCCAAGGCGAACCGGGAGATGCATTCCGTCGGCCTTGGGGTCATGAATCTGCACGGCTTCCTGGCCAAGAACAAGATCGCATATGAGAGCGAAGAGGCGAGGGACTTTGCCCGTACGTTCTTCGCGATGATGAATTATTATTCTCTGGAAAAAAGTATGGAAATTGCTGTTCAGACGGGCGAGGTTTTCGCCGGCTTCGAGCAGTCCGAATATGCGACAGGCGAATATTTCAGCCGTTATGTGGATACGGATTACCGTCCACGCACGGATAAGGTGGCTGGACTATTCGAAGGCATGTATATTCCTTCTCCGGAGGATTGGGCTGAGCTGCAGCAATCAGTGATGATGAACGGGTTGTATCACGCCTACAGGTTAGCCATCGCGCCAACCGCAAGTATTTCCTATATTCAGAATGCGACATCCAGTGTGATGCCTGTCGTGGAGCAAATCGAGACCCGTACTTATGCCAATTCAACGACTTATTACCCGATGCCGTACCTGAGCGCGGAAAATATGTTCTTCTATAAATCGGCTTATCAAATGGATCAGTTCAAGGTGATCGATCTGATCGCAGAAATTGCACCGCATATTGACCAAGGTATCTCGACGGTTCTGCATGTGAACAGCAATGTGACGACCCGGCAGCTGGCGCGCTATTATTTGTACGCCGCACATAAAGGGCTGAAATCGTTGTATTATACGCGGACGAAGAAGCTGTCTGTGGAAGAATGCCTTACCTGCTCAGTGTAACAGAGAAGAAGAAAGGATGAGAAACAGCGATGTGCGCATTACAAGCAGTTAACTGGAACCGTCCGGATGATGACTTTACGATGATGTTCTGGAATCAGAATATTATGCAATTCTGGACCGATGATGAAATCCCGTTGTCCGATGACAAAATGTCGTGGATGACGTTGAACGAAGATGAGAAAGATGCCTATATGAAGGTGCTTGGCGGGCTGACGCTGCTCGACACAGTGCAGGGCGGCGTTGGCATGCCGCAGATTATGGAGCATGTAGAGGGGCTGCAGCGCAAAGCGGTGCTTGGCTTTATGGGCATGATGGAGCAGATCCACGCCAAGTCCTACAGCAGCATTTTCACTACGCTGGCTTCGAATGAAGAGATCGATGAAATTTTTCGCTGGGTAGAGCAGAACCCGATGCTGCAAAAGAAGGCGGCGACCATCCGCGAATACTATACGAGCATCCATTCTCCGCGCGAGCTGTACTTGGCTATGGCGTCCTCTGTTCTTCTGGAGAGCTATTTGTTCTATAGCGGGTTTTTCTATCCGCTCTATCTGGCGGGCCAGGGCAAGATGACTTGCAGCGGCGAGATCATCGACTTGATTTTGCGCGACGAGAGCATCCATGGCGTCTATGTTGGCGTACTGGCGCAGGAAGTTTTTGCGGGGCTCGATGAACAAGAACAGAGGGATGTATCTGATACGCTGCAGGGGCTGCTGAAGGATCTGCATGCGAATGAAGAACAGTATACGGAACTGATATATACGAAGATCGGCCTAGTGGACGAGGTGAAGACGTTCTTGCGCTACAATGCCAACAAGGCGTTCATGAATCTGGGTCTCGAGCCGCCGTTCGAGGACGAGGAGATCAATCCGATTGTACTGAACGGGATCCGGACCGATACGAAGCAGCATGACTTTTTCTCCAAAAAAGGCAATGGCTACGTGCGTGCGCTGAATGTTGAGCCGCTCACGGACGAAGATTTCAATTTCTAAGTTGATTTGTATATAAACAGGGTGTTTCTCACTGATTATAGTGAGGAATCCCCTGTTTTTTGTTTGCGCCGATGAAATAAATAGACCGATTGACAAGTGAAGAAAGAGCCTGTAAAATAACTAATCGTAAATATTACGATTAAGGAGTTGTTGGGAATGAGAGTGGTTGTTACTTTGGCATGTACCGAGACGGGAGACCGCAATTACACGACTACGAAGAATAAGAAAACACATCCTGAGCGCATGGAACTGCGCAAGTACTGTCCTCGCCTGAGAAAATACACGCTGCATAGAGAGACACGTTAATCTGCTGAAGGAGGTTATATATGTATACGGAACAAGAAGCAAGGAAGAAGATCCCGGTAACAGTGCTCAGCGGTTATCTGGGAGCCGGGAAGACAACGCTGCTGAACCATGTTCTGCACAATAGGGACGGATTAAAGGTGGCAGTAATTGTCAATGACATGAGCGAAGTCAACGTGGATGCCAATCTGGTGAAATCAGGGAACGTATTGTCGAGAACAGAGGAGAAGCTTGTAGAGATGTCCAACGGCTGCATTTGCTGTACATTGCGCGACGATCTGCTGCGCGAAGTGCAGAAGCTGGCTGCTGAAGGGCGCTTCGATTATATTCTGATCGAATCCTCCGGAATCAGTGAACCCATCCCGGTAGCACAGACCTTTACTTATGCTAATCCGGATCTGGATATCGATTTAACCTCCCTGTCCCGCCTGGATACGATGGTAACTGTGGTGGATGCCAACCGTTTCTGGCATGACTTTGCGTCAGGAGAGAGCCTGCTCGATCGGGACCAGGCTGCTACAGAGGCTGACTATAGGGATATTGTGGATCTTCTGATCGATCAGATCGAGACCTGTGATGTGCTGCTGTTGAACAAATGTGATTTGGTAGAAGAGAAGGATCTGGTCAAGCTGGAGGCGGTGTTACGAAAGCTTCAGCCATCGGCCAAAATCATTCGTACTGTAAATGGAGTTGTCAACCCCAAGGAGATTTTAAATACCGGTTTGTTTGATTTTGAAAAGACAAGCATGTCCTCGGGCTGGATTTCGGAGCTTACTAAGAAGGAGCATACCCCGGAAACCGAGGAATACGGGATCGGATCGTTTGTGTACCGCAGCAGGATTCCATTCCATCCGCAGCGCCTCAGCTATTTCTTCAGCAATTGGCCTGAGGAGGTGGTGCGGGCCAAGGGGTTGGTATGGATCGCGGCGCGCGGCGATCTGGCTGCCTCGTTAAGTCAGGCGGGACCTTCCATACAGTTTGGCCCTGCCGGATACTGGCTTGCTTCATTGCCGGAGGAGCAGCAGCGTGAAGTTCTGGAGAGCGAGCCTGAGGCACGGAAGCGCTGGGATCCTACATGGGGCGACCGCATGACCGAATTAGTCTTCATCGGTATCGACATGGATCAGAGGGACATCGAGAAAAGGCTGGCCCGCTGTCTGCTGAGCAACGAAGAAATGCAGCAAGACTGGAATAAATTTAATAATCCCCTGCCGTGGCTGAGTGAAGCATGAGATTTACTCAATAAATAGGGTTTACAAATCGTAATTATTACGATATTATGCTCTTTATAAAACGTAAAAATTACGATTAAAGGAAGAGATGAATGTGATTTTATCATCCATGCGCGAGGTGGTGTTTGGATACGGGAATGAACCGGTCATCGAAAACTTGTCATTGGACATCCATGCCGGGCAATTTGTCGGTGTTGCGGGGACTAACGGCGCAGCGAAGTCTACTTTGCTGAAGCTGATGCTGGGCCTGATCAAGCCATGGAGCGGTTCGGTCCGAATTAATCGCTTCATGGAGGACGGCTCGAAGATGGCCGTGGCGTATGTACCGCAGCATGTGTCTTCCTTCAACGCCGGCTTTCCCAGCAAGGTTAGCGAGCTGGTCCGTTCCGGTTGTTACTCTCGCTTGGGATTATTCGGTCGTTTCAAGAACGAGCAGCGGCAGATTGTTGAACGAAGTCTGAAACAGGTTGGCATGTGGGAATTCCGCGATCGGAAAGTCGGAGAATTGTCGGGGGGGCAGAAGCAGCGCGTCTGCATCGCCCGGGCGCTGGCCCAGGAGCCGCAAGTGCTCGTCTTGGATGAGCCTACGACGGGAATGGATGCGGCAAGCCGGATAGAGCTTTACGAGTTTTTAAGAGCTGGCGTAACGCAGCAAGGCCATACGGTTATTATGGTTACCCATGGGCTTGAGGAAGCGGCGCCGTATCTCGATATGTTGATTCAATTGGAGCGGAAGGAGGAGGGATGGACATGCTCGGCTACGAATTTATGCAGCGCGCCTTTTGGGCAGGGGGGTTAATCGGCGTTATCGCTCCGCTGCTCGGCGTCTACTTAATGCTTCGCCGCCAGGCATTAATGGCGGACACCCTTTCGCATGTATCTCTAGCCGGGGTAGCTCTCGGCTCGGTCATGCAGCTGAATCCCTCCCTCAGCGGCTTCGCCCTGGCTGTAGCCGCAGGCATCGTGATCGAGCAGCTTCGTCGTTCTTATCGTACATACAGCGAGCTGCCGGTGGCAATCATTATGACTTCGGGGCTGGCGCTGGCTGTGGTGCTGATGAGTCTGAAGCAGAATTGGAGCAAGAGCTTCAGCTCTTATCTGTTTGGTTCCATTGTCGCAGTAAGCAACACCCAGCTGCTGTTGATTGCTGCCGTGGCGTTAATCGGTTTTCTCTACTTTATAATCCTGCGGCGTCCTCTCTACAATCTGACCTTTGACGAGGATACCGCGGCAATCTCCGGAGTTCGGGTCAGGCTGCTGTCATTGTCCTTTGCGGTATTGACCGGGATGATCGTTGCTGCTGCCATGCCGGTTGTAGGCGTGCTTCTGGTCTCCGCGCTGATCGTTTTGCCTGCCTCGCTGGCCTTGCGCGTTGCTTCCGGTTTCACGGCAGCGATTCTGATCGCGATTGGCACCGGTCTGGCGGGCGTATTTTCCGGCCTTAGTATGTCTTATTATATCGATACGCCACCGGGCGGGACGATTGCATTAATCCTGCTCACATTTCTGCTGATCACACTGCTGCTGCAAAAGCTGCTGCGAGTCTATGGTCGGCGCAGTACCAAAAAACAATATCCAAAGAAGGAGTTACTGAAACATGAAATTTTGGAATCGTAGTCTAACTGTTTTATCTTTGTCAATGATGCTGGTTGCAGCCGGTTGCGGCTCAAACGCAGGTACTGCGGGCAACGCAGCGAGCAACAACGGCTCGTCCGCTGCTCCCGAAGCGGCCGCGGATAAACCTGCAGCGGAAACGTTGGAAATCAAGACGAGCTTTTATCCGATGTATGAATTTACGCGTCATGTAGCGGGGGAACTGGCCCATGTGGAGAATCTGGTTCCCGCCGGGATGGAACCGCATGATTGGGAACCTACCGCGCAGGATATGGCCGCTATCTCTAAGGCCGACGTGCTTGTGTATAACGGCGCGGGTATGGAAGGTTGGGTAGAGCAGGTGCTGGACAGCGCGACGGGCAGCGGGCTCAAAGCGATTGAGGCCAGCCAGGGGATTGAATTGATGGAAGGCTCGGAAGAGCATGAACATGAACATGGCGAAGAGGCGCATGAACATGGCGAAGAGGCGCATGAACATGGTGAAGAGGCGCATGAACATGGTGAAGAGGCGCATGAACATGGTGAAGAGGCGCATGAAGAGGGCGAACATGCTCATGAAGATGGTGAGCACGCCGATGAGAACGGCGAACACGAGAGTGAGCATGGACATGAAGAAGATGGGCATGGGCATGCCCATGATCACGGGGGGTTAGACCCGCATGTATGGCTGTCGCCGGCACTGGCGATTCAAGAGGTTCGCAACATTGAAAAAGGCCTGTCCGAAGCAGCGCCGCAATATGCTGAACAGTTTAAAGCGAATGCCGATGCTTATGTAGCCAAGCTGGAGGCGCTCGACAAGGAATTTACCGAGGCGTTGAAGGACAGCAAGCGCAAGGATTTCATTACCCAGCATGCCGCTTTCGGTTACCTGGCCCGACAATATGAGTTGACTCAAGTGCCGATCGCCGGGCTCTCGCCTGAGCAGGAGCCGTCAGCTTCCCAGATGGCCAAAATCGTTGAGTTTGCCAAGGAGCATCATGTGAAGACCATTTTCTTTGAAACCCTGGTTTCCTCCAAGGTAGCCGACACGATCGCATCGGAAATCGGAGCCAAATCGGCGGTGCTCAATCCAATTGAAGGGTTAACGCAGGAAGAGATAGACGGCGGTCTCGACTATATTGCAGTCATGCGTCAGAATCTCGATTCGCTAAAGACAGCGTTGAACGAATAGTCTATAAGAATCTGGTGAAGGGGATATGAAAACGGGAGATGGAAGAATGGAGAACAAGTCGAATCCTATGATTCAAGCTATGGAGTCCAACGGTTTGCGTATTACCTCGCAGCGCAGATGGATCGCGGAGCTGTTCTCCGTCTCCACCGGATTCGTGTTGCCGCGTCAGGTTCACGCTTATATATCGGAGCGGCTTCCGGGAGTTAGTTACGACACGGTGTACCGTAATCTCCGATTGCTGACGGAAATCAATCTGCTGGAGCAATTCGATTTTCCGGAGGGGGTCCGTTTCAAGTTGAGATGCGGCCCGGACCATCATCACCACCATTTTATCTGCATGAAATGCCAGCGAACCTTTCCGATCGATTTTTGTCCGCTGGACAGCGGCATCGTTCTACCGGAATCGTTCCGCGTTATCTCGCATAAATTTGAAATTTTTGGTCTGTGCAACTCGTGTACAGCAAGTAAAGGAGGGAGTAAAAATGGCTAAGAAATCAAAGGTCGTTAAAGAGCAGAAGCGGCAAGCATTGGTTCAAAAGTATGCGGAAAAGCGCAGAGAGTTAAAAGGAAAAGGCGATTATGCGGCTTTGCAAAAGCTGCCCCGCGATTCATCGCCCACACGTCTGCATAACCGCTGTGCTGTGACAGGACGGCCAAGAGGATATATTAGCAAATTCAAGGTGTCCCGGATCGTATTTCGTGAAATGGCCCATAGGGGACAAATTCCCGGTGTGAAAAAGTCCAGCTGGTAACCGAACATTTTACCATACGGGCGACAGAAGCACAGGAGCGGATGCGCCTTCCCGAAATGAGGAGGACGATATCTTTTCCCGCTTCTGCCGCCCTTTTGATATCTTTGATTCTCGTAAGCCCAAAACTTAGGAGATTAAATGACAAACCTATAAAAAAGCTTGAAAAAACAGAAAATCTAATTGATAATGATTATTATTATCAATTAGATAAAGAGAGGAGAATTTGAATGAGACAAAAGCTTCGAACTAAAGATTACATACTCATCGGTATATTCAGCATCCTGATTTATATTGTTAATGCTATTGTGGGGATTGCATTGACGCCCGTCATGGCCTTTGCCATGCCGTTGATATCCGGCGTCTGTCTGTTTTTCTCGGCTACGGTATATCTGGTTATGGCGATGAAGATCGGCAAAAGAGGGACTCTGCTGCTCATGGCGGTTGTCACAGGACTAATATATACGATCATGGGAGTTCCGTTGATGCTTGCTTTCTTTATATTGGCGGGCCTGATTGGCGAAGCGGTGCTGTTCAAGGGAGACGGAGGACAATATCGCCGAATTTCACGCCAGGCTTTGGCCTATGCCGCATATGGCGCTTTGTTTGGCCTGGGCGCCTATGTGACGATATACGTGTATGGCAGCGATTATCTTGAGGCGATGTATGACCCGGAAATGCGGGAACGCATGGCCTATTTTGCGTATTCTCCGGTCTGGATCATCGGGAGCTCGGCTTTTTCGTTCATCCTGACCTTGCTTGGCAGCCTGCTTGCTGCCAAGTTGCTGCGCAAACACTTTATGAAGTCCGGATTGATTAAATAGACCGATACGAAGGCGAGGGATGAATATGGAAGCGAAATCCGAGATGTCCGGGCTAATCAAGATCGTTGGCGAGAAAAAAGCGCTGCTTATCACAGCCAGCCTGTTCTCCATTCTGTCCAGCTTGCTTCAAATCGCCCCATTTGCAGCGGTTTACAAAATTATTGAAGAATTGCTGCGGCATGCGCAAACACCTGCGGATATCAACAAAGATTTGATTTTACGCTGGGGGATTATCGCATTTATAGCTTTGGTTGCCGCACTGATCGCATTATACATTGGCGGAATGTGCTCTCATATTGCGGCCTTCAACATTCTTTATCAACTAAGGCTTCGGTTGACCGAACATGTCGCCATAGTGCCGATGGGCTATCATACGAAAACAGCGATCGGTGAATTGAAAAAAATCATTGAAGTCAGCGTTGAAAAAATCGAGAAGTTTATTGCCCATCAACTTCCCGATCTGGTTAGTGCAATTGTAATACCGATTTTGCTAATCGGTTATTTATTTTGGCTCGACTGGCGGTTAGCGCTCATATTGCTGCTGCCGATTGGCATCGGCTTCTGGCTGCAGGCACGCATGTTTGCCAGTGAAGGCGGGCAAAAGGCTTATCGCCAATTTCAGTTTGCGGTTGAAGAAATGAACGCCACCGGCGTGGAATACGTCAGGGGCATGCCCGCCGTGAAGGTATTCGGCATTACCGCCGATTCTTTCCTGACTTTTAAGCAAGCCGTGGATCGTTACCGGGATATTTCCTTAAAAATCACGGATCTATGCAAAACATCCTATAGTCTCTTCTTTGTTATCATAAGCTCTTTATTTACTTTTGTTGTTCCGATGGGCATTTTGCTCTTTAACGGTAATTCGGGGAACCAGGCGTTTGCTATTACCTTTATTTTGTTCCTGATCGTTTCGCCAAGTTTGTCGGCGCCTTTGTTGAAGCTGCTATATTTGGGGGGCGGATTGCGAGAAATCGTGGAAGGGAACAAGCGGATCGAAAGTGTGCTGGCCGAGCCTGTGACCCAGGAGCCGGTGGTGCCACGGACGCCGGAATCTTATGACATCGCTTTTCAATCGGTGTCTTTTGCTTATGAGTCTAAAGAAAGCAAGGACTATAAGCCGGTTTTGAAAAATATCAATTTTACGGCAAAAGCGGGCGAGATGACAGCGCTCGTCGGCCCTTCCGGCGGGGGAAAGTCGACCATCGCTAACCTGCTGCTGCGCTTCTGGGACATACAGGAGGGCGTAATTACGATCGGCGGTGTGCCGATTCGCGAAATAGGGACGGAAAAGCTGATGGACACCGTTTCATTTGTATTTCAAGACGTCCATCTCTTCTATGACACGATTGAAGAAAATATTCGGATGGGTAATGCGAAGGCTACCCGAGACGAGGTGATCCGAGCGGCCAGGACCGCTTGTTGCCATGATTTTATCGAACAGCTGCCGGAAGGCTACGATACGAAAATCGGAGAAGGCGGAACTTATTTGTCCGGCGGCGAAGCGCAGCGGATCGCCATCGCCCGGGCGCTGCTTAAAAACGCGCCGATTCTGGTTTTGGACGAAGCTACGGCATATGCGGACGCCGAGAATGAACATAAAATTCAGCAAGGTTTGATTGAACTGGTGAAAGGAAAAACAGTTTTGATTATCGCCCACAGATTGTCCACCATTCGCGGGGCCGAGCAAATTCTGGTCGTGAATCGCGGAGAAATTGTAGAACGCGGCACTCATGAGGAGCTGCGGAGAGAAGGCGGTCTGTACGAACAGATGTGGCAGGCCCATATCCATGCCGCATCCTGGAGACTGGGAGCCGGGTCCCGGGAAGCCGCCTGGATTGGGGCCGAAGGAGGGAGCGGCCATGTATAAATATTTTTATAACATTTCCGGCGGAAGCATCCGAAGCCTGGGGCCTTCCACGATCGCGGCCTTGCTGGACGGGATCGCCAAGATCATTCCGGCAGCACTGCTGGTCGATATTTTTAATACGATCTATCGCTCCTTTGCCGAACCGGAGGCGGGTTTAAATATCGGGCGGCTGTGGACGGTTTGCGCCGTTTTGCTTATCTGGCTGGTTGTGGAGTACGCGGCGTATGCCTCGTTATACGACAAAACCTACAAAGTGGCTTACAGTCTGGCGGCATCCGGGCGATTGAAACTGGCTGAGCATATTCGTCATTTATCGCTTGGCTTTTTTGGAAAAAGGGACCCGGGCGATATTACGAACCTGCTGCTTGGCGACTATGGTCAGGTCGAACATACGATATCGCACAATGTTCCGCAGTTGATCAGTGGGATCATGTTGCCGGTGCTTGCGTTATTCGGGCTGGTGTTTCTCGATTGGCGCATGGCATTGGCCATGTTTATCGCCATTCCCTTTGGAGTCCTGTTGCTCTGGCTTACCGATTCCGTGCAGGCCCGCTTGAGCGAAAGCCATGTCAAGGCCAAAAATGAAGCGGCGAGCCGGTTGCAGGAATATCTGGCCGGCATCCGCGAGATCAAGGCCCATAACATCGGAGGAAAGCGGTTCGAGCGCTTGCGCCTTTCTTTTGATCAATTAAAGCGGGCTTCGATTTCATTGGAAGGGGTTATGGGACCCATGATAATGGGGGCGATGCTGCTGACGCGGTCCGGCATGACTTTGATGATATTCGTCGGCAGCTATTTGCTGATCGGCGGTACCATGTCGCTTCCCGTATTTCTGCTGTTCCTTTTAGTGGGAACCAAAGTATTCGAGCCGTTAACCGTCGTGCTGATGAATTATGGAGAAATGCGTTATTCGGCTTACAGCGCGCAGCGCATCATGGATGTTCGCATGGAGAAGCCGCTGCCGGGAACGGAAAACGTCAGAGCGCATGCGCCGATTGAATTTGACCGGGTCTCCTTCGGGTACGATTCCGACCAGCCGGTCTTGAAAGACTTGTCCTTCCACATCGAGCCGAATACGATCACCGCACTGGTGGGACCGTCAGGAAGCGGCAAGAGTACGGTGACGCGTCTGCTGGCCCGCTTCTGGGACATTGATTCCGGCTCGATCCGTATCGGTGGCCGGGAAATCAAAGAAATAAATCCGGAGAGCCTGCTGGGGGATATATCCATGGTGTTCCAGGACGTGTATTTGTTCCAGGATACGATCGGCAACAACATTCGAATCGGCAACAGGGACGCTACGCAGGACGAGATCGAAGAAGCGGCCAAACGCGCCTGCTGCCATGAATTTATATCCAGACTGCCGCAGGGCTACGACACACCGGTAGGGGAAGGGGGATCGACGCTGTCGGGGGGCGAAAAACAGCGGATCTCCATCGCTCGAGCACTTCTGAAGGACGCTTCGATCGTGCTGTTGGATGAAGCGACGGCGTCGCTGGATCCGGAAAATGAATCGGCGGTGCAGCAGGCAATTAACGAGCTGGTCGCCAACAAAACGGTCATTCTGATCGCCCATCGCTTGAAGACGATCCAGCATGCCGACAAAATTCTGGTGCTTGATCAGGGACAGCTCGCCGAAGAAGGAACCCATGCGGAATTGCTGGAGAAACAGGGCCTATACGCCAATTTGTGGCATTTGCAACAAAATACCGACGGATGGCGGGTTAAATGATGAAAGCGATGATGGAAGTGGATCCCCGTACGCAAATGCTGGTGACCCTGATTACCAGCGTGGCGGTATTCCTGGCGGATTTAAGCGCGCTGCCCTGGATTATGCTGTTTATGGCGTTGTATTTGTTCGCCCAAGGGATATACAAAACCACGGTGCAATATCTGGTTCTCGCCTTGCTTCTGTATCTTCTGCAGGGCTGGATTGCCGGCTCGTCTCTGGAAGTATTGAATTATTTAAACATTCTGACTTTTTTGGGACTGCGGTTTATGCCTGTGCTCATGTCCGCTCTGTCTTTAAGCAAAGTTCCTTCCGGCAAGCTGATCGCCGCGCTGCGCACACTTCGGCTGCCGATGGGCGTTCTGGTCACGCTGGCTGTCAGCTTTCGCTTTCCGCCGGTGATGAGGCTGGAATATGAGGCGATCCAGGTGGCGGCGAAGCTGAGAGGGGTTTCCATCGCTTCTCCGAAAAATTGGCTGCGGCCCTTTAGTACCTTTGAATATACGATCGTGCCGCTTTTAATGAGAAGCTTGAAAATTTCCGATGAATTGGCCGCATCGGCAACCACTAAGGGCATCGATGATCCGGGACGAAAAACGAGTATTTACCCGATTGCTTTCCGCCTGCAGGATGCTGTTTTGCCGATTATATATATCGCCTGGCTGTTTGCTATATGCCGTTAAGGAGGGAGCTATATGGCGCAGAAGAATGCAATTGTTGAAATCGAAAACGTGTCTTTTCAATATAATGAGTCCTCGGAACAGCTCAAACAGATTTGCTTGACACTTTACGAGGGGGAATGCGTGGTTATAACAGGGCCTTCCGGCAGCGGTAAAACAACCCTAACCCGGCTGGTGAATGGCTTGATTCCTTACTTTCATGAAGGACAGCTGACCGGGAAGATCCGGCTCGGGCAAAAAGACATCGGGCAGATGGAGCCGTGGGAGTTCGGGAGAATGGTCGGGAGTGTGTTTCAGGATTCCCGCAGCCAGTTCTTCACATCGATCGTCCGGGACGAAATTGCCTTTTGCGGGGAAAATTACGGGATGGACCCGGAGGTTCTGCGCCGGTGTGTGGAACAATTGGCGGAAGAAAGCGGCCTGACGCATTTGCTTCAAAACGAGGTGCACAAGCTCTCCAGCGGCGAAAAGCAAAAGGTTGCCGTGGCCTCCGCGCGGTTGTCCGATCCGCCCGTCCTGGTTATGGACGAGCCTTCGGCCAACCTGGATATGGCGGCGACGCAGCAATTGTCCGAGATTATCGCCGGTTTAAAGGCGGACGGGAAATCGCTGCTCATTGCCGAACATCGACTGTATTATTTGCTGCCGGTTGCGGATCGGATCGTCTATATGCAAAACGGAGAAATTGCCGCCGAATGGACGCCGGATGAACTGCTCGCCTTGTCCGATGAACAGCTGGTGGAGTATGGGCTAAGATCGCCGGTTGTCAACCGTCCCTTTTCCGAGATTGAGTGGAAGGGGGGGCCGGGGCAGGAACGGATGGCGTTGCAGGACGTGTCCATTTCGCCGGGAAGGTTCAAGCAGGCTGTTCTGGGGGACGTCAGCTTTTCCTTAAGCGAGGGCGAGGTGATCGCCGTTACCGGCCCCAATGGGGCAGGCAAGACCACTTTGGCCAAAACCCTGTGCGGCTTGCTGCGGGAACGATCCGGGGGGATCCGGCTCGGGGGAAGCAGAGCCTCGGCCAGACAACGGCTTGGCAGACTGTGGTTCGTGATGCAGGATAGCGACTACCAGTTGTTCTCGGATAGCGTCTGGAACGAGCTGATGCTTGGACACGAGAAGGAGGCTCAAGCGGAGGAACGGGCCGAGCGTCTGCTCAAGCAACTTGATTTGTGGACCTATCGCGACCGCCATCCGGCTGCCTTGTCAGGCGGGCAGAAGCAGCGCGTCACTTTTGCCGTCGGCTTAATGCATCAACCGGACATCCTGATCCTGGATGAACCAACCTCCGGACTGGATGGGGAGAATATGCGCCGTGTGGTGAAGCTGATTCGCGAGATCGCCGCCTCCGGAGTGGCGGTATTGATCATTACCCATGATTATGAATTGGTGTATAGCGCCTGCCAGCGTCTGTTGTTCTTCAGCGAGGGACGGCTGGGAACCGAACATCCGGTCTCGAAAAGTCATTATTCCGAAGTGATCTCACTTATGCAAACACTGCGGGTGGGTTAGAGATGCTTAGCGGAAAAATAGATCACGGGAGCAATGTGGCGGCGATTTCAGGCGACGGGAGCTGCACCGTATACATGATGGAGAATGAGACGGGCCGGGGGACGATGACCTGTTACCAAGTGCTCCCCGGAATCGATTTGGTATTTAACGATTTTCGCATGCAAAGCTGTGTTTCCGAATTTCGCACAGAAATGGACATGCTGGGAATCGATTATTGCCGGCAAGGAAGGATCGAATGGAATTTCCGGCACGGCGCTTGCCTGTACTTAGGGGAGAGGGATTTGCAGGTTGGTACGAGGGAGAAGCACACCGGTACGTTTGGCTTTCCGCTCGGTTACTATCAGGGCATAACCTTGGCTGTATATATGGAAGAAGCGTGCCGGACGCTCTCTTCTTCACTTGGGGGATTATCCATCGATTTACCGGGACTGCGCGAAAGCTTTTGCCATGGCGGGAGAACCTTCATCAGGCGTGCGGATGAGGCTATTCAGCCTATTTTCTCTCAGCTTTATAACGTGCCAGGAAGACTCAAACAAGATTATTTCAAGGTCAAGGCGCTGGAGCTGCTGCTGTTCCTGAGCACGGTTGATGTTCCGGCCGATGGGAACGAGCGTCCTTATTTTCCCGGAAAACGGGTGGAGACGGTAAAAGCGATCATGAAATTTTTAGCGGAAAATCTCGAGCGGCGTTTTACAGTGGACGAATTGTCCTTGCGATTCATGATCTCACCGACGGCTCTGAAAGAATGCTTTAAAGGGGTTTACGGTTCTCCTCTACATGCCTACATGCGCGCTTATCGCATGCAAGCGGCGGCAGAGCTGCTGCGCCAAAGCGGTGACAGTGTAGCCACGATCGCGGCCAAGGTGGGCTACGACAATGCCAGCAAATTTGCAGCCGCCTTTAAGGCGGTAATCGGCGCGCCGCCGCAAGCATATCGGAATTTTATGTCCGAATGGAGTGAAGCGCTGCCGGATGGAGTGGATGAGGCACGGACAAATTTATAAGATGGGGATGGTTGGCGACTGCCAATCATCCCTTTTTTTCGGGAGGAGACAAAAATAGGTTGAGGGAGGAACAGGCATCGTGAGAGAGAAACATTGGCTGGGAACTGTCATTTCATTTACCGCCAGTTGCCGGTGGCAAATGGCGATGTCCATCATATGCGCGATCCTCAGTGTCGCCGGAGGTATTATCCCTTATGTGGGCGTATATCGAATTATTGTGTTATTTTTTCAAGGTGAAGAGACGGTATCCGGGATCGGGCTTTGGGTCGCTGTCTGTCTGGCGGGATATGCGGCCCAGTTGATCTTTTACGCGATATCCACCATTCTGGCCCATTATTCGGCATACAGCATCATCGAGCAGATCCGGCTCAAAATCGCTGATAAGCTGGTGAGCGCGCCGCTAGGTGCTGTGCTGAATCAGAGTGTAGGCAAACTGAAGAGCGTCATCGTTGACCGTGTGGAAACCATTGAACTTCCGCTGGCCCATGTAATCCCGGAGGGGATTTCCAACCTGCTGCTGCCTGCGGGCGTGTTCGTCTATTTGCTGCTGATTGATTGGCGGATGGCGCTTGCAGCCCTGTTGACTGTACCAATCGCCGCTGTAGCTTATGCTTTTGTCATGCGGACGTTTAACAAACAGTACGCCGATTATATGGAATCCAGCAACCGGGTGAACGGTGTCATCGTGGAATATATCGAAGGCATTGAAGTCATTAAGGCGTTTAACCGCTCGGCTGCGTCTTATGAAAAATATGAAAGAGCGGTCACGTCGTTCAAGGATTATACGTTAAATTGGTTTAAAAGCACCTGGAAGCTTATGAATTTCGGAGGTTCTATCTTGCCGTCGACGCTGCTCGGCACGATGCCGGTCGGCATGTATCTATATATGAACGGGTCATTAAGCCCGGCGGAGCTGACCATGTGTCTGATTTTGTCCTTGGGCATCGTGGGCCCCCTAACCAGCTTCACGGTATTCGTCAATGATGCCAAGTCGATCGAATATGCGGTCAAAGCCGCCGACGAGTATTTGAATCTGGAGATCCTGGACAACGCGGGGGAGCATACCAAGCTGAAGCATTACGATATCGAGCTGGATCACGTCTCCTTCTCCTACGAAACCGGGGATGGACAAGCGAATCAGCAAACTGCCAAAGCGCTCGCGGATATCAGCCTTAAACTGGAAGAGGGCAGCTTCACCGCGTTGGTTGGTCCTTCGGGCAGCGGCAAATCGACGATTGCCCGTTTGATCGCGCGTTTTTGGGAGCCGGGCAGCGGGGAGATCAGGCTGGGAGGAGTTAATATCAAGCAGCTCCCGCTGGCCCAGCTGGCCGATGTTGTAAGCTTCGTTGCCCAGGATAATTTTCTCTTCAACTGTTCTCTGAAGGAAAACATCAGGCTAGGCAATCCCGAAGCCTCGGATGAAGAGGTGGTCAAGGCGGCACAAGCAGCCTGCTGCGACGAGTTTATTCACAAGCTCGAGCGCGGTTACGATACCAACGCCGGGGAGGCGGGAGGAAAGCTGTCGGGGGGAGAAAAGCAGAGAATCGCCATCGCCAGAGCGATCCTGAAAAATGCGCCGGTGGTTATTTTGGATGAGGCCACCGCGTTTACAGACCCGGAAAACGAAGATAAGCTGCAGCGCTCGATCGCCGCCTTGACCCGGGGCAAGACGCTGCTTGTGATCGCACACCGGCTGTCTACCATCAGGCATGCCGATCAAATTATCGTAATGGAAAAGGGCCAGATGGTGCAGACCGGGACACATGATGAGCTGCTTCGGAGCTGCCCGCTATACAGGAATATGTGGGAGGCACATACGGGAGCCAGACGCTGGGCGGCAAATCGTGCAACGGGGAGTGTGGGGACTCATGTTTAAATCCATCGGACGTATAATGCAATGGATCGGCCCAAGAAGAAAACGGCTTTACCGCGGCTTTGTGTATTCGTTCTTTCATACCTTGTTCACAGCGATGCCTATTATGCTTGCCGCCTACGGGCTAAACCTGATTATCGAGGATAAGAACGGGGTTCGCGGATTAACGTTAGATTGGGTATTTTACATGGCGGGATTGATGGCCTTGGCGGTGGCGGGCCGCTTCTGGTTTGCTTATTTGCGGGCTTCCACCCAGGAAAGCATCGGATGTGAGGCGGCGGCGGACGAAAGAACCCGGATCGGCGGCATTTTGAAGCAGGTTCCGCTGGGCTTCTTCAGCCGCAAAAATACGGGGGAAATCGCTGCAGCAGCGACTACGGATCTGTCGTTTATCGAGCTGCTGGGGATGAAGATGATCGATGTGGTGGTGAACGGTTATATCAGCGCACTGACGATGGTGGCCTGCCTGGCGGTTTACAGCCCTCCAGTCGCGGGAGTCGCACTGACAGGAATCCTGCTGTCTGCCCTGTTCCTGAGGCTGCTGGGGAGACAAAGCCGTAAAAACGCCCCGGTTCACCAAAAAGCCCAGGACAACATGATCGCTGCCGCCATCGAGTATATAAGGGGGATGCCGGCAGTCAAGGCATTTAAGCAGGACGGGGTGTCCCGGGAAGGGATTCGCCGGGCTTTTCAAATGAGCAAGGACATTAACATCCGGATTGAGAGGAATTACGTGCCTTACAATTGCCTCCATTTGTTTGCGCTGAAAGGGGCATCCGCAGGCATTGTGGCAGTTTCAGCCATCCTTGCCGCAAACGGGGCGATGGAGTTGCCAACGATGCTGATGATGGCGATTTTCTCGTTTGTCATTTTCGGCCATGTTGAAACGGTAAACAACGCCGCTCACGTCCTTGAAGTAATCGATGCAACGCTCGATAAGCTGGAGGAGATTCATCATGCGGAATCGATTGATCAGGACAGCCAGGATATGCGATTGACGCAATATGATATTTGCTTCCGGGAGGTCGGCTTTGCCTATGATCAACGGGAGGTGCTGCGCGATGTTTCGTTCATCATGCCGGAGAACACGACGACGGCGATCGTTGGCCCTTCGGGCAGCGGCAAAACGACGATCTGCAACCTGATCGCCAAGTTTTATCTGGCGAACCGGGGCAGTGTCTCGATCGGGGGTGTGGATATCAGGGACATCACAAGCGGCAGCCTTATGGAAAATATCAGCATGGTATTCCAAAAGGTATATTTGTTCCAGGACACGATTGCGAACAATATTCGCTTCGCCAAGCCTGAAGCCGGAATGGACGAGGTGGTGGAGGCGGCAAAACAGGCCTGCTGCCACGATTTTATCATGGCGCTTCCGCAAGGTTATGATACCGTCATTGGCGATGGCGGGGCCACGCTATCCGGGGGTGAGAAGCAGCGGATTTCGATCGCCAGGGCGATGCTGAAAAACGCGCCGATTGTCATTTTGGATGAAGCCACCGCCAGCGTGGACCCGGAAAATGAGCAAGCGATCCAGCAGGCCATCAGCGCTTTGGTTCGCGGTAAAACGATCATCATTATCGCTCACCGGCTGGCGACGATCGAAAGCGCGGACCAGATCCTTGTTATGGAGGATGGACAAATCGTGCAACGCGGCAATCATGAGGAATTAAGCAAGCAGGAGGGGATCTATCAGCGATTTCTGACTATCCGCCAGACCGCGGAGGGATGGAGCATTTGAAAGAGAAAATGCAAATAGCGCACCCGCAAGTTTATGGGATGCGCTATTTGGCGTATGCGGCCGTTCAAGCGCCGTAATGAGGGGCAGCAAGCCATGAGGGCCAGCATGCAGCAAATGCATGGATCAGCCGACCACACCGGTCTGCCAGTCTGCCAGTAAGGCGGGTTCATCCAATTCGTAACCAATGATGACTATATAATAAGGACCTGGGTATTCCGTTCGTTCATGCTGGATCTGCTTGCCGGAGAACTGGATCAGCGAGGCGCTGCGGGAACCGTCCAGAAGGACGTAGCCTTTGGCGCGCAGCACATGTTTTCCCTTCGCTTTCAGCCATTTTTCCAGCTTCCTCAAAGGAACCGGAGTTTGCCCGCTCACGGGAATCAAGACGCTTTGAATGCGGGAAAAAGAAGCGTTCCCCTGCCCGCCGGGCGAGCTGGAATGTTGATGGGAACTAGGGTGATGCGGGTGAGAGACAACATTGAACCGGGCGGAGGTTGCAGCTTGACGGTTTAAAGGCTTAAGCTCGGCAATTACAGCATCGGAATTAAATTTCCCGTACATGGTGTTGTAGACAACGGCTTGCTCGTTATGTTTTTGAATCAAGCGGGCCACTTTGGACAGATGCAAGTCGGTGACAAGATCCCGCTTATTGACGAGGATCAAGTCCGCAACCTCCAGCTGTCTGCGGAGCGTATGGACAAGTTCTTTATCGGAGGAGAAAATACTGCTGTACTCCAGCACATTTTCAGCGTCGATCACGGTGATGATCTTGTGCAGGGTGACCTCGTTCAGCAGCTCAGGCTCAGCCATGGCATCGACGACTTCCTCCGGATTGGCGACGCCGGTCAGCCCGACGAGAATCACGTCGGGGGCCAAAGCGAGCAAGCCTCTGAGAGAACCGGAAATTTCGCTTTTTTTGCTGCAGCAGATACAGCCGTCAAACAGCTTCTCCAGTGGAAGCCCCTGTACAGCTTCGGACAGGATCTGGCCGTCAACATCGGCTTTGCCCAGCTCGTTCATCAAGATTGCCGGCTTGAGACTCCGGCTGTGCAGCGTTTTAATCAGCTCAAGCAGCAGTGTCGTTTTACCACTGCCCAGAAATCCGCTGAGGATGATCACGGGTGTTTGCATGAAAAATTCCTCCTGACTCGCATATCCTTATTTATTCAACACTAGTCTCCAAAAAATCAAAGTTGGGATAAATGTACGGATTGTCCGGTCTTTCGATCGGTTCAGCTTCCGTGACATCGATTTTGACAATGGTGTTTCCGTTATAGTCCGTTTGGCCGATGGTGCCTTTCAGCTTGACCCAGGTGTCATCTTTAAGCTCCGAGGCGCCGGCGTATTCGGCCATTACCCCGTAAGGAGTCGCGTCCGCCGTACAGCACTGGACGGCAATTCTGCCGACCACCAGTTGGTTGTCTGTGAGATCCGGCTCGCGGTAGACAAAACCGGCGATTTCAATCTCTTTGCCGATAAATGGCTGCCTGAATACTACAACCGAAGACAGGATCTCCATATAAATTTCCGGTTTGACACGGATAACCGGCAGCACGTAGATGCGTTTAGCCAGTTCGGCAAGCTCCTGCTCGAACTCATTCTCCGCTTGGAACAAGCCATCCAGGGATTCCGTCGCTCCACCTGATTTGCCAACCGTTGCGGCCTCAGTATTCCCGGTAGCTGCGGAAGCAGAGGGATCTTCTGGTGAAGTGGCGGAGGGATCGGCCTGAAGGTTGCCCGAATCGACCGCGGCTGCGGTTGGCGGCAAATAACCCGACGCAGCGTGGGGAGAAGCTCCAACCCCGAAGATCATGCCCTTCTTGTTGGCGAAGGAACCGCCAAGCACGGTATCGGGCAGCAGGAATCCGAGCAGTAGCGGGAGGGCAAGCACAAGGTAAAGGAGGCTTGCCTTGGGCCATGGCTGTTCCGGCGGATTGCCGCAGCAATCGCATTCGATGACGGAGCCCTTGTAGGTTCTATAGGCAACAAACCCCTGAATGACGGCGAGCGCGTAAACGGCCAGGGCCGATATTTTCACCAAAGGCATGATGCGTATGCCAATATACAATTGCAGGCTGTCCGATTCGACCAAATAGGCGATATAAGCGGAGAGGCCGAGTAATAAAACGGTTCTGACGATATGATGAAATAGAGTGATCGATTTCCGGTTTTTCATAATACGCTCCTTTCGTGCCCTACTGAAGCAGCCATTGATCCAGCCCGATGCTGAAAAGGAGCACCGTGGCCAGGATAGCCACCGCCAATGTCAATACGAATTTCGCTTTAAACGCTGATAGCAGCATCAGTGTTCCTTTTAAGTCAAGCATCGGCCCCAGCACCAGAAAGGTAATCAGAGAGCCTGCGGAAAAGGTGTTGACGAAAGAAGAGGCTACAAAGGCGTCCGAGGTGGAGCATATCGACAGAAGGTAAGCAAAGCCGGACATCAAAAGGTGGGATGACACCGGGCCTTGACCGTAGGCTGCCAATTGGCCTGTATTGATAAATGTATGTATCATTGCGGTTATCAAGGCGCCGATGGCAAGAAACTTGCTCATTTCAAAAAATTCATTCAGCGTGTGCGTAAAAAATGCAGCGAATTTGTCCGTCAAGGTATCATGGCTGCGGCTTGCGGGACCTTCATCGTAGAAGGCTTCAAGATTCAAGCGCAGCGGATTGTAGCGGACAAAGCGGTATACGATAAGTCCGACAGCGAAAGAGACAACCACGGCTAACCCCATTCTGGAGTAAATCACCTCCGGGCGATTGCGAAAGGCGGTATAGGTGGCAAAAAGTACGACCGGATTCACAATCGGTCCGCTTAAAATAAAGACCGTGGCGATATAAACCGGCATTCCTTTGGCGATAAGCCGGCGTATTACCGGAACCATGCCGCATTCGCAAATCGGAAAGAGCATGCCGGCGAGACTTGCGAACAGCATGCCGAGCAAGGGATTTCGCGGGATGATTCGCGCCAGCCGCTGCTCCGAGACGAACCATTGCAGCAAGGAGGAGAAAATTACACCGAGCAGAATAAACGGAAGAGCTTCCAGAAAAATGCTGATAAACATCGTTTTAAAAGTAAGCAGTTCTGGCGGAAAGGTTGTCTGAAGCCGTGCCATAAAATAAAAGCTCCTTTAGTAACTAATTAATATGCATCGCTCCCATTATATTAATAGTAATTTTTACAATTAACAATCGTTTGGGCTAAATTTTTTGTTATTTAGGTGTTAAAAGAAATTTATAAGTGGATAGAGCAGGCAGATTTCACCTGAAGAAGTACTGCCTTAAAGAGCCTGGGTGAGTGGGGGGAAGTGAGTGTAAATATACAATTCAACATCGTCACGTCGCGGGGCTAAGCTGGTGGTAAGCGCCGCCATTAAGCGGTTTCCGCTTCAGGCGGCGCTTTTTTGCGTCTGCGGTAAGGTCCGATCAGATAGGCGGCCGTGTAATAAACCGGGATGCATTCGACGATCGCCCAAATGATCACAACTTCAAAAGAATAATAGTGCTGTTGGTAGAGAGACAAATGGTTGGCGTAATAGAATGCCGTCACCATGGCGATCAGGGTACAAAATACGATGAAAAAGCTATTCCCCTTGCCTTTTGTGAAGTGCATTGCACAGCGAGACGCCGTATAGATCAAAAAAGAGCTGTGCAGGAACATCGACGTGGTCCATAATCCAATCAGCAACGGAGCGACTTTGGATAAAATCCGGTCCGGCTCCATACTGCGGATGATTTCCAGATACGGATACTGAAACTGACGGCCCAGATCAGGAGTGAAATTTAATATTACAAGCAGCCAGCCGAGGATAACGAGAACGCAGATGGTGGTAGCTACGGCCAGTAAATTTTTGAAAACTTTGGTATCCAGCTTCATTTCCGGAACGATAAAGAAGAAGACGACCCAGTCGGCAAACCAGGAGAGCGTGGTTAAACTGTTTGTGAATTGACCGGACGTATCCCAGTAGTGAGTCAGTGCGGAAAGCATTCGAAAATCCGCCTGTTGGCTGAATAAACAAAACATCAAAAACGTTGCCGAGATAATGAGCAGGAACAAGCCGTCCGACATATAGGCCATAATCCGAAAGCCGCGTAGAGCGGTATAGATGATGACGGGAACGATAACAGCTTGAATAAACCAGGGAGGTGTATCCCTCAAGTAATTGGAGCCGAAGAAGAGCGCGAAGCTCTCGATGTCATAGGAGGTGTAGTAGATGCACCAGAGCAGCAAGAGGAGCACAAATAATCCGTGCAGCCATTTGCCCATTAAGGATTTTCCGAATTGCACCCAGGGTTGATCCGGATACCTGCTGCCGATATAAATCATGCTTAACAAAATCATCAGGCTGAGTAAATATCCTCCGATGATTCCAATCCAAGCCTGGTAGGTGCTATTCGACAGCAAAGCCGGCACCAGGAAGACGGCGGACTGGGAATTAAAATAAACAAAGGCAAAACGGAACAATTGCCATGGCGTCGTACGCATTTTTATGCCTTCTTTCCATCAGGAATCAGGAACTTGTTTTCCAAAATCGTTAATCTTAAAATCGGTTGCTACATTGATAATGGCATCCCTATGGTATATTTGCTCCCATTTTTTGCTATTTTCTTTCCAGTAAGCGGGATATTTCCACTCCAACAGCTGGCCCAGCTTCAACACGTCAGCTGAAGCCTGTCGCGTAGCCTCCATTGCACGTTCCAGATCGCTGCCGATCCGTTCGTTAAGGTTGTCGATGATCAGCTCCGAGAGCTGCGTTGAATCCTGTATTTTATTTTGCTGCAGCCTGCTGACACTGGCTCGGCCTTTGAGATAAATGGTAAAGACAGGACGGCCTTTTTGCAGTTCAACCTTGTATTTGGAGGAGGTTTTCGTAAAAAAAACGCTGGCCTGGCTTTTTCCCTGATCCCAAGCGATAGAATATACCGGATTCTTCAAACGCCCGTATGCCCAGGCAAGAGCCCTGCCTTCTTCAACGCCCAGAATTCCTTTCATTTTCTCCCGATTAAATAGCATGACACCGTTAATCCCCGTCCAATTCATGTTTTGATTTGGCTGCTCTTCGGAGGGAATGTGGCTGGTAGTCAAAAAAGTAAGCGGAAAGCCAAACCCTGAAGCGTTGGAAATCAGACATTCCTTGGCGTTGGTGTCCACCATATGTCGTTTGGAAGCAAAACTGACCAAAATTTGCGTAGGAATTTGCTCGTAAACCGGCGTTAACCTGGATACTTCTTTCACACTATCGGTAGCCAGAATAAAAGCACCCATAGATACCGAGGACTCCCGTTTGATCCATTCCAGCAAATCCCCGATCCCCTGCATGGCGTATTTTTTGCCGATCAGGATAACGCGGATTTCGGACAGGTTGAGTCTTCGAGTCATATCCGCCTGGATTTTTTGCAGCGCTTCAGGGATATTTTTCGCCGTTTTGGTAATGGTGGAATACGACTTTTCATCTGGACTATTGCCGCCTGCGATCTGCCCATTGTTCAAATGGTTGGGCAGCGGCGTGCTGATGGTGACTTTGAGGGTTCCGGGTACATCGCCGGCATCGACGAAAAGGCCATAAACAAACACCCATTCATCCAGCTCTATTTTAGACCAGCAACCCGTACATCCGACCAACAGCAGCAAAAGGGTGCAGCATTTCAGTATTCTCATGGATGTTTTTTCCCCTTTCGCCCACGTCTGTTGACAAATGAGCCAGTTCGCATATTTCCCAAAGGGAACGGAAAGCGAAAAAAGGTATCCTTCCACTCCGACAGAACCAGCGGGGCCAGCGGTTCCAGGTAAGGCTTATTGTATGATTTTAAAGAGGCCATGTGGGCGTAAATAAGAAAGGATCCTATGATTACCCCGATTAATCCCATAGTCCCTCCCAAAATCATTAGCGGGAAGCGCAGCAGTCTGAAAGCAAGCCCCAACTCCAGATGCGGAATAATATAGGAAGCAATTCCCGTGATGGAGACAACGATAACCATGGGGGCGGACACGATGCCGGCCTGTACCGCTGCTTGCCCAATGACGATACCGCCAATGATCGATACCGTCTGTCCTATAGGCTTGGGAATGCGGGTACCCGCTTCCCGCAAAGCTTCGAAAGTGAGCTCCATCACGAATCCTTCGATTAATGCGGAGAACGGAATGTTCTCGCGGGCTGAAGCGATGGTAATCAACAGGTTCGACGGAATGATCTGGGGGTGAAATGTCGTAATAGCTATATATAGTGAAGGCATCAGCAGGGCGATCATGGCAAAAAGAAACCGGACGATACGGATCCAACTGGCTGAGTAATAGTTCTGATAATAGTCCTCGGAGGATTGCAGCAAGGAGAACATTGTCATCGGAACCACCAGTACGCTAGGATTGCCCTCAAGCATGATGCCAACCCGTCCTTCCAGCAACGAGGCTGCCACAGCATCCGGACGCTCTGTGTAATGAAAGAGCGGGAACATGGAGAGATTGTCCTGAAGATATTCGGCCAAATAGCTGGCGCCGAACACACCATCTACAGAAATGGCCTTCAGTTTCCGTTCGATATCCTCTACCATTTCCTTGTCTGCCAAGCCTTCAATATAAATTACGCAAGTTGTGGATTTGGTAAATTTTCCAATCATCATTTTTTTTACCTTGAGTGCGGGATGTTTCAGTTTGTGGCGCAGCAGGGACAAATTGCTATCGATATCCTCGATAAACGCTTCTTGGGGACCTACGATCACCATCTCGTGCTGCGATTCTGTAACCGATCTTTTCTTATATTGAGTCACTTCAAAACAATAAAAAACGGGATGGCCTTCAATGCAGAGCACCGCTTGACCAAGTACGATACATTCCACCGCTTCTTCCGGGGTGGACACCTGAGTATAAGGGACAGGGACGGCGGTCCCGGCGGACAGTTCGGCTTTGAAATCCGCCCAGGTTGCTCCAGGTTGCGCTCCTCCTTGCAGTGAGGGGACGATATATTCCTGAATCGCAAGACTGTCTGTGATAGAGGAAATATAGATTAAAGTCCCGTGCCGTCCGTATATCCATTGCGGTTTATAGACGATGTCTGCGCAGTCGGACAGCAGCTTGGTAATGGTATGCAGTTGGTTGTCGTCCATATCCAGCTCCTAAATAAGTTTGATATTTATAGCTTAGGATGCAAAAAAAAGCAGAAAATATGCCCCTTTTTCATAGTTGTGTTTTATTTTAAAAGATCGACAAAGGATTTGAGATTTCCTGTTGACAAGGAAAAGAAGAGATTATTATACTACCTATATCGTAATTTTTACGATTAAGCAGATTTTATGCTGGGCGTTTAGAAGAAAAGTTATCGCTACTAATAGTAAAAATTACGATTTTAAAACAGGGAGGTGCTGATGTTGGAAATACTCGATTGCATCATTATTGGCGGAGGAGCCGCGGGAATCGGTTTGGGCAGTCTGCTGCAAGAACTGAAGCTGGAACATTTCCGTATTCTTGAAAGGAGCGACATTGGCGCTTCCTTTCGCATGTGGCCCAAAGAGATGCGAATGATCACCCCATCCTTTACGGGCAACGCCTATAGCATGCTGGATTTAAACTCTATTACGCTGGATACCTCGCCAGCCTATACGCTGGGAACGGAGCACCCTTCGGGAGAGGAGTATGCGGATTACTTGCAGGCGGTAGCCGAGTATAAGGAGCTGCCTGTTCAAACCGGGGTAGATGTGACAGGCATACATGCTCAACCGGACGGGAGCTTTGAGCTTGATACATCAGCAGGCATTCTGCGCAGCAAATTTGTGATCTGGGCCGCTGGAGAGTTCCAGTATCCGCGATTGGACAGCTTTCCCGGCGCGGAATACGGCATTCATAACAGTCTGGTCGCAGAGTGGAAAGAGATCGCAGACGAGGAGCATATCGTGATCGGAGGTTATGAGAGCGGGGCTGACGCTGCAATCCATCTGGCAGGATTAGGTAGGAAGGTCACGATTATCGGGCGCAATATCCGCTGGGTGGAAAAAGGCAGCAGCGATCAGAGTATGGAAATATCGCCTTTTACCAAGGACCGTCTGAGGAATGTAGCGGATGGTCGGGTGGAATTGTTGGATGGGTATGAGGCTCAGCGGATTGAACCGGCTGATGGCGGGGGGTATCACGTGTATTGTGAAGATGCTTCGGGCAGCCTCCATATCCTTAAGACAAGTTCTGCTCCTATTCTGGCTACCGGCTTTCGAGGCAGTCTGGAGCTTATCGGGCCTTTATTTGATCGGGACGATCATGGTTCAGCGCTGCTTAACGAATTTGATGAGTCCGTGCGGACGCCGGGGCTTTTCGTGTCCGGGCCAAGCGTAAGCCACGAGCATTTGGTATTTTGCTTTATTTATAAATTCAGACAGCGCTTTGGTGTCGTGGCCGGAGAGATCGCCAGACGGTTGGGACTGGATACGGCTGTGCTGGAGAAATATCGCAAACAGGGGATGTTGTTGAGCGACCTGAGCTGCTGCGAAGAGGATTGCCAATGCTGACAAAAGCGGAGGTCGGACGGCAAAGCGTAGTTATGATCGGCTTTGAGTCCTCCGGCAAGTCAGCTCTTTTCCGTGGACTAACGGGGCAGGAGACAGGGGAGGAAGCCAATTTTCGCGGCTCCACTGTGATAACGCGCCGAGGAGCTGTGACAGCTTCTATAGATTTGGACGATGTTCCCGGCATCCGGGCGGGCGATGATAGCGACACCACAACTATAGCTCTAAAAGCCGCCGCGGATGCGGATATTGTAATGCTGGTCGTCAGAGCCACGCATGTGGCAAAGGAGCTTCCGCTGCTGCTGCGATCGGTAAATACGGACGGCAAGCGGGCGACACTGGTGCTAACCTTCGCCGACAAGCTTCCGGCGGGACTGTCCGAGCTTCAGCAATATTTCTCTGACTGGCTGGGCATTCCCGTCTACTTGCTGAACGCCCGCAGATTGATGCTGGAGGACAGGACAGCGTTGATCCGGCTTTTAAAGAGAGCGGGTCCAATCCGCTCCGGAGCCGCCCATTTAATGCCTTCCCACTTTCCTGTCGTGCAGCCGCAGGCTACCTGGTTTGAGCATCCGCTCTGGGGGCGCCCTTTGTCGCTTGCGCTCACACTTTTGCTGTTTGCGGTACCGGTGTGGTTGGCCTATCTGTTCTCAGCCTGGATACAGCCCGTCGTTGATCAGAATGTGCTTGATCCGATCAAGCAGGGGCTTAGCGGCTGGCCTTTCCTGCTTCGTTCTTTCTTTATAGGCGATTATGGATTGTTGACCCTCGGCTGCTATTCCTTTCTGTGGGCGTTTCCGGTCGTTCTGCTGCTGGGCCTTAGCGTGGCATTGGCGGAAGAGAGCGGCGTCAAGGACCGAATTACCGATTCCCTGGACGGCTGGCTACGCGTTATCGGGTTAAGCGGCCGCGATTTGATCCCCGTGCTGTCGGGATTTGGCTGCAATGTTGTTGCGGTCTTCCAAAGCCGGGCCTGCAGCGCTTGCACCCGAAAATCCTGTATATCGCTGATCACTTTTGGTTCCGCCTGCAGCTATCAGATCGGCGCTTCCTTGTCCGTGTTCGGCTCGGCTGGGCATCCTTGGCTGTTTTTGCCCTACATAGCAGCACTTGGGCTTGTTGGAGCGCTGCATACCCGGATTTGGAACCGGAAGCCAGGACATATCTCCGCCCCGTCCTACGAAGCTCAAAGCTTCCTGCAAAAACCGGGAGTTCGCGCTGTACAATGGCGGCTTCGCACGGTGATCAAGCAGTTCTTGCTCCAGGCTATGCCCATTTTTCTTATCATTTGTGTGATCGCTGCCGCTTTGCAATGGGCCGGGGTGATGACCTGGTTTTCGGCTCTAGCGGAGCCTGTTCTCAGATTGTTTCATCTCCCGCCCGATGCCGCGAGCGGCATTGTTTTTTCCGTAATACGTAAAGACGGATTACTGGTGTTAAACCAGGGAGAAGGGGAACTGTTGCGTTCTATGCCTGCCAATCAGGTTTTTCTGTTGGTCTATCTCGCTTCTACACTAACAGCCTGCCTGGTTACCTTGTGGACGGTGAAAAAGGAAATGGGCTGGCCCTTTGCCGCCAAGCTGGCCGGGAAGCAAGCAGCAACCTCGCTGGTATCTTCGGGAATGATCATGCTTATTGGGGAAGCAGTAAGCGGCTGAACCTGTCACCATTCCATGCTGAAGTAAAGCGCAGCAGGAACTAGGGCAAGAACAGACAACGGAAGTTCATTAGAGATAAAACAAACATTATTCTGTGCTTAAATAGTAAAAATTACGCTTTTAATTGGGAGGAAGAGATCTATGTATCCATTCAAGCATTTTACACTTACCCTATTGGCAGCTCTACTGCTGATATTGGCCGCCGGCTGCGGGAAGCCGCCAGCAGCTGACAATGCGGTGGAATCATCAGAAGCTGGCTCTGCGGCTCCAGCCGTTCAGTTATCTGAGCCTGCAGATGCCCCTTTTCTAACGTTTACGGACGATGCCGGCCGTGAGGTAGAGCTTCCAGCACAGCCGCAAAGAATTGTTGTATTGTCCCCGCAGCTTCTCGATTTATGGTATGCGGTAGATGGTACAGCGATCGCCCGGGCTACTTCAACGGGAGGAAGCGTGCCGGACAAAGCCAAGGAAATTGAGGATGTTGGAGGCATGACAACGGTCAACACAGAAAAACTGCTGTCTCTCAAGCCCGATCTGGTGCTCGGGTCGACCTCGTTTCATAGCGAACTGGCAGGCATTTTGGAAGAAAGCAAGGTTCCGTTTGCTCTTTTTACACTCAGTACCTACACGGATTTGAAGGAGAAGGCGCAATTGTTCGGCAAGCTGGCTGGTACAGAAGCAAAAGCCGCTGAGGCGTTATCCACGCTGGAGAGCCAAATCACCGACTTGACGGCAAAAGCGCCTGCTGATCAGGCTCCCACTTTTATTATGCTAAACGTTACGCCAAGCAGTATTTCCGTGCAGCGTGAGCACACCGTAGGGTTGGAAGTAGCTGAGATGCTGCATATGAAGAATGTAGCGGCTACACTGGAGGCTTCGCAAAAAAGTCCATCGACGGCACCGTTCAGTCTGGAGAAAATCGTGGAGCTGGATCCGGATTATGTCTTTATCTTGATCCACGGGGCTCGCGAGGACGGAGAGAAGAAGATCGAGTCGGATCTGGCAGGACAACCGGCTTGGGCTTCGTTGCGTGCGATCAAGGAAAAGCGGATGGCGATTTTGCCTTCCGATCTGCTGCTGTCGAATCCGGGCTTCCGATTGAACGAGTCGGTTGAATATTTGGCCAAACTTGTATATCCCGATGCTTATACCGATGGCAACTAATCTTAAACGCGAACCGGCTCGCAAAGGTGTTCTTGTCCTCGCTGTTTTGGCGGTTGCAGCACTTGCAGGGATTTCGCTCAGCATTGGCACCGGAGCCGTCTCGATTTCACTGGGGGATATTTGGCGGTATCTGTTTCACGGCTTCGATGGTCCTATGAGGGAAGTGATCTGGAATATTCGCCTGCCTCGCACATTGGTTGCAGCGCTGGTGGGCGTAAATCTTGCCTTATCCGGGGCGATTCTGCAGGGAGTCATGCGCAATCCGCTGGCTGATCCGCATATCATCGGGGTCTCCTCGGGAGCCGGATTGCTTGGTATCATCATTCTAATTTTGTTTCCGCAGGCCTGGTCGCTGCTGACGCCGGCAGCCTTTATCGGTGCTGCAGGGGCGGCGGCAATCATTTATTTATTGGCCTGGAAGCAGGGCGTTCAGCCGGTACGCATCATTCTCGCGGGAGTGGCGGTCTCCGCTTTTCTTGGCTCCGGTATTTCGGCGCTGCTGACCTTCTACAGCGACCGGGTCAATGGAGCGCTGGTGTTCCTGGTGGGCGGACTGGCGGCCAAGAGCTGGCCGGAGCTGCACATGATGCTTCCTTATTCACTGGTTGGCGTCAGTCTGGCGCTCTCCGGCTCGGTATACCTGAACCTGCTTGCGCTGGGGGATTCGAATGCACGCGGCCTGGGAATGAGAGTGGAGGCCGCCCGGCTGCTGCTGACAGTTATCGCTACGCTGCTGGCGGCCAGTGCGGTCAGCGTTGTTGGCCTGCTTGGCTTTGTCGGCCTGATCGTGCCACACTCCGCCCGGCTGCTGATCGGCAGCGATTACCGATTGCTGCTGCCCGCTTCCGCTCTGCTCGGCGCAGCCGTTGTCACCGTCTGCGATACGTTGGCTCGTCTGATGTTCGCGCCGATTGAGCTTCCGGTTGGCATTATCCTGGGGGCTCTTGGTGCGCCGTTTTTTCTGTATTTGTTAAGGAGGGAGAGAGAATGACGGCATTGCAGCTGGATAATATAGCTGTCCAATACAATAACCGCTCCGTGATTGAGCGTCTGAACTGGAGCGCTGACGAAGGCAAAATCTATAGCATTATCGGCCCGAACGGCTGCGGCAAGAGCACCTTGCTTAAGGTGATTGCCGGGCAGCTAAAGCCGGCCGGGGGTTCAGTCCTGCTTGACGGCGAGCCCATCGGCAGCTATACGAGGCGTCGTCTTGCCAGATATCTGTCCATGCTGCAGCAAAGTCAGGATAAACCGCCGGACATGACGGTGCGCACTCTGGTTGGCTATGGGCGATTCCCCCACAAGCCGGCCTGGGCAGGCATGAGCAAGGAGGATGAGGACATCGTTGATTGGGCTTTGACGCAGACCGGAACTTTGCAGTTTGCGGATCGCAAGCTGTCCGCCTTGTCCGGCGGAGAGCGGCAACGGGTCTGGATCGCCTTCGCGCTGGCGCAGCAGCCGCGCCTTCTGCTGCTTGACGAGCCGACAACCTATCTGGATGTCAGCCATCAATGGGAGATCATGGACCTCATATCCGATATAAACCGCAAGTACGGCATGACGATCCTGATGGTGCTGCACGATATGAATCATGCCGCTGCCTATTCCCACGAGATTATGGTGATGGACAAAGGACAGGTGTATGCCAGCGGCTCCCCCGCGGACACGATTACTGAGCGAACGCCCGGCGAGGTGTTCGGCGTGAGGGGGCGCATCGAGCCCAACGCTGCAGACGCGCGACTGACCTGTCTTGTGACAGGCCTTCTCGCGGACAGCGGAGCGGACGGGACAGAGATGAAATAGATATCAGAATGGGAGAGAAAAGAAAATGAATGTAAAACCGGATATATTTCCGTTTACGGCGATCGTCGGACAAGAGGAGATGAAGAAGGGGCTGCTGCTGAACCTCGTGGATCCGCGGCTCGGCGGGGTGCTGATCCGGGGAGAGAAGGGCACGGCGAAATCAACGGCGGTCCGCGCGCTGGCTGATCTGATGCCCGGGCTTCAGGTTGTGAGCCTGCCGGTTAGCGCCACCGAGGACCGCGTCGTTGGCACCCTCGATATCGAGCATGCGATCCGCGCAGGGGAGAAGCGCTTCGAACCGGGGCTGCTGGCCGCGGCGCATGGAAATATTTTGTATGTGGATGAAATTAATTTACTGGATGATGCGATCGTGGATGCGCTGCTGGATGCGGCCGCTATGGGAATTAACACGGTTGAACGGGAGGGAGTGTCGCATTCGCACCCTGCCCGCTTTATTCTGATCGGAACGATGAATCCGGAGGAAGGGGAGCTTCGCCCGCAACTGCTGGACCGGTTTGCGCTCTCACTGGAGGTGTCCGGTGAACGGGAAATTGTGGAGCGGATGGAGGTCATCCAGCGCCGTCTCGCCTTTGATGCGAATCCCGAGGCATTCCGTGAGCGCTATGGGCAGGAGCAGTCGAGATTATGCCAACAAATCTTGCACGCTCGCGAGCAGCTGGCGCAAATCGAGCCCTCCGCGCAGCTGCTGGAATGGACAGCCAAGGTCGGAATCCGCCTGGAGGTCGACGGTCACCGGGCGGATATTACGCTGCTGAAGACGGCGATGGCGCGCGCCGCTTTGGCGGGAAGAATCCGCGTTCTACCGGCGGATATGGTCGAGGCGGCGATGCTGGTCATGCCGCATCGGATGCGGAGAAGACCGTTTGAAGACGGAGGAGCCGGGATGGGGAACATTCAGGAATTGCTGGGTGCTGTGCTGCAGGAGGTGGCGGATGTACTCTGAAGCTGCGGTTTATCCTTTTTGCGCCGTGGTAGGTCAGGAGCGCGCCAAAAAAGCGTTATTGCTGCATGCTGCGAATCCGTTGCTAAAGGGGGTTCTGCTGGCCGGTGAATCAGGAACGTCAAAGACGACGCTGATTCGCGGTCTTGCCGCTCTCCTTCAGGAGCGAAGGCGGATCAATATCCCGCTTCATGTCGATCATGAGCGGCTTTTTGGCGGCGTCGATACGGCAGCTGCCCTCCGCCATGGTATAAGAAAAATCTTACCCGGCTTGCTTGCTGGCGCCGATGGTCAGATAGTAATGGTGGATGATTTGAACCTGCTGGGCGAAAGGACACTGCACGCCATTTTGGCAGTGGTTGAGCAGGGCGGTTATGAATATGAAAGGAAAGATGGGGAGGAAGCTTGCTGGCAATCCTCTTCCTTTATGTTGTTGGGGACGATGAACCCGGAGGAAGCCGGGCTGAAGCCCGGCCTGCTTGACCGCTTGGGGTTGTATGTTCGTGTCGAAACATCGCTTGATCCGGTTGAGCGGGCGGAAATTACGCGCCGCCGGCTGGCTTTCGAGCGGAACCCGAATGATTTCGCGCGCTCCTTTGAGCCGGCATCCGCGGCGCTGCAGGAGCAGCTCGTGCAGACGCGGCGGCGGCTGTCCTCCGTCAGCATCGCTAAGCCGATGCTGCGCTTGGCCGCGGAAGTAGCTGCGGAAGCCGGGTGTGCGGGACAGCGCGCAGACATCCTCCTGGCAGAGCTGGCCCGTACTTTGGCTGCCTGGGAAGGTCGCTTGGAGGTTGATTCTGCACATTTACAGGAGGCGGCCGAATTTATTCTGCCGCATCGCATGCGCGCGGCTGATAGAACTGCGGAGGAAACGGCGGACAGAGAGCAACCGGGGAGACCTGAGCAGCCTTCGGAGTTAGCTGGGCAGGAGCCTGCTCAAACGTCACCTCAGGAACAGGAGAAGTATTCCGGACATGGACAAGATAGCGGGCAGCCGCTTGATGGGACATCGCTGGCGGCCGGCGGTGAGGAAGAGGCATCGCTCGCTCCGCAGCGACTGTCAGGCAGCAACACAGACACCTCTGCGTCTGAGGAAGATAGCAATACGGGTACCGCTGCGCGCGTTGTCGTTGAGGCGATAGGGCGGAACTTTGACGTTCGTCGCATCGCCTTTACTCCGCCACGTACCGGGTTCCAGGGCAAAGCGGGCAAACGCAATCTAGCCCAGGAGGGCGGGCGTACCGGGCGTTATGTCCATGCGGAGATACCGCGCGGGGCGATATCCGATCTGGCTCTGGATGCCACGCTGCGGGCGGCGGCTCCCTATCAGCATGTTCGCCGCCGGCAGGTGATGGCCAGCGACAGGGGCGAGGCGAGCCCGCGAGTGCTGATCGAGCGGAGCGATCTTCGCGTCAAGGTGCGCGAGAGCCGGACAGGCACCGCGCTGCTGTTCGTGGTTGACGCCAGCGGATCAATGAATGCGGCCAAACGGATGAAGGCGGTCAAGGGCGCGGTGCTGTCGCTGCTGCACGACGCTTACCGGCAGCGTGACAGCGTCGGTCTGGTCGCTTTTCGTGACAGCGGCGCGGAGCTGCTGCTGGACATTACGCGCAGCGTGGAGTTGGCCGAACGCCGGCTGAGGTCGATGCCGGTTGGGGGGAGGACGCCGCTGCTCGCCGGGCTGGAGAAGGGAATGGAGACGATCCGAACGATGCTGCGCAAAGGAAGCGGGCTCATTCCGGCCATGATCGTCATCACCGATGGCAAAGCGAACGCAGGCATGGCTCCAGGGCTTGACCTGTGGCCGGAAATCCGCCGCATTGGCCATCGTATTTCGGCGGGGGGAATACAGACCCTGGTCATCGATACGGAGCAGGGGTTCGTCCGGCTTGGTTACGCCAGCAAGCTGGCGGACTGCCTGCAGGCGCAATATTTCCGGCTGGATGAATTAGATGCCGGGCGGATCGAACGCGCCGTTAGAAATCTGGTACAGGAGCAGAACCGGGCCGTTCCTGGTTTATTTTAATGGATGCAGGGAGATGAGAGCTTGAAGATCATAGTATTGACGAATAGCGAGGCCTCGCAGGCCCATTTGTCGGTGGCGTACCGCATGTTGGGTGAAGGGCAGCGAGCCCAGCTTCAGCTTGCTGTTGTCGACCCTGGTGAGAACGGGTCCGCCGCACCCTTGTCGGGTCTGCCAACACAGCTTGTATCGCTCGACCCCGACTTTGTCGTCTTTGACGCGCATGGTGTCCACAAGGAAATTGTGGATCAAATCAAAGAGGTCCTTTGTAAAGGAACGGCCCAATTGGTTCCGGTTGGCGGGGATGCCGCCCAAATTCGCTCCTTGCTGCGGCTTGGCCAATTGACTGCTGCACCTCTGGCAGGGCCGGGCGGGAACAGAGGGGTAACGTTGCCGGATGAGTTGAAACAGGATTATGACCGCTATGTCAAAATAACAGAATATTGGCGGGGAGGCGGGGCGCAGAATATGTTTGGCTTGCTTTGTCTTGTGGGGCGGGAATACGGGGGATGCAATCTGCTGCCGATGGCTTCGAACCCCGTTTTTGTTCAGGAGCTGTGCCTGTTCGACCCCGTAAGGGGAACCCGCTTCTCCAGCCTGGCGGACTACCGGCAAAGCCGAGGATTCATGGGCCGGCAACCGGCGGTAGCCCTGCTGTTTCTCGGCAACGGCAACCCGCTGGACATCGCGGATTGCGTCGGGGAGCTTATGGACCGTATTGAAGAGTTTGCCGAGGTTTGGCCAATCGCCTTTCCTTCCGTCATGCATGTTTCGATGGAGCGTCTGCGTGAGCTTCTGGTCGGGGAAGACAAGACGGTGGATTTGATCATCAATCTGCTTCCTTTTCGACTGGGAATCGGCCCGGGTGGAGCGGGACCAGCATCCGGGACCGGGGATACGGTGGATATGCTCGATGCCTTGGGGGCCCCGATGCTGCATCCCTTTTTCCTCTCCGGCACAACGGAAGGCGAATGGAGAAAATCGGTCAGGGGGGTTAATCCTTCGCAGCTGATGGTTCAGGTTGTGCTGCCGGAGTTGGATGGAAGCATCGAGACGTTTCCGATCGCAGCTTTGCGCCGCGAAGGGGACGATCCGGTATTGGACGTTGCCCTGAACCGGCTAGTGCTCATTCCCGAACGGGTTAACAAGCTGGTTGGGCGTGTGGAACGCTGGCTTGAGCTGAGAAGAAAAGCAAACCACGAAAAAAAGCTGGCTCTGATTGGCTACAATTATCCGCCCGGAGAAGCCAATGTGTTCGGGGGAACTTTTCTCGATACCTTTGCCTCGCTATCCAGACTGCTTACCCGTCTGAAGAGAGAAGGATATCATGTCGCTGAGATGTCTGCGGAGGAACTGCGCTGCCGGTTCGTGGAAGGCGGGCTGGTCAATTCCGGAAAGTGGGCTGGCGAGGAGACGACGGACGGGATGATTCGTTACAACGATCCCGAGTTTGCGGCCAGAATGTCCGCCCGTTCCTGGGGCAAAGAGGCTGAAGCGCGTTGGGGACCTCCACCTGGTGAAATAATGACGGAGCAGGATGCTTTCCTGATTCCTGGCATCGTCAACGGCCATGTTTTTATCGGTTTGCAGCCTGCGCGCGGCATTCACGAGGATTCCGAGAAATCGGTCCACGATCGCTCGCTGCTCCCGACCCACCAATACACCGCATTTTATCAATGGATTCGTGAGGAATGGGAAGCGGACGCGGTTGTTCATATCGGGACCCACGGGACACTGGAATTTCAACAGGGCAAGGAATGCGGCATGTCCGGCGACTGTGTGCCGGATGATTTTATCGGCGAGCTTCCTCACCTTTATTATTATTACGTAGGCAATCCCTCGGAGGCGATGATCGCCAAGCGTCGCAGCCATGCGCTGCTGATCGGCTATCAGGCGCCGCCTTTTGCAGAGGCGGAGCTGTACGGAAGGTGGGCCGGTCTCGAATCGCTGCTGCATGAATACCGGGAGGCGCAGCAGCTTGATTCCAACCGCTGCGAGGATATTCTCTGCAAGTTGAAGGCCGCCGCCCGAGAACTGCATTTTGCAGCGGAGTCGCCGGAGGAAATGGAGGAGGAGCTGTACCGAATGCAGCGGTCGCTTATTCCGAGCGGACTGCATGTGCTTGGCGATGGTTACTCGCCCGAGGCTGCCGCAGCCTATATGCGGTTTGTGCTTCGTCATGAACGGGGAACAGTCCGTTCATTGCGGGGATTGCTGGCGGAACGGGAGGGTCTAAAGGTAGAGGAGCTTGCCGGAGAAGGGCTAACCGCTGAACTCCGAAGGCTGGACCGTGAGTCGGAAGAGCTGATTGCTGCCTATCTTGCTGGCGGAACGCTTCCGTCCTCCTGCAACAAGGAGGCAGCGGGGTGGCAGGATGCCTTGTCGCGTACGCTGGAATACGGGTATCATGCCTATACAAGCTCGATGAACAACGAGGAGATGGAAGGGTTGTTGAAGGCGTTGGAAGGCCGATATCTCCCGGCCAAGCTGGCCGGGGATGCGATGCGTTCCCCCGAGGTGCTGCCTTCCGGACGCAATCTGTATCAATTTGATCCACGGGCCGTTCCCAGTCTTAGCGCCGCGGAACGGGGAGCCCGCACCGCCGAGAATTCAATTCGCCAGTATTATGAGCTCCATGGCGAATATCCGGGTACAACCGCCATCGTGTTATGGGGGCTGGAGACATCGCGGACGCAAGGGGAAACGATAGGGCAGATCCTTCATTATTTAGGCGTACGCGTCAGCAGCGGGATCGGAACGTTCCGGACGGAATACGATATCATCCCTTTATCCGAGTTGGGTCGCCCGCGTCTGAATATTGTCGTGCATATGACCGGATTGTTCCGGGATATGTTCCCGAATCTGCTGGATGATTTAAACCGGATTTTCCACCGGGTCTCTGAACTTGAGGAGCCTGAAGATATGAATCTGTTCAAAGCCCACACTCGGCATGCGGAAGCGGGGATGTTGACTGCCGGATATCAGCCGGGGCAGGCCCGGGATCTGGCGAATGCCCGGATATTTGGCCCGGCGCAAGGGCAGTACGGGACGAGCATGACCAAATTAATCGAGACGAAGCAATGGAGTCAGGAGGCCGAGCTTGGACAGGCATATGCGGACAGTCAGCAGCATGTGTATAGCCTGGAGGAGCGCGGCCGCGCCGAACCGGAGCTGTACCGAACTCATTTGCTTGCGGTCGATGTTGTGTCGCAAATCCGCAGCAGTCACGAGTGGGAGGTCACGGATTCCGATCATTATTATGAATATTTTGGCGGCTTGTCCAAGTCGGTGGAGATGGTGAAAGGAAGACCTGCGGAAATTCATATTACGGATACAACCGGAGAGCGCCCTCTGACCGAAGCGGCAGAATATGCGATTGCCCGGGGCGTGCGGACCCGGCTGACCAATCCGAAATGGATCGATGCGCTGCTTGAGCATCCTTATCACGGAGCCGAGCAAATTGCCAAGCGGTTTGAGTATGTATTGGGTTTGGCCGCGACCACCGGCAAGGTGGAGGCTTGGGTGTTCGATCAGATGCATGACGTATATATTGCAGATGAGGAGCGGAACCGGCAAATGCGGGATAATAACCGCTGGGCATATCACGCATTAATGGAAACGCTGCTGGAAAGCCATCAACGGGGGTATTGGCAACCGGACGAAGAACGCTTGGAACAACTACGGCAGAAGTACGTTGAACTGGAGGGGGATTTGGAGGCATAAATGAAGCGATAATGAGGGGCAGCGCCGTCAAGGCTCTGCGGCGTTCTACCCCACGATAGCGCCATTTCCGGATGGCGCTATTTAGTTTGGGAATAGGAGGGAAATGGTTCGTAATTACTGGTTGTATTTCTCATTTGCATGCAGTTTATCAAATTCGGCCACGGAATCAGGATTGGTAAAAATATAAGGGGAAACCGGCTGCTCAATCGTTTTGATCTGCCCGGCTTTTATTTGCAATGTCTCCTTGCCGTCAATTGTCGTGGCTTGAATGGTTCCCTTAATTTCGACCCAGGTATCTTTGGTGAACGTGGAGGCGTTGTCACTTTGAACAAGCACGCCAAATGGAATAGCATCGGCTGGACAACACATCATGAGAAAGCGGCTCAAGGCAAACGTATCCGGCTTCATGTCTTCCTCCCGATAAACAAAGCCTTGAAGGGTTATATTTTTATGCAGGAACGGCTGTTTATACATATCGATGGCACCGATGGTTTCCGAGAAAATCGAAGAATTCACTTCTATCACTGGTTGAAGGTACAACCGTTTGGCGAGCTCGGCGAACTCCGTGCTGTATTTATCCTTTGCTATGAATAACTCATCTAAAGTGCCTTGCACAGGGCTTGAGGCCCGGGGCGGCACGCCTGTGGGATTTTCAGCGATTGGGGAGGACAGCTTTACATCTGCCAACTTATCCCGAATGTCCGGATCAGGGGCGGAGTATATGATGCCTTTTTTGGCGGCCATATCGCTTCCAAGCGCCTGATCAGGCAGAAGCAATCCGAGTATTAGGGGAACCGCGAACAACCCGTAGACATTCACATTTTTTAAAAAGCCCAATGGCAGGGGATGATCACAGTCGCATATTTTGTCCGAATTGCCTGTAACGGAATGCCATGCCATCCCGAATGCGATGAAGAGAAGAGGAACCGGACATAGCAGCAATAGCTTCTGCATGGAAGGGGCCAAGTAATAATGTAAGGAGTCCGTATCATTCAGATGTATGATATATAACGATAAAACGGCGAGTAAAAAGGCTCGGAAGAGATAATGGACCCGCAATCTTAAGGTGAGAACCATCCCTGTTCAACTCCTTCATACAAATTGCATCCGAATCAGAAAATCGACAGCTACAGAACCGATAAATATTAGAACAATCAGCAAAAGACTAAGCAAGATAACAAATTTGAGCTTGAAAGTAGCCAGCAGCATGAGCAAGCCTTTGAAATCCAGCATAGGTCCCAGTACTAGGAAGGAAACGAGCGGACCTACGGAAAAGGCATGTGTGAAGGCGGAGGCGACAAAAGCGTCGGAGGTGGAGCATAGCGATAATACAAAAGCAAACCCCATCATAAATAAATAGGAGGAAATAGAGCCATTTCCAAG
The DNA here is from genome assembly GCF_013393165.1 of Paenibacillus sp. 79R4. Taxonomy (NCBI): domain Bacteria; kingdom Bacillati; phylum Bacillota; class Bacilli; order Caryophanales; family Paenibacillaceae; genus Paenibacillus; species Paenibacillus sp. 79R4. The sequence goes on along the minus strand of NZ_QJOT01000010.1, from coordinate 162,307 downwards.
AGCAAACAGTTCGGCACGGGGAACTAAAGACTGGATACAAGCTGTTACGAAAGCGCCCAGCACCAAATATTTGCTCATTTCTATCAATTCATTCCCGGCATGGACGAAGAAGCTTTCCCATGTTTTGGGATGCTGATGCAAGCCCGCGCTGCCCGATTCCAGCTGGAACCTTTGCAGAGATTGCTTTAACGGCTGTTTGGGGGACAGCATGTATACAATTAATCCTACCGATATCGACACAGCAAAAGCCAGTCCCATTCGGGCCAGGATCACTTCGGGATGTGAGCGAAACGCGACCATGGTTGCCACCAACACGACCGGATTCAGAATAGGGCCGCTGAGAATGAAAGTTACTGCGATGTATACCGGCATCCCTTTCAAGATCAATCTGCGAACGACGGGAATCATTCCACATTCGCAGATAGGCAATATGATTCCCAGCATGGAACCAAGGAGTACGCCGACTACCGGATTTTTTGGATTTAAGCGGCGAATCCACTCTTCCTTTATGACGATTTGAAGTAGAGACGAGAGCAGCACGCCCAAAATAATGAACGGCAGGGCCTCCAGAAAAACACCGATAAAGAGCGTCTTAATTTGCTGCAGCTGCGGGTGTGCGAGGAGGCTGACGTTGTTCTGGTACGAGACGGTCAGGACTGGTATAAGAAAGATGACGACAAAGAATAGGGGCATCATTTTATAGAAGTTTGAAACTTTCATTAAAAGCCTCCTGCGATAGAATGATATATATACTCATTTTATGCTTGGGTTTCTAGCAAATAACCTTTTATGCGAAATTAATCAGAAAATTTACGAATAAACCGGAACAGAGCATGTTGGCAGAATTCACAGTATATTCGCGATGTAAGGCCAGGGATGCTTAATCGATCATATGACAATGCCCCCCTTTCTTGATAAAATACAAGGACAGGTTTTTACGGATTCATTATCAATAGGCTCGTCGCTTTGTATAAAAGGGAAGGGAAAGTGCGGATTATGAAAGAAAGCCACTCAAAAGTAAAAGAGATGCTTGATACGATGGCACGGAACGGATGGAGGGTGACTGAACAGCGCAGAACGCTGGCGCAAATTTTTGCGGATTATGATGGTTACCTATCGCCGAAGGATGTATATAATCAAATGTCGGTCCGCTATCCGGGCATGAGTCTGGACACGGTATACCGCAATCTTCGAATTCTAAGCGAGATGGGGGTTTTGGAGCACTTTTATTTCATGGAGGGCGGCTTGAAGTTTAAAGGAAGCTGTACAGCTCATCACCATCATCATTTGATTTGCGTAAGTTGTGAAAAAACACTTCCTTTTGATTACTGCCCTATGGATCAAGGGCCCGGTCTGCCAGGGAACTATAAGGTGCTGCGCCATCGCTTTGAGGTTTATGGGATTTGCGAGGAATGCCAGACTCTTGGGGACGCAGAATCCTTAGAGCAGGGATCAGAGGATGCCGGTCAATCTAATCATGAAGCTCATTGACAAAGCGTCGATGGGCTTTTATGATGTATTTATTCGTAATTTTTACGTTTAAATACGAAGGAATGGAAGGATAGATGGATGCTGAAGCTCAGACGCGGCGATGTTCTGTTGATCGTGATTTTGTTAGTGCTGGGATCGGCATGGCTCCTGTTTCGCCAGGCTATGGAGAGCCAGCAATCGTATGATCCGGGCACACTTGTGGCCGAAATTAATGTGGATGGAGAGCACTATAAAAGCGTGCCTTTAGATAGCGCAGAGCAGAGCATCGATATACGGACAAAGTACGGTCACAATATTCTGAAGGTATTTGACCACGGAATCCAGATGATCTATGCGGATTGTCCGAAGAAGATTTCCATGCAGATGGGCTTTATTTCCCGTCCGAACGAAACGATCATTTGCGTGCCAAACCGGATTTATGTGGAGATCGTCCATACTGGCGGCGCACCTGCCCCTGCGGAGGACGGAATCGACGCATATGTTCGTTAGCCGCCGCTACCGTACCGGGGCGGTGGTGAGCTTTCGTTATCGTTAGTACCATGGGACATCCTTGACGATGTATGGGGTACGCGTGGAAAAGGGCGATTTACTTGGTCATACGCGTTGAACCGAAGCTACCTCCCTGCCACCTCCTACCTGATGTGTGGAGTGGAATGGATAGGCTGAGTAGGGTGAGGCGGGAGAGTAATGCGGAGTGGAATAGGTAAACCAAGTAGAGTGAGGCGGGAGCTAATGCGGAGTGGTATGGAGGACTGAGTAAAGTGGGTCGGGAGAGTAGTGTAGAGTGGAATGGGAACTAAGTAGAGGTGGGTCGGGAGAGTAGTGTAGAGTGGTTTGGAAGGCTGAGTAGAGATGGATCGGAAGAGTAATGTGGAGTGAAATGGGTAGGCCAAGTAGAGTGAGGCGGGAGCTAATGCAGAGTGGAATGGAAGACTGAGTAGAGTGGAACGGGAGAGTAATATGGAGTGAAATGGGTAGGCCAAGTAGGGTGAGGCGGGGAGTAATGCGGAGTGGAAGGCCAAGTAGGGTAGATCGGGAGCTAATGCAGAGTAGTATGGAGGACTGAGTAAAGTGGATCGGGAGAGTAATGTGGAGTGGAAGGCCAAGTAGGGTAGTTCGGGAGCTAATGCAGAGTGGAATGGGAGACTGAGTAGAGGTGGATGGGAAGAGTAATCTGGAGTGGGGGGAAGACTAATACGAAAGCAAGCCCGAGAAGGTAAGAAGGTGTAAAATTGGCCAGCTGCCCTATTCCGGATTGTTGAACAGCCAGTTGACAAACCTATACAACCTTTAACGAAACACCGTATCGTTATTTCAACCCAAATGACCGAATTATAATTCTAACGAAACTCCATATCGTTATTTGGGGAGAAAACGAGCTTTAGGCCCCAATTTGCCCTCTATAACGATACCCTGTTTCGTTAGAAATCGAGAGAGTCCTTTTTGGGCCGAATAGCGATACCTGGTTTCGTTAGAGTTGGCTTTGTTCATTTATCCAACTGTAAAGCCGTCAAATGGGCGCGACAGAGGTCATCTGGATGAGTCTAGATGACTTCTTTTTTTGTCTATTATAGAGGCTGGTCGTTAGAATTATGTGGAGTGGTATAGAAGGCCAAGTAGCGTGGATCGGGAGAGTAATGCAGAGTGGACTGAAAGACTGAGTAAAGCTCCGGCCGATATTTAACCATGACTTGCATAAGCTAGTTCCCAATGAAGTTGACGATCTATTTTTGTCATGCTACCATATACACAAAAGACCCAAGAACCGAATCCAGTTCGTTCAATAACGCTCAAATCATCGAGGTGAACTTCATGCAGCTTACTAAACGTCGACTGCAATTTCTGGACAAATTAATTGAATTATATCAGCGCACAAGACTGCCTATTCATTATGAGACATTAGCGACCTCCTTAGGTGTGAGCAAATGGACCGCCTATGACATGATGAAGGAAATGGAGAAGCAGGGGTTCGTAAGCCGCAGCTATGAGGTGAACGCCAAGGAAACCGGGAGATCGCAGGTGGTATTCGCTCCTACCGAGCAGGCTAACGATCTATTTAAGCAGAGCCGGGAGGATAACTTCGATTCGTCCGATTGGGAGCATACGACAGCGCATATCCGGAAGCTGCTAGGCAGTGTCAAGGACAGCAATGCGAATGAGGTTATTCGCAAAGTCATGAGCGAAATCTCGTCCAAAGCGTCAAATCTGGAATTCTGCGGTTATATCCTTGGTCTGTTTTTGATCTATATCAAGAAACTTGGAACCAAGACAGAGCGTTTGGTCACTGGACTGGTCAGCAAGAGACTCCATAGCGAGAGCGGAATTCAACTGTTTGTCGGTACCGTTCTGGGAACGATTATTCAGACGATTAACGATGAAATGGGAAATGAACTGACGGAGCTGGTCTCCAAGTTTCTGGACACTTTGAACAGACTGTCCAACAACGAGCAGCGAATGCTGTCCGATTTGCTGCATGAAGCTTTAGTTTAAAGGCTTTAGCTTTTCGATAGTTTTTTGGTCTTTTGTGTATTTGGTGTAGTGAAGAATTATTTTAGATGAGTGAAGGAATTAAAGGTGGAGCGTGATGATTATGAAAACCGGCTTAGTATTGGGCGGAGGAGCCGTGCGGGGTCTGGCGCATATCGGTGTGCTAAAAGTATTCGAGAGGAACGGGATTAAAATCGATCGGATAGCGGGCACTAGCATGGGCGGTGCGATCGGCGGCTTGTATGCAGCCGGAGTGCCTGCCGAGGCGATTGAGGATAAGATTCTGAACACTCCGAAATATCGTCTGCTTGATATGGGAATTCGCCATCGCGGCCTGCTGGCGGGCAAAGCCGTTCATCAGGTCATTAATGAATTGCTGCAACAGCACAGCACGCAAGGAGTGCTTATCGAGCAGCTCCCGATGGAGTTTAAAGCGATCGCGGTTGATCTGATGTGCGGACAGCAGGTTGTTCTGGATCATGGAGATTTGGGAACCGCCCTGAGGGCGACAACCGCATTTCCCGGCGTGTTTGCTCCGTTAATGGATGGCGACCGGATGCTTGTTGATGGCGGAGTGCTTAACAATTTGCCCGTGGAGGAAGCGCTGGATGATGGGGAAGCATGTTATATTATTGCCGTGGACGTCGCCAGAGAGAATGAGAAAAAACCGCCGCGCAATATGATCGAGGTAGTCTATCGCTCCTACGGCTTGATGGCAGCGGGGCGAAGGCATGTCAGTCTCAAACAGGCCGATTATGTGATCCGTCCGGAGGTAGGGTATTACGCGTCATTTGATTTTACCAAAGCGGAAGAATGCATTAAGGCGGGGGAAGAGGCTGCAGAAAGATGTCTGGCGGAAATCCGGCAGCGTATTGAACCTGAGCAGTCAAGGGTGGTTTAGGGGTCTGACACCCTGTTTTTTGGTCTTTTGTGTATTCATTATTTATAGCGATCAAGGAGTGAAAACTCATGAGCAGCGCATTGGCACAAAGAATGGTACTGTTTGCGATTTACGCTTTCGCTGGCTGGCTTCTGGAAACATCCTATGCAAGCATTCGAGAGCGGCGTTTTGTAAATCGGGGCTTTTTGTGCGGGCCCTTTTGCCCCATTTATGGCTTTGCAGCGTTATTGATCCTTGCCGTTACAGCACGGGCAGGGGCAAGGCTGGATGATCCTTGGGCACGCGGCCTGGCTATCGTCTTGGTGTCCGCTCTGTTGGTCACCTGGCTGGAATATGCTACAGGTTGGCTACTGGACAGGGTTTTTCATCGAAAATGGTGGAATTACCAGGGCCGAAAAATGAATATCGGTGGTTACGTCTGTGTAGAATACTCCCTGCTTTGGGGAGCCTTGGCTTTTGTGCTGGCAGAGTTGATCCATCCGGCTATCCTGCAGCTGCTCACGCCTTTGCTGGCCTGGTTCAATATTACAGCGGCCTGGATCATCCTGTTCTATTTCGCCATAGATACAGGCGTCTCAGTCAGTAAGGAATGGCAGCGCAAGCATTCAGCCGGTTTGCATAGGCTTAAACTGCGCTAGTTTAATAGGGAGCCGGAAGGCGTTATGAGGAGAGAATCCCTCAGCGCAGCTCGGCTCCTATTTTCTTACCTTCACTGCTAATATTCGTCAACGGGAGGCGCAGGCGGTGGGAGCGGATATGTCCGCGTTCAGCCAGCAGCCATTTCAGCGGGGCCGGATTCGGCTCCGAGAGCCAAGGCATAACAGATTGGATCGTATAGAAAGGTGGCAAATGGAGGGTTACGGACTTGCTTCGATTCGCTAAGATCGGGTTGACTCAGGGTTCGCTGTGAAGTTAGCTTCACAGGGCCATTCGAAAACAGCGAAAGAAGTGGCAAGCATGGATTTACAAAAATGGCAAACCTTTCGCCTGCTGAGCTGGGGGACGTTCATTGGAATGTTCCTTGTACTGCTTGCAGGGGCATTAGTAACGTAGACGGGCTCTGGACGAGGCTGTGGGAGCGATTGGCCATTATGTAATGGCAAATTTATTCCCGCTTATACGCTGGAGTCGATGATCGAATATTCGCATCGCATGGTAACGGGAGTAGTAGGTTTGCTCGTGCTCCTGACATTTATTTATACATGGCGTTATTTAAGGCATCCTGAAGCGTTACTGTATGCAGGCGGCACACTACTGTTCACGATTATCCAGGCCTTGATGGGGGCAGCAGCCGTTATATGGCCACAGCAACTGGCTGTTATGGCGCTTCATTTTGGAATTTCATTGTTAGCGGTCGCCTGCAGCATGCTGCTTGTGTTATGGAGCCATCGGATGAAGGGAATCGAGAAGCAGAGCTTCGCACGGCAACTCCCTGCGATGGGTTATTTCATGGCTTGCGGAATCTGGCTATTTTGTTACGGTGTAGTGTATCTCGGGGCTTATATACGCCATAAGCAGGCTGGGGGAGGATGCAAGGGCTGGCCGCTTTGCAATGGTCAACTGATCCCGGATTTATCCGGTTCGGCAGGAACCGTGTTTGCGCATCGGGCTGCTGCACTGATCCTGCTTCTGCTTATCATTGGATTCTATGCTCTTGTCCGTAGTGCCAGATGGAAAAAACAGGCTGCAATGGCTGGGCTTCGACCGGTTACGCTTTGGGCTCTTATTCTGGTCATTGCTCAAATCGGCAGCGGCGCCCTTCTTGGAGTAGCAGCAGGCCATCCGGATTTATTTCTGTTCGCGAGTCTTCTTCACAATGTACTGGCTACGATATTGTTCTGCATTTTATCGGACCAAGCGATCCTGTCCTATAAGTACCATAGCTCGACATAAAACAACCGCCAAGCTCAATCCATCCATTGAGTCTGGTGATTGTTTTATGCAAGCCTGCGGTGATTGCAGCTGCTTAGTCTATCAGACTATGCAGCGCCTCGGCGAATTTAGCGATGCCGCTCTCGATCTCCTCCGTCTTTGCCCTGGCATATGTGAAGCGGACGAAGCCGGAATCCGAACCATAGACACCGCCGGGCACGAAGACGACGCCTCTTCGGATCGCTTCATCCAGCAGCTTGCCGTCAGGCACCTTGGGATGAAGCATGCACCATAAATGCAGGCCGCCTTGCGGAGTGACGAATGAGATCTGCTCGCCTAGCTCCCTTCGCAAAGACTCGATGAGCAGATCCCGCTTGAATTGGAGCTGGATTTGCAGACGATCCAGATGAGGCTGGAAAGCGTCCGATTTGATAAATTGAGCGGCAACCTGCTGCGGAATGACGCTCAAGCCGAAGTCCATCTGCTGTCTGGCATCGGCCAAGCGCTGCACGATCGAATTCGGGGCTACCATCCAGCCGATCCTTAGGCCGGAGGCGGCAATTTTGGAGAAAGAGCCGATGTAGAGAATGTTACCGTTGGCATCCATCGATTTGAGCGGGGCAGGGGCTGCTCCTTCAAAGGCTGTTAGGCTGAACGGATCATCCTCAACGATCGGAAGCCCGAGTTCACTGGCGACAGAGAACAATTGCTCACGACGTTCGCTGCTGATAACCGCCCCCGTCGGATTCTGAAAGTTCGGATTCAGAAACACCATTTTAATCCGATGCTTCTTGTATAACTCTTTTATGTCTTCGGGGTGGACGCCGTATTGGTCGACAGGCAGTCGGAACAGGCGGAGTCCGGCCGATTGGAACATCGGCAGCGAGTAGCAGTAGGACGGATCTTCAACCGCCACCGCGTCCCCGGGGGAGAGCAGGCATTGCGTAATCAGATATAGCGATTGCTGAGAACCCGAGGTTATCATGATCGACGATTCCGTAGTCTGGATTCCCCGGTACTTCTGCAAATGCTCGACCAGGGCTTGTCTTAGCGGTATATAGCCCTGCGGGTTGTCATAGCCCAGATATGTGGTGTAGTGATGCTCACGCATCAGGGCGGCAATTTCATCAAGCGGGGCTAAATCTGCAGCTAATTCACCGCTTGCAAAGTCGATCAGCGAAGGATCTTGACTAAGCGCATCCCTTATTTTGCGCAAAAAAGGCAGATTGGGCAGGAAGCTTCCGCCCTCAGCATATCGGTTCCAATTTGGCGTATGTTTTGGTGTGGCGCCCCATTTGGTCCGGCTTACCCGTGTTCCACTGCCCGTGCGGCTTTCGATGATCCCCATCGATCGCAGCTCGGCGAACGCAAGGATCACGGTGCTGCGATTTACACCGAGCTGCTCGGCCAGCTTTCGTTCCGACGGGAGCAGGCTGCCTGGGGGGAACTCGCTGTAAGCGATTCTCTTCTCCAGATGATCGGCAATTTGTTCATAGAGCGGTTTCTTGCTATGACGGTCGGGTTTCCACATGTTCATCACCTTCAGTTGTGAATCTGGCTTATTGTGACTTTTATCATACCACTGATCCTTAGGATTGCAGGGGCTGTTTTCATCACAACCTTGACAATTTTTTTGCGATCCATTGAACATGGATGGGTTCTGACGTGATAAATTGATTGGGGCGCTCAGGCAATCCAGTCTGATCCCCCGCCTTAGACTTAGAACGTCGAAATGGTGGGAATAGATAAAGTCACTTCTAACGAAACCTGGTATCGCTATTGGGCCTCAAAAGGACTCTCGATTTCTAACGAAACAGGGTATCGTTACTGAAGGAAAATCGGGGCCTAAAGCTTGTTTCGTTTCTATATGACGGGTTTTACAGTTGGATAAATGAACAAAGTCAACTCTAACGAAACCTGGTATCGTTATTGGGCCTCAAAAGGGCTCTCTCGATTTCTAACGAAACAGGGTATCGTTATTGAAGGCAAATCGGGGCCTAAAGCTTGTTTTTCTCCCAAATAACGATATGAGGTTTCGTTAGAATAATAATTTGGTTATTTGGGTTGAAATAGCGATACGGTGTTTCGTTAAAAGTTGTATAGGCTAGTCAACAAGCTGTTCAACAGTTCGGAATAGGGGGCAGGCCGATTTTACACCTTTAGCCCTCAGGCTCGTTTCCGTATTAGGTTTCCAATCCGCTAAGCATTAACCTCAGATTCACTTTACTCAGCCTTCCAATCTACCCTATATTACTCTTCCGAACCATTCTACTCAGTCTTCATTCCACACTATATTAGCTCCCGATCCACTTTACTTGTCTTCCATTCCATTCTACATTGCTCTCCCGATCCACTCTACTTAGGCTTCCAAACCACTCTGCATTGCTCTTCTAATCCACCCTGCTATAGACAAAAAAGAAAAGAAGCCAGCTAGATTCATCTAGATGACCTCTGTCGCGCCCATTTGACGGCTTTACAGTTGGATAAATGAACAAAGCCAACTCTAACGAAACCAGGTATCGTTATTGGGCCTCAAAAGAGCTCTCTCGATTTCTAACGAAACAGGGTATCGTTATTGAAGGCAAATAGGGGCCTAAAGCTTGTTTTTCTCCCAAATAACGATATGAGGTTTCGTTAGAATAATAATTTGGTTATTTGGGTTGAAATAGCGATACGGTGTTTCGTTAAAAGTTGTATAGGCTAGTCAACAAGCTGTTCAACAGTTCGGAATAGGGGGCAGGCCGATTTTACACCTTTAGCCCTCAGGCTCGCTTCCGTATTAGGTTTCCAATCCGCTAAGCATTAGCTCTCAAGCCACACCACATAATCCAACCTACTTAGCCTATGAACAATTTCTACGTAAACCCGGTTTTTGATACGCAGATGAACATTTCGTTTGGCCGGGTAATAAAGCCCGTCTGGATGAAAATTTTGTTTGGACCCTCCGCATAGAGTATCTTCTCCAAAAAGGCTCGCCAATGAGGGGGAAATGCTCTTATGAAACAGGGGTTCCGTTTGGAACAGCGTGGTCAGGTTTGAGCAGGATCACATCGCCAGCCTCCGGAACACCACCTATAACAAGCACCTCCGATTTAAATCCCGCGACCCTCCTTGGCGGGAAGTTGACGACAGCTGCGACTTGGCGGCCAATGATAGATTCAGGTGCATATCTCTTTGTAATTTGGGCGCTTGAGCTTTTGATGCCGAGCTCTCCAAAATCAATTTTCATTTTAATGGCTGGTTGGCGCGCTTCCGGGAAGGGCTCTGCTTCCACAATGGTACCGATTCGGATATCAAGTTTTAAAAAGTCTTCAATGGTGGCCATAAACAATCTCCTTCTGGTAAACGATTTGTCCTAAATAGAGGAGTTCAAAAAGTCTACTATTGATCTAAAGTGAGCCGAAGTGAGTCAAAGCAGCAGTTCAACTCGGGGCATCGAATCATGAATTCACACGGATCTAGCGAATGCTTACGAAGTCATGTTACCAGCAGAGCAGCACATGGTGATGACTTTTCCCACTTCAAGCAACTGCCTTCCGAGGTCGTTTTTTTCAAAAAAGTGTAGTTCTGCCCCTCAACCCCTGGCTTGAACCAAGCAGAGTGTTTGAAAAAACGCACCTAGCAAAGCATAAGCTTCGATACTGAAACAGAACTTTTTGAACACATATTAAATAGGTTAGTAGTATCACTATAACATTTTGATCGAATAGACCAAATAAATAAGTGTTTTTCGATATATAAACAAATGGATGGCTGCACAAACATAAAAGTGGATGGTTACAATTTATGGTCTATTGGATGGTTTAATTTAGTCCACTCTCTTTTATGATAGGGTTCAGGGTTCGATAAGATACCTCCATGTATTGCCGGAATCGATCATAGAGAGGGATGATAAAGTGAGAAATCAGCAGGTGAAAGTAGCAGTCGTTCAAGCCGCCCCCATCTTGTTCAATAAGCAGTCGGCCTTGGACAAGATCGCTGTGATGATGAAGGAAGCAGCTGAACAGGGAGCGGAGCTGATCGTCTTCCCTGAAGTGTTCCTGCCGGGATACCCGCGCGGTCTGAGCTTCGGAGCACGCGTCGGAAGCCGTACACCCGAGGGGCGAAAAGATTGGGAACGCTATTGGTCCAGCGCCATTGATGTTCCTGGTAATGAGACGAAGCAGATTGGGGATTTGGCCAGGGAATTGGGGGTTCATCTTGTTATCGGTGTTGTGGAGCGCGATCAGGAGTTCAGTACGGGAACTTTATTTAATACGATGATCTATATCGGGCCTGACGGGGAACTGCTGGGCAAGCATCGCAAGCTGGTTCCTACCGGCTCCGAACGGCTGCTATGGGGGCAAGGCGACGGCAGCACATTAACCGTGATCGATACCCCCTTTGGCAGGGTAGGTGGGTTGATCTGCTGGGAGAATTATATGCCGCTAGCCCGAACAGCGATGTATGCGCAGGGGATCGATATCTATGTAGCCCCGACGGCGGATGCACGGGATTCATGGCAGTCGACAATTCGCCATATTGCTTGCGAAGGCCGCTGCTTTGTCCTCTCCTGTAATCAGTTCGCAACCAGGGAATCCTACCCCGCGGACCTGGCCTGTTATCCGGATATCGAGCAGGATCCCGAAGTGCTTAGTAGAGGGGGGAGCGCAATTGTGGGACCGTTAGGGGAATATGTTGCGGAGCCGCTCTATAACCAGGAGGGCATGCTCGTGGCAACGCTGGATCCCTCCGAGGTCGTACAGAGCCGGTTTGACTTCGATCCGGTGGGGCATTATAGCCGTCCGGATGTTTTTCAGTTGATTGTGAATGAGACGAAGCAGGACATTGTACAGAGAAAACAATAGACAACTATAAATTTTTTATAGCATAAAAAGGGGTTGGAGAGATTGGAAAAAAGCTTGAGAGAACGGTTAGAGACCATTCTGCTAACGAATGAGGACGTAGCCTCAGCGGAAGAGGAATTGCTGTCGATCCTTCCAGAACTTATCGTCTGCAAAGATTGTGAGCAGCATATGCCGGCGCATCGACTGTCTGTGCTTCTTCATACTTACGAGGTAGTGGATGGAGTGAGGAAGGATCTTGCTCTGAAGCTAGCGGCATTATTCCATGATATCGGCAAGCCGTATACCAAGGTTACACGGGATGGAGTGGACAGCTTCAAGGGGCATGAAGAGATTAGCGTTATTCTGGGGGATTTCATCCTGCAGCGTCTGGACTTCGACGATACGATTCGGCGGGAGGTTGGTATGCTGGTCAAATACCATGATACTGAATTGTTCCCGATCCAGGAGAGCATAGACGATATTACCGGAAAAATAGGTATAGATCTGGTACTTCCGTTGCTGGAGCTGCAGCTCTCTGATCTGCTGGCCCATTCCGAGCAGAAGGTGAAGGCCCTCTTGCCGCAAAGAGAGGATACGCTGAAGTTTTTCTTGAGCAGTGTAGGCAGCAAGTTGTAGTGATCCACTTGGTTCTGTAGTTCTAACGAAACTCCATATCGTTATTTTCGCAAAAACAGCATTAATTTAAATCTAACGAAACACCATAACGTTATTTGTGTTCCATTTGATCAAAAAACCATGAAAGTGGCAAAATAACGATCCACCGTTTCGTTAAAATTCCCAACAGCACTTTTTGGTGCAAATAGCGATCTCCTGTTTCGTTAGAAAACGGGATCAAAGGTTAAGAAGGGAAGCCCTGGTTCGGGCCTCCCTTTGTGTATAGTGCGGCAGCTTATTTCTCAGCCAAAATCATCAGGAACATCGGTCTGCGGAGTTCATCCTTCATATCGGGAATGCTGCTGAGCATTTCTTCGGATGGAACGGGTTCCTGGACCTCCCGCAACATAAACCCGGCATGAATCAAGTCGTTCATATAAGTCGAAACCGTTCGATGATATTTGATAACATCTTCATTAAGAAATGTAGTGTTCCGCAGCCCCTCAAATTGGTACCGATCCACGGGCCAATGAAGACGATTCCCGCGGTCATCGTAATACCAGTCCTGCTCGTTGCGAGAAGTGAAGATAGGATGTTCTACGGAAAACAAAAAAGAACCTCCCGGTTTGAGACAGGCATAAACTTTGCTGCAGAGTGCATCAAAAGACTGGATGTAGTGAAAAGCCAAAGAGCTAAGGACAACATCAAATTGCGAAGCGGAGAAGCGGATATTCTCTATAGGCATTTTCATATAAGAAATTGCAGGGTCATCCGTCATTTCATCGGCTTTTTGCAGCATTTTCGCAGATATATCTACTCCGATCACAGAGCTTGCTTGTTGTTCGCGAGCATAACGGCAATGCCAACCGAAGCCGCAACCTAAGTCAAGCACCGTTTTATTTTGCAGCTCAGGCAGCATTTCTTTAAATACATGCCATTCGCCGGCCCCTTCAAGCCCTTTTTCGGAACGAAGCATTTTACCGTAAGCCGAAAAGAAATTTACGTCATCATATTTATTTTGTCTCATCATACATACATCTCCTATAAATTAAGATAGCCTCCTAAAACCGTAAACCAATCATTTCAGGAGGCTACCTATCTCCGTCTGACCATTTCTCTCACCCCAATGTACATAGGTTATGATCATTATTACATAAATGGCGGATGAACTAAAACTGTTCTATTTACGATTACGGAAAACAATGTTATTATCATTTTATAAAATGATAATGATTAATAAGGGGCATAGCGATGACTAAAAAGGCCGATGTACTGCTTCATCCCGTGCGTATGCGCATTGTACAACAATTGCTGTTAGGTAAACCGTTAACGATAGCCCAACTGACCGAAGCGCTTGGCGATGTTCCTCAGGCTACTTTATACCGGCATGTCAATCTTCTGCTCAAGGCGGAGTTAATCGAGATTGCTGACACGCAAAAGGTGAAGGGGACGGAGGAGCGTCTATTTTCAGTAAGAGAAGGTAACCTGAAGGTTCCCGAAGGGGAAATCGAATCGACCTCAATTGAGGATCACATTCGTTATTTTTCCGTATTTCACAGTAATTTGCTGCAGCTGGCTATCACGTATCTGGCGAATACGTCACCTGAGAAATACAAAGAAGAAGGGTTTGGATACTGGTCCACACCGATTCATGTGAGCGACGAAGAATTTATAGAGCTGGTTCAATCCGTTAACCAATGCCTTGAGAAGGTATTGGATAACAAGCCTTCGTCGGAGCGGAAGACACGTCTCTTTGCCGGCATGTTCATTCCGCAAAAATCCGAGCAATCATAAAGAGGAGGAGATCATGATGAGTGTGCAAGTTGTTTTGGGTGACCGTGAATTAATCGTAAATATTTCAGGTCTGGAAGTGGCAGCTATTTTGAAAAAAGAGATTAAAATCCCTTATGCTTCAATCGTGGATGTACAACCGGGCAGCTTCGAGTTCCCATGGACTGCGGTAAAAAGAACAGGGATTACGACAAATAATTATAAAGCCGGAAGCTTTGTGATCCAGAGGGAGAAATATTTTCTGGCCTATCATGATGCGCATAAAATTGTAATTCTCAACCTCGACGGAGCTGAATTCGATAAAATCGTCTTGGGGAGCGAAGCTCCTGAACAGCTGGCGAACGATATTAGGTCACACTGCAGGCTACTTCAATAGACATTGGTTTGGCATAGGCCCGCTTAAATAGCACTGCAACATCCAAGGGGGAGCGTCTGAAGATGCATTGTAAAGAATACGGTGAATCGTTAGGCGCTTCCCTGCGGTTATTTTCCTTCCACAATCGCTTCATATAAAAGGTTCAGACCTGTCTCCAACTGTTCGAAGCTGGCGTATGCATAAGAAAGCCGGATATAGTTCCCCTTATCGAGGGAGATGATCCTCATTCCAGCAGACTGAAAAGGACGAACTGAATTCAAATAAGAAGGGGATTCTTGAAAAACGGTTGAGCCCGGCTCCAGCAAATCTAGTGAAATCAACTGCAGAGCCTGTAGCGCGCCCGACACGATCATGATACTGTCTGGGGTGACTTGAATTCCTCTCTTGATGGCATATCGGCTGAGAGCATGACGAAGCTGTCTGCTCCCCTTTGGTTCGGAGTAACCGAGATCCCGGGAGGTAAGCGGGATGTTCTGCAAAGAGCGCTGTAAGGCGGCCGTTGGCAGCAGTTTCGGGGACTGCTCACCGGTTCCTAGCCGGATGATATCCTCCCGCTGCCCATATTCATTAATAAGCTGGATTGTCCGGAAATTCGGTTCATAAATGCTGCAGGAGATGTGCTTCTCCCAATCCGGATGATTGTTCTTGATTAGAACATTCCAGCTATTGTTCGATACATAGGTTCCATCGCCGACCCTTGCAGAGTTCCCCGCCGTACCCCATTCGATTTTAGCAACCCGAACCCCTAAAAATCGAATGGAGGAAGTCACATGACAACAATTAATTTGTCGGCAGCGCTTACCGCGGCGGTAATACATTTTTTATGGCATAGCTATCCACCCACCGAATAACGGTTTTTTCTTTTCCGCATAAGCGGTGAGTGTTTTTGTCATATTTCATTATGGTGGGCTTCAAGCCAAGTTGGCCCGAAGTCAGTTACAAACCATGTATCTAAGATTTCGTTAGCATTTTTTGTGTCAGTGAATTTAGAATGGTAGAGGGTGTTATTTTTGATGTAAACACCAGTAGTTTATTATACAAGCCCACAATTATAGAAGTGCGGCCTTTGAGCATAGCACGATAACCAATGTCCGCTACGGTCTCCGGTTCCATGACAAAAAGTGTAAACAGTAAAGTACTCTCCATCCCTGCTTTGGATGCAAAAGCGGTTTTGGTAGAGCCGGGGCAAAGCGTTGTGACTACAACGCCAGTTCCTTTGAGTTCTGCATTAATACCTTTTGACAATTGTAAAATATAGGCTTTAGTGGCTGCATATACAGCATCATTGGGACAAGCCATATAAGAGCCGGTTGAGCCTAAATTGATAATACGACCATATTTCTTTTCTACCATAGACGGTAAGAAAAACTTCATCAATTCAGTGGTACATATTGAATGAAGCTGAATCATAGCCACTTCCTTTTCAATGTCAGTTTCAAGAAATGTACCACACTCGTTAAAGCCCGCATTGTTTATTAATATCTCCACCACAAGCCTGCGCTGTGTAACCTCCGTATATACCCTTTTGGCTGCACCCCGTTCCGTAAGGTCAATGGCGATAGTATACACTACGACATCATATTCTTTGGATATCATCGTTTGCTGATTCAACAGTTTACTCTCATCTCGGGATACAAGAATAAGATTGTATTTTTCTTTTGCCAGTTTTTCGGCAAAGGCTTTGCCAATGCCACTGGTGGAACCTGTTACTACTGCATATTTAGTCATGCTTAATACCTCCCAAAACCTCCCTAAAATGGTTCCATTCTTCTGCATAATCAACACATTTTGCATTAGAATTATTAAGAGCTTCATCATAAAAGGCGATTTTTTTATCAATCAACCGTGCAAGCATTTGATATATGCTAATCTTTTCTTCGATAAATTTTTGATGGTCTTTGAGTATTGCCCTACGCTCTGGAATAGAATTATTCTCTCCTTGCATAAGAAGAGATACATATTGTTTGATTTTGAATATGGGCATATCTGTGTCTCGCAAACAACGAATAAGGAATATCCATTCAACATCTGCCTCACTGTAAGAACGATAGCCAGAAGCATCTCTCTTAATTGGGGGCAGTAGACCTTCTTTTTCATAATATCGAAGGCCATCCTTTGAAAGCCCTAATTTTTTTGCCACTTCACCAGCAGAATACATCGTTACACCACCTTTCCTACTATTTAACATATCCCAATGGAGTGCACTCCATGTCAAGGCTTTTTTTGAAGATCATAAGAGTTTTGCTAAATCAGCAAGCAGGGCAAGTGTGCACACACTTGCACATTTTGAGGCTTTTCCCTTCCGGTCAAATCTCAAAATTGCTTGTTGGGGTAGCCACCCCAAACCCGGCCTAAGTTGCGTCATTTCGCTGTCGCTCATTCCTTATTTGACTTCGGGCCGACTTGGCTCGAAGTCCTAAAGTACAACCAACTTTGCAAAGTGGTCTAAGAGCCCTGAATACTGTTAAAGGGCCAACTTGCGGATAAAGGCACTCTGATTTTGACTGTTCACCTCTGCCATACGTTCCCGTATGGCGGCTAATTCTTCATGTGTTACCATGATATGAAGCCGTAAATTCCGTTCTCTTTTCGGCATAATATTTGCCCTCCAATTCAAATATATCTGTTGTTCAATTTTCCTTTATTTCTTAGGACTATACATTGTCTGTTGGCTATCTATCTCGTTATTTTAGTGTTCGGTAGCTGCTTCCTTATGGACACTGCCCATTGGAACAGTAAATATTTGGAAGACAAAATTCAGGAATAATAGAACAAACCGTAGGAAGAAAACAGCCTGGTCGTTAGGTATGATAGACATATAAATGGAGTTCAAAAAGGTCGATTTTCAGCACCGAAGCTGAGACTTCCGATGTGCGTTTTTGCAGAACAGTTCTGTTGTTGGATGAAGCCAGGGTCTAGGGAGCGAAGCTACCCGTTTTCGAAGAAAACGACCTCGACAGGCAGTTGCTGGTAGAGGGTACGTGAGTACCTGAGATGTTACCGTAGGCAATATGCCTTCGAAAGTATCTGCTTAGGCCCGGTTGAATTTAAGGATCAATGCCGAGTTGCCGCCTGGTAAATCTTCGTGTTAGAGTATGGAATTTATTCGTTATCAGCGGGAGCTGATGAAATTCTATATCGCAAGAAAACGTACCTTAGGATCGCGGTCGCTAAGCCTTGAATAACTTCGATTGGCTTATTAACAGAAACGGGCTTTTTGAACAATCTCTCTAAACATATAAAAAGACATTCTGGGCTAAATGAGCAGGAAGCGGGAGGAATACGAATATGACAAGAGTAACGGTATGGAATGAATATCGTCATGAGCAGACGGACGCTAAGGTTCGCGAGGTATACCCGGAAGGAATTCACGGGCAACTGGCCAGCTTCTTGAAGGAAGCGGGTATGGACGTGAAGACAGCAATACTGGATGAGCCGGAGCACGGCCTGACGGAGGAAGTGCTTAACGATACTGACGTATTGATCTGGTGGGGACATGTCGCCCACCAAGAAGTAAGCGATGAGGTTGTAGAACGGGTGCATCGCCATGTCCTGCGCGGAATGGGACTTGTCGTACTGCATTCGGCGCATATGTCGAAAATCTTCATGAAGCTGATGGGCACGAGCTGCGACTTGAAATGGCGCGAGGCGAATGAGCGTGAGCGTCTGTGGGTTATGGATCCGAGCCATCCGATTGCGGAAGGCATTGGCGAATATATCGAGCTGGAGCAGGAAGAAATGTATGGTACTCATTTCGATGTGCCGGCGCCAGATGAGCTGATCTTTGTCGGCTGGTTTGAAGGCGGCAATGTATTCCCGAGCGGTTCGACTTATCGCCGCGGCAACGGGAAGATTTTCTACTTCCAGCCTGGCCATGAGACGTATCCGACGTATTACCACCCGGATATTCAGCAGGTTATCATTAACGGAGTCCGCTGGTGCGAACCTGTGAAGCGCGCTTATCCGGTCTACGGTCATTCCGAGGCGTTGGAGCAGGTAAGCAAGAAGAATTAGTGAGTGAGTAGTATCAAATCTCTATAACAAAAGAAAATGAAGGACGGGCCTCGTGCGAATAACGGAGGCACCGTCCTTTTTTGCGCAGGTTTACAACCCATACCAGATTGTCTAATATAGTCAGTGAGTACAAGACAACCGAAGACTACGAGGGATGAATGTGAGCATTTATTTGGAACTCCCGGAGTTGAATAAGGACTTTTCCTTCAGGAGCTTTGTTAACTCTGGGGCAGGGTTATGTTATCCACATTGGCACAAAGAAATAGAAATTATATATGTGACGAAGGGCAGCCTGGAGCTGGGAATTAACGATGTTCCGATCCGGATGCATGCTGGACAGATTCAGTTCATTGCCGGCGGGGACGTCCATTATTTTCTGGCTGCACCGGAGGGGGAACGGATCGTCATTCAATTTGATCTGAGCTTGTTCTATGATTCCTCCACCGATGCGGAGCGGAAGAAATCGATTAGCGATTCCTTTATGAAGATGGAGCATTCGAGCTGGAAATGGCCCGACCCTGTAATGGAGCGGATGCGCGTCCTGGTGGAGGATATGCACGAGGAGAATGTTTCGCGCCGGGAAGGCTATATGTATATGGTTAAGGCGCGGTTATTTGAGATGCTGCCGATGATTTTCAGGGATATCCCCCGTAATGAAATGGCCAAGTACGCCAGCAACGGAAATATCCGGTCCCGTGAGACACTGGAGCAGCTGGAGCGGGTCTTCTCCTATGTGGAGGAGCATTATCAGGAATCGGTGACGCTGAAGGAAGTGGCTGAATATATGGGCTTTGATCCGTTCTATTTCAGCAGGCTGTTCAAGAAAAATACCGGGAAGAATTTCATTACATTTCTGAATGAGTACCGCCTGAATAAGGCGAAATGGCTGCTTTTAACCGAGGAGGGATCGATGGCTGACGTCGCGGAAGCTTCGGGCTTCGGCAGTGTGAAGACGTTCCATCATCTATTCAAAGAGGCAACAGGGCTCTCACCGCTAAAATATAGGAAGACGCTCTCGGGCAAAGAGTAACCGTCGGTTGGTTATCAGGTTTCCTGTAGTCGTCCCCGTCCCTATGGTTATTATTGTTATGCGAAACCACGATTGGTGGCATATTGGGGGATGGTGCGGAGCGTTTGCGTGGCGCGGCTAGCGGTCAATATTTTCGCTTCATTTGCTAGCTAACGAAACTGGGACACGTTATTTAGGAGGAAAAGAGGCTGCTGAAAATGTAACGAAACACCATACCGTTATTTGGGCGAAAAAGGGGTCAATCTGCGGGATTGGCGGCAAATAGCGATACCACGTTTCGTTAGAGGATTATGAGGCGGTATTTTGGGCAAATAACGATTGTCAGTTTCGTTAGAAAATGGTTAAGACATATTGGAGACTTGGAGACGTGCGGGGCGTTTACGTGGTGCGGCTAGCGGCCAATATTTTCGCTTGATTTGCTAGCTAACGAAACTGGGACACGTTATTTAGGCGAAAAAGAGGCTGCTGGAAATGTAACGAAACACCATATCGTTATTTGGGCGAAAAAGGGGTCAAGCTGCGGGATTGGCGGCAAATAGCGATACCACGTTTCGTTAGAAAATTATGAGGCGGTATTTTGGGCAAATAACGATTGTCAGTTTCGTTAGAATTGGGATAGGTTGCTCTGGGACCTCACAGATGCTCAGAACCCCAGAAACCAGAACTTTGGGATCTTCGGAGTTCATATCTCAGAACCTCACAACTTCGGATTTTAGAAGCTCAGACCCAACGAACTCGTCGGGAGGGAGTTACGCAGATGCGCCCGAAGGCGGAAGAGCGCCGAAGAGCGCAGCAGGTAACGCCGCTGAACGCCAAAGGTAACGCTACAGAACGCAGCAGAACACCAGAAAACGCAGCAGAACACCAGAAAAGGCAACACAACGCAGCAGAACGCAGCAGAACGCTGCCGAGCGTAGCAGAACGGCAGCGATTGCTCACAGATTGCCGCAGGTAACGCTGCAAAATCGCCTTAATAAAACAGGGACAGGCCGAGAGAAGCGGCCTGTCCCTGTGTGGTTTTATTTTGAGATCGAGAAAGGAAGCTCTTCCGGCTTGTAGTCGCGGTAAGTTGGAGCTAAGCCGAGACGGAAGTCGAGCGTCTTGCCTTCCATAATATCTTCATGGGTAATAAATAGCTTGGTGTAATCCTGACCCGCCAGCTTGACGCCGGATACGAAGTTGGACTGCGGATTATTGTTATCCGTGCGGATTTGCATTTGCTTGCCGTTCGGCAGCTCGATCGTTACCTGATCGAATAATGGAATGCCAAGCACATACTCGTTGCTGCCAGGGGATACCGGATAGAAGCCCATGGAGCTGAATACATACCAGCCGGCCATACTGCCGTTATCCTCGTCGCCAGGATATCCATTAAAGCCGCTGTTGAACAGATTCGTTACGATCTGTTTGATTACAACCTGCGATGAGGCCGGCTGTCCGACATAGTTGAACAGATATGGAATGTGGAAGCTTGGCTGATTGGAGATTGCTACTTGCCCAAAATCGATAGCGGCCATTTCACTCATCTCGTGAATCTCGAAGCCGTAGCCGAGCACATCAAAATCCGGCGCTTTATTACATAGTTCTGTGAGCTTAGCGAAGAAGCGTTCTTTTGAGCCATAGGCATCGATTAGCCCTTGGAAATCCTGGAATACAGCGAAGCCGTTCTGCCAGGCGCTTCCCTCGGCATAGTCCCGTCCCCAGCTCGTGTCGTTGAAGTCGGGACGGAATTGTCCGTTCTGATCTTTGGCCCGCATAAAGCCAAGCTCGGAATCAAAGATATTGCGGTAATTCAGCGCGCTCTCGCGGTATTTGTCGGCGATATCCGACTTGCCCAGTATATCGGCGACACGGCTGATGCAATAATCGCTATAAGCGTAGTCCAGCGTATGGTTAACGCTCTCATGATAGTTGCTCGGAACATAACCGTATTTTATATAGTCCAGTGTGCCTTGGCGTCCGTAGCAAGTTTGCTCGCTCTGGGTCGTCGCCGCTTTCAGCATCGCTTCCAGCAGCTCAGGCATCATGTTCAATCCGATTCCCTTGGCTGCGGCATCTGCGATAACCGCGTCGATCAAGGTGCCCGGCATCAGTCCGCGCTCATCCGGGGACAACCATTTCGGCAGGAATCCGGCTTCCCGGTAAGAGTTCAGATAGCCTTCCAGCATCTCTTCATATTCCTGCGGCGCTAGGATGGAGTAGAGTGGATAGACGGTCTTATAAGTATCCCAGAAGCCGTTATTCGTATAGAGGACACCCTTCTTGACCGTTCTTGCTGTGGTATCATAATGAACCGGCTCCATATTGGCATCCAGCTCGTAAAACTTCTGCGGGAACAAGAACATGCGATACAGGCAAGTGTAGAAGGTGCGCAAATACTCTTCATTGGAGTGCGATACCTGAATTTTGCTCAAATATCGGTTCCAGGCCTGGGCGCTTTGCTCTTTCAACTCATCGATCGACAAATTCAGTTCTCGCTCCAGGTTAAAATTAGCTTGCTCACCGCTAATAAAAGAAGTCGCCAGCTTGACATTAAGGGAATCAGTCTCACAGTCCTTGAAGCGGATAACAAAATGACGGTCCTTACCGCTGACCGATGCTTCGCTATAGAGCTTGCCTTCTTCGTCGTAATAGCCGGAGGTGTCCGGATCGATCTCTTTATTGAAGCTCATCGTTACGTGCATGCGGAATTGATCGTCATGGCAGCCGGCAAAATTGCTGACATAGCCGTTGAGTCTGCGGTTAGCGGCATCCAAATGCCATTCGCTGATGTTCTTCACGTTCAGCACAAGCCCGGCCTGATGGCGAGAATGATACTGAATGCGCAGTGCAGCTCCGTAACATGTTGGAACCAGTTCGCTGGTAATGTTGTAGCGCTGTTGTTTCACCCTGACGTAGTTCGGCTTAAATACCGCTTCTTCCGGCCGGTATGAGCTCTGGCAGGTGAAGACGGTGCCCCTAATCTTATCATCTGCAATAGGTGTCATTAGAAAATGGGCGAAGTCCCCCATCCATGGACTTGGTTGGTGGGTGAGACGGAAGCCCTGGAAGACGCGGTCCAGCGGGTTAAAGAACCAGCTTCCCTCATCGTTAGTTTGAACCGCAAAGTGATTCATGCCGAACGGGACGGATGTATATGGAAGTGTGTTCCCATTCGAATAAGAGTGCTTGTTGTTGGTGCCTTGTCTGGTATCAATATAATGCAGCATATAGACACTCCTTCAAATTTGAATGATGTAGGCGTTTATAGATGCTTCACGGTCTGACGCCGGATCAGTTGAACCGGAACGATCACATTGTCCTGTGGCCGCTGCGGGTCTTCGAGCATCCCAATCAGATTCTTGGCAGCCATATAGCCCATTTGTGCAAAATCCTGAGAAATGGTCGTGAGCTTAGGTTCTACGAAGCTGGATAGATGAATATTGTCGAAGCCTACAATCGAGAAGTCATCCGGTATCGATAGCCCGGTATCCTTGGCGATTTGCATGATCTCAATTGCGATCAGGTCATTCTCCGCTACAATCCCGGTAATCCCGTTGTCCATAACCGCTTGAATGAACGCCCTGTAGTACTCCTTGCCGTCACCACCCTCATGGGATAAATAACGTTCTGTCAGATCGTTCACGCTATAATCGATCAGTCCGTTGTCGTAGAGCGCTTGCAAATAACCGAAGTAACGCTCCCGGATGGACGAAGACTTCTCGATTCGGGAAGGGGTGAGAAAGGCGATTCTTTTATGATTGTTCTCAATCAGGTGCTTGCAGGCTTGGTATCCGCCATCAAAATTGTCGGAGACAACGTAAGGGAACGAAATACCATCGATGATCTTATCCATCGTAACCAGCGGAAACTTCGACTGATAATATTGGTACAAAATGCCGAGATCCTCGCTGCTGCTCACCGGATAGATGATCAGACCTGAATGGTT
The DNA here is from genome assembly GCF_013393165.1 of Paenibacillus sp. 79R4. Lineage (NCBI taxonomy): Bacteria > Bacillati > Bacillota > Bacilli > Caryophanales > Paenibacillaceae > Paenibacillus > Paenibacillus sp. 79R4. The sequence continues at coordinate 138,976 of NZ_QJOT01000010.1, read as the reverse complement.
GTTATGAAGCGCCGTCTCCAGCAGCCTGCGTTGTCCGATCACAGTGTTGGATTGAATATTTAACGTATAATCGGTCGTCGCTAAATATTCATTAATCCCTTTCTCATAATCACCAAGTCCCGGGTTATGGCTGAATGGCAGAATGAACAAAATCTCTTTGCCAATCCGGGGCAGAGGGCGGAGAGGAGGTAGGTCAGCATGGACGAAGCTGCCTTTACCCTGTACCCGGTAGATCAAATTGGCATTTTCCAGCTCGGTCAATGCCCGCTTGGATGTAATCCGGCTCACTTTGAACTCTTTAGAGAGCTCCGCTTCGGTAGGGAGCTGGTCCCCGGGCTGAAGCTCTCCGGAAGCAATCCTTGCTTTCAATGTGTTGACGATATGTTGATATAGTGGAATCTGTTCCATATTTTTCTCCTCACTAAATTTGGTATATCATTTATTTGCTTGATATGTCAATTAGGAATATGTTAACGCTACAAAATTGAAGTTATTATGTAGAATATACGATAGAACAGGCTTTTCAGCAATACATAGGCTGATGTTATAGTAGTATAACCATTTTTAATGGCAATAAATAAGGGATGTACACGCTAGACAAATGATATGGTATATCATAAAATAAGAAATGAAGATGATTTGGTATATCAACCACTCGTATCAGGGATATGAAATGATGATTTGATAGAGACTAAGGAGGCCAATATTTTGGGATACAATGAAATTCCTGCATCGGTCAAAAGCTTTATGGATCAAATTACAGAGCTATGCGGCCAGGAGCATGCCCGTTGGGCCGAGAACTTTAACGCCTGCTTCGCCAATACGCTGTTGACGACGGTTAAGCGTCAGCCAGACGGTACGACCTTCCTATTGACCGGGGATATTCCGGCAATGTGGCTGCGCGACTCGACTGCCCAGGTACGACCATATCTTGTCATTGCCAAGCAGGATGCCGATCTTGAAGAGATGATCGCCGGCCTGGTCGAGCGTCAGCTCCAATATATTAACATGGACCCGTATGCCAATGCTTTTAATGAAGAAGGAAATAATGCCGGGCATCAGACAGACCATACAGCAATGACGCCGTGGATCTGGGAGCGCAAGTATGAGATCGACTCGCTTTGTTACCCGCTCCAGCTTAGCTATCTGCTATGGAAGTCAACCGGGCGTACAGCGCAGTTCAATGATACATTCCAACAAGCGGTACGCAACGTCCTAGAGGTATGGGAGACTGAGCAGGATCATAACCGCTCGCCATACACTTTTGTGCGTGATACAACTCGCCTTGAGGATACGCTTGTCAGAGACGGCAAGGGATCGCCAGTTGCCCCTACCGGCATGACCTGGTCCGGCTTCCGCCCGAGCGATGATGCTTGCCGTTACGGCTATCTCGTTCCATCCAACATGTTTGCAGTTGTTGTTCTCGATTATTTACGGGAAATTTACCAAGATATCCTGAAGGACAACTCCTTGATCGCACGGATCACCAAACTGCGTGAGGATATTGAACAAGGCTTGCGGAAGCATGCCAAGGTTTCCAATGCGAGCGGCGAGACGGTATACGCTTATGAAGTTGACGGTCTAGGAAATTATAGCATTATGGATGATTCGAATGTTCCGAATCTGTTGTCCGCTCCTTACTTGGGCTACTGCGACAGCAATGATCCTATGTATCTTGCTACACGCAAGACCTTGCTGAGTGCCGAGAATCCGTTCTTCTATGAAGGAAGTTATGCGAAGGGAATCGGCAGCTCACATACGCCGGAGAATTACGTATGGCCTATCGCGCTGGCGATGGAAGGAATGACAACTGACGATAAGGCGGAGAAGGAGCGCATCCTCAATCTGCTGGTGGAGTGTGATGCCGGCACTAAGCTGATGCATGAAGGTTTTGATGTGAATGATCCGACGAAATATACGAGGGAATGGTTCTCTTGGGCGAATATGATGTTCTGCGAGTTGGTCATGGATTATTTCGACATCAGCATCAACAAATAAGAGGATAATGAATAAGCCCAACCTTCTCATATTGAGAATAGGACTTTTTGAACCTTGATTAGACTAAGGACCAGTTCAACTAAGAACTGGTTCAACTAAGAAGTAATTCTTGAACAAATATGAGGTTGTACAAACAAGGGAGACGATCAGAAGATGAAAAAAGTATACATTGTATCTCACAGCCACTGGGACCGTGAATGGTATTTGCCTTATGAGCAGCACCATATGCGCTTGATTCAGCTTGTGGATGATTTGCTGGAACTGTTCGAGACGGATCCGGAATTCAAGAGCTTCCATCTTGACGGTCAGACGATTATTCTCGACGACTATGTGCAGGTTCGTCCGGAGAAGAAGCCGCTGCTGGAGAAGTATATCCGTGAAGGACGCTTTAAAATCGGACCGTTCTATATTTTGCAGGATGACTTCCTGATCAGCAGCGAAGCTAACACGCGCAATATGCTGATCGGTTTTGAAGAGAGCAAGAAATGGGGCTCCCCAGTCAAGCTTGGTTATTTCCCGGATACGTTCGGAAATATGGGACAGACACCGCAAATTATGCGCGAGGCTGGACTGGATGTCGCAGCCTTCGGCCGCGGCGTGAAGCCGACAGGCTTCAACAATGTCGTGATCAATGATGAGAAATATGCTTCGCAATATTCTGAAATGTGGTGGGAAGGTCCGGACGGCTCGAAAATTCTCGGCCTCTTATTCGCTAACTGGTACAGCAACGGCAACGAGATTCCGGTAGACAAGGAAGAAGCCAAGCTGTTCTGGGACCGCAAGCTTGCGGATGCCTCACAATATGCTTCCACCGGTCATTTGCTGATGATGAATGGCTGTGACCATCAGCCTGTACAGAAGGATTTGTCTGCTGCGATTCGCGTTGCAAATGAGCTGTATCCGGAGATTGAGTTCGTTCATAGCAGCTTCGAGGAATATATCGCAGCGTTGAAAGCGGACTTGCCGCAAGAATTGAGCACCGTTTCCGGCGAGTTGACGAGCCAAGAGACCGATGGCTGGTATACGCTGGCTAATACGTCTTCGGCCCGTGTCTATCTGAAGCAGATGAACACCGAAGTAGAACGCCAGCTGGAAAATATCGCAGAGCCGCTGGCAACGATGGCTTATACCACTGCTGAGCAGTATCCGCATGACACTTTGCGTTATGCATGGAAGACGCTGATGCAGAACCATCCGCATGATAGCATCTGTGGCTGCAGCATCGATGAAGTTCACCAGGAGATGGTCACTCGCTTCCAAAAAGCGAAGGAAGTGGGCAAATTCGTAGCTGATGAAGCCGCTGAGGCGTTGATGGCTCAGATCGATACCAGCGCTTTCCCAGAAGGCTCGAAGCCTTTCGTTATTTTCAATACGGCGGGTTCAGCAAAGACGGACGTAGCAGAAGTAACGATCGAATGGACGAGAAAGCCGTTCTCACAAGGGAAGCCTTCCAATCTCTATTATGAGCTGAAGGAGACCAAGCTTCCGGAGCTTGCCGTTGTAAACGCCCAAGGCAAGACCGTTGCGGCTGAAATTATCGACGAAGGTGTTACTTTTGGCTATGATCTCCCTAAGGATAAATTCCGCCAGCCTTATATGGGACGTTATGTGAAGGTACGGATGTTTATGGAGCAAATGCCTGCTATGGCTTGGGAGTCTTTCGCGCTGGTAGAAGGTGCAGCCGCAGATTTGCAAGCGGACGAGGCTATCGTCAAGGAGCAAGGGCGTCTGCTGGAAAATGAATTCCTGAAGGTGACCATTCAAGAGGACGGTTCGTTGGATGTACAGAATAAAGAGACAGGCAAGGAATATACTGGTTTGATGGTATTTGAGAATGTTGGTGATATCGCCAATGAGTATATTTTCAAGCAGCCAGTCGGAGATCAAGCGATTCTCTCCTCGGGCAAAAAAGCAAAAATTACCGTTCAATCGGCAAATGCCTTCGCCGCAGAAGTGCTGGTCGAGCAGGAGCTGGAAATTCCAGTATCGGCCGATGAACGTTTGGAAGAAGAAATGAAAGCTGTAATCGAGTTCCGTGATCGCAAAGCTCAGCGCTCCAAAGAGACGGCTATTTTCAAAATTTCAACCAAGATCAAGTTGCAAAAAGGCAGCAAGCAATTGCAATTCGAGACTTCATATAACAACCAAATGAAGGATCACCGCCTGCGCGTCTTGTTCCCGACTGGAATCGAGGCGGCGTATCATGAAGCCGAGAGCATCTATGAAGTGGTACAGCGTCCTAACAAGGTAGATCGGGCTTGGGAAAATCCAACGAATCCGCAGCATCAGCATTCCTTCGTTAATATTCATAACGATGAGCACGGCGTTACGGTTGCGAACTTCGGACTAAATGAGTACGAAGTGTTGTCGGATCGAGGGACGATTGCAGTGACCCTGCTTCGCGCAGTAGGTGAGCTTGGCGACTGGGGTTACTTCCCGACACCTGAAGCACAATGCCTTGGCGAACATACCGTTAGATTTGCTGTTGCATTCCATGGCGATGAAGCGGATAAGCTGAGAACTTACCATGAAGCGATGAACTTCCAGGTTCCGTTCAGCGCTTACCAGACCACGAAGCATGTCGGACAATATGCCGCCGATCATCAATACATGAAGATCGAAGGCGACGCTTTCGCACTGACTGCATTCAAGCGCAAAGAGCATTCGGATGAGATCGTAACGAGAGGCTTCAATATGACCGGTACCGAGCAGCCGCTTCGCCTGTCGATCGCCGAGCTTGCTCCACAGCGCTGCAATCTGCTGGAAGAGCCCGTTGATGTTAAGGTCACTGATCAGATCAAACCGGCTGAGATTGTAAGCTATAGCTGGAGCAAATAAGTAAATAAATACCGTTAGTTTCCGAGTATCATCTGAACAGGTTCCTTATTTGCCGTTACAGCGGCTAAGGAGCCTGTTTTGTTTAATATAAGCTATAATCCTTGCTTGGTATTTGCTAAAATACAAATATCTGAACATGCACAAGCCATGGATTAAGAACGGGGGAAAACCATGCGATTAGGATCTATTGAAGGTGGAGGAACGAAGTTTGTATGCGGAATCGGAAATGAGGAAGGGGAGATTGCAGAACGAATATCTTTTCCGACGACAACGCCTATGGAGACGCTGGACAAAGCGGTCGAGTTCTTCAAGGATAAAGGAATTCAAGCGCTTGGGTTTGGCAGCTTCGGCCCGGTTGATGTGAATAAACAGAGCGATACCTACGGCTCCGTGATGAAGACGCCCAAGCCGAATTGGGGCGGCTACCGAGTGGTGGACCATATTAAGCGCAGCTTGAACGTACCGGTCGGTTTTGATACGGATGTGAATGCCGCGGCGCTGGGAGAAGCCACCTGGGGAGCGGCCAGAGGATTGGATAGCTGTCTATATATTACCGTTGGCACCGGTATCGGAGCGGGAGCCGTCGCCGAAGGCAATCTGATTCATGGATTGATGCATCCTGAAATGGGCCATATTCTAATCAGACGCCATCCAGATGACCACTATGCAGGCCATTGTCCGTTTCATCGGGATTGTCTGGAAGGACTTGCGGCAGGTCCAGCGATTGAAGCAAGATGGGGCAGACAAGGTCATGAGCTCGATGAGAATCATTTGGCCTGGAAGATAGAGAGCTACTATCTTGCCCAAGCGCTAATGAACTATATCCTTATCCTCTCGCCGAAGAAGATTGTAATGGGCGGGGGCGTTATGGGCCAAGAGCAATTGTTTCCTTTGATTCGTGAGCAGCTAAGTCAGCTCCTAAATGGATATATACATCATTCCGCCCTGAGTTCCGGCATAGACGATTACATCGTTCCGCCGGGATTAGGCAGCAATGCAGGCCTGTGTGGTGGCTTGGCATTGGCCAAGCAGACCCTTGTAGAATAGAGCAGGATGGAGCAATAGCAAATATGAAAGGAAAATAACCCAGAAGCCCGGCAGAGATGCCGGGCTTTTTTGTCGAACGCATAAATGAGCGATGGACAGTCATAATAGGAAGGATAGCCCTGGGGCTGTCCCATTTCGGATAAGGACATCTTAGAAAGGCTGATTAATTTGGAGCTTAATGAGTGGCTGTTCTATTTCTTTGTATATTCTCTTTGCGGATTTCTGCTTGAGAATGTGTACAGCTGGTTCACGGCGGGAGTGTTCTGGAAGGAAGGTTTTCTAAAGGGGCCCTTTAAACCGATGTACGGATTTGCACCGTTATTTTTGCTAATGCTGTCCGAAGTTGTACAGAGCAAGCCGATCCTGTGGCTCGCCTGCCTGCTAATACCTACTGCCGTTGAATATGTCAGCGGTCTGCTGCTGCATAAGCTATTCGGCCGAAGATGGTGGGATTATTCAGACTATCACATTCAGCTGAACGGGTACATATGCCTGCGCTTCTCATTGTATTGGGGAGGGTTGTCATATGTTTTTCTACAGTTTATTCATCCGGTTGTACAGGGGATTTATGACGGAATGGCGGGGTTATGGACGATTGCCGGTCCAATTCTTCTGCTGTTATTCATGATCGATATGCTGTTGACTTATTGGGTCCGGCGCAAAGCCTGGAAGCAAGAGCTGATTTGACAAATTTTATTGTGGAGGCGCAGGAAAATGAAGTTCAACAAGGCAAGATGGAGTATCGTTATGGCTCTCACTTTGGTAGTGATGATGAGTTCTGTACCCGCAAGTTACGCATCCGGAATTGATGGGGAGTCAGGGAACGGAGTTGCTCCATCCGAATCGAAGACGAATACAGGTGCCGAGCAGAGGCTCGCGATCATTATCGATGACTTTGGCAACGATATGAAAGGAACGGAAGAGATCCTCAGTCTTCCGGTGAAGCTTACCGTAGCGGTTATGCCATTTCTTAGAACGAGTGAAAAAGATGCCCGCATGGCTCATGAGAAGGGACATGATGTGATCATTCATTTGCCGATGGAGCCGAAGCAAGGGAAGCCGGAGTGGCTCGGTCCAGGTGCGATTCTGTCCAATATGAGCGATGCGGAGGTTAGGGAGAAGGTGGAGGCGGCCATTAAAAATATCCCTTACGCTGTTGGAATCAATAATCATATGGGCTCCAAAATAACCGGTGACAAGCGGATTATGGGTGTCATTCTGGAGGTATGCAAGGAACATGGCCTCTTCTTCGTGGACAGCAAGACGAATTATCGTTCGATCGTAGGTGAAATATGTGATGAGAAAGGGCTGCCGCGGCTTCAAAATGACATTTTCCTCGATGATGTTCATTCGGTCAGCCATGTGACAGGACAGCTCAGGAAGGTACAAGAGCGGCTGCAACAGCAAAAACTATGTGTGACCATTGGTCATGTCGGGGTTGGCGGACTTATGACGGCAGAGGCGTTGAAGCGAACGATTCCGGAAATGAAGCAGCGGGGAATTCATTTTGTAGGTATGCTGGATGTGGCTCAGGCAAAAGAAAATCCCGGGAATCCGGGACTTGGGGTTACATTACCGTAAAATATTGAACTATACCGGCGTAAATCGCCTCGGCAATCTTTTGTTGACCGCGTTTGCTAGTAAGTATGGCGCGGTCTTCGTTATTGCTGATAAAACCCGTCTCTACAATGACTGCAGGCGAATCGACATGTCTTAGCAAATAGAAAGGTTCACCAACTTCAGGCAAGCGATGGCTGTCATACAGCGTATCAAGCGAATTCTGAATCGAAGTAGCCAGGAACGCGCTTCGACCGTCATTCTGATGAAGCACTAGCGGGCCGCGCCGCGCTTTGTTGCGTCCCCAATTGACATGCATGCTGACGACGATGGAAGCGGGCACCTCTTCACTAAGCTCCTTGCGTTGGGCCAGGTCCCGAATATGACGGGAACGGCTCTTCAACCAGCGGTTCTCATCACTCAGGGCATAGTCGCCTGTCCGGTTCAATATAGTGCGATACCCATGGCTTCGAAGAAGCATATACAATCTGCGGCTGATGTCAAGATTGATGTCCTTCTCAAGGATGTCTCCAAAGGAAGTCCCACCATCAATTCCGCCGTGTCCGACATCGATTAGGATCACCGGTTCGGGAAAGGCGTATTTTAAATTATCAACATCTGCCGAGACCGGGGTGCTGTCGGCCCATAAATTGAAGAGCATGAGAGCAGCGGCAAGCAGAACAGGTAGTTTTCTTCTCATGACCTCACCTTTCAGGATTTCCGTTTTTATCTTCCAGTCTGTGTTCAAAAAGTTTGTTTTTGCCCGAAGCTTATGCTTCCGTGAACCTCTCCTTGAAACGCTTCAGTTGGATGAAACTACCATTCTGAGGTGTGGAGCTCCATGTTTTCGCAGAAAAAGACTTCGTAAACATATGCATGTAGCGAGTTCGTGGCACCTGAGAGGTTTCCGCAGGAACATGACTTCGTAAGCATTCGTATAGAAAATCGACTGAATGCAAGCTTCGATACGAGCGTTTCTTGATTCATTTCGTGTTAGATATAGAATGGATTTGTTGTTATCTCGGCTAATGAAATTCTATATCCCAAGAAAACCTTCCTTTGGATTGGCGGTCAATCATTCTTGGATGACACCGATTGGTATTCTTAGCTAAAGCGGAATTTGAACTACCTCTTCATCTATATTGAGCGAAAATAAGCGAAAACATGCATCTCCCTCAGATTCGATTCCAAGTTTATTTGACTGGATTATGGAGCAAACTACGTTTAGATAGCTATAACCAAAAGGAGGTGGAATATATGTCCAGCAAGGGTGATGAGCTGGTGAAATACATTACGGAGCGGGTTGTTGATTATGTGGAGACACCAAGAGACGTCAGACGTGAACGTTCCCGAGGCAGGCAGAGCTGGTCGCAGACCTGGTTTGGAATGATCCCATTCTCAATCTCGCTCTGGGTACGGCAAATTCCGTTCCATCGGATACGCATCAAAAGCAAGGAATACCGCATCAAAGGAAGGGACCCATCTTCACGTAATGTGTAAATGATAAAAAGCGAAACAAGCTGCCGAATCAATCGGACAGCTTGTTTGTGTTTTGCCCCTCCCCTACCGGTCGAAAGCACGGCAGGGGAGAGGGGATCGGTCAGTAAGCTACGAATTTGCCTGCGTCAAGCATGGCCTCGAGGGCGATCCATCGGGGTGAGGATGTCGTTCCGCTCTGAACATAAATGGATGCCTCCGAGGATGAATAAGCATCAGCATCGGCTGAAGATGGCTGCCACAGCTGATATCCGGATACAGGCAACGGTACGGAATAAGTGCGGTCCCCGCTGGAGGAGACAAATATGAGACGTTTAGCGGCAGTAATAATCCGTTCAAATGATTGCGGGTTAATATCCAGAGCCTTGCTGGTCATCCACATGATATTATCATATGGATCAAACTGGACTGCGGTTTGTACGGTCTGGGGGGCTGGGATCAAATCTGAATTATGATGACTCCCGGCGGCGGAACCGGGAGGTGTATAATGGGCAGCCTGCTTGGCGAAGCTCTGCAGAGTCTCCGGTAAATCTTCACCATTCAGCGCATTTAGAAAATGGGAGAAACCTTCCTTGCTGCGAATTCCAATGCCCCACTCTGCAAGCGTAGGTCCAGCATAGAGCGGAACGATCTTGCGGTTGGTATTGGAGTCGAGCTTAATGCCGATATTGTCCAGACCCGATTGAAGTGCAGATGGCGAGAATAGGGAGTCTTCACCTGTTCCATATTCGATCAGCTTGTATTCGCCCCGGTCGGTCGCGGAGATGATCAAATAACCATTTGAAGTCGAGGGGCTTTCAGCAGATTTACTTTGTTCATCAGTACAAATGGTGACCAGCCAGCTGTGAGTCCCTGGTCCCAGCGGCTCGATGACCGTCTCGGCATTCTTCCAGTGGGCGAGCGGCTTTGTCGCTGAGAGACGAAGGATTGTATCTTCGGCAAATTGCGTGAGCCCAACAGGCGCCACCGTTTGAATAGAGGAAGTTTGATTTGGCGCGGCCAGCGTTCGCGCAATAAATACCTGGGCTTCAAATCCGGTCGGGAGGAGAAAGCCTGTACATAGCAATATTTTCAACACCAGTGAGATCGGTTTACGGAAATTTACATGCATCAGACGCGAGTCACCCCTGTCATTAATTTATATCGCTTGTCCCATTGTACAAAAGCTGTCGCAAAAAGAGTGTTGCAACCTGTCAGACGGGTATGAGACAGGTTGCTTCTATTTTTGTGACCTTTTAGCGAGAAGCGTCAATTTCTGGCCCCGGCGTCATCAACGCGGCGAACGCAGGTGAAAGATGCCGTAGTTGATGACGGATGCGACAATTCTCGGCTCGTACTGCCAGCGGATTTCACTGCGCCTTGCTTCATATTGCCCGGCGATCTCTTGCTTGCGTTCTTCATCAGAATCGTTTAATAGAGGTTGATAATAGGCATCAATGAGCTCAAGCTCCTCCCTCAGCCTGATGGCCGCTGCATCTGCCCAGGACATATCATAGGTAGACAGCTTATCGCGAAGTCTCTGTTCGAGGGCATCCCTGCCCTCCGCAGGGGACAGCTCGGATGGCTCGATACTGACATTCTCAGGCAAGCGGGGAACTAGCTGTATGCCTGCCAGCCGGTTGGAGAACAGCTCATCAATTCGGCCGTTTAATAGAGAGATGCCGATAAAATGCATCTCCTCCCGCTTGATATCGCAGCAAAATTCCAGCTTGAAGCAAACTCCAAGCCACGGCTCATAAGAGGCCGGAAAGAGGGTCATACGCTGCCGTTGTCCGGGGTCCTCAAACAAATAGACACAGCGACCTCCTTGTCTGGCGGCCGTGAAGATTTGCTTGAGCGGTGGGCTGCCGAACGTGAGCACTTCCTTCTGAATTCGTCCGGGTCCCAGGATCGGAAGAGGACGGATGGGTCCGAAATAGCGGCCAAGTACGCTGTCATCCGCCGCTCCGGGTGCTTGCGTCTGCCCCGCAGTTTGCGTGGAGCCAAGCTGGGGCGCTCCTGAGCCAACGCCAGGCTTCGCGCTGCTTGTGTTATCGCTCCGCTCCTGCAGCGCCTCATACCCCTCGGCATCAAATACAAACGAGAAGCTCATCGTCTCCGGCTCCACGCCGGTACGCTCTACGAATCCCCAGTAGTAAGGGCGATTCGTCAGATCGCGATCCGCCTGCGGCGAAAGCTTGACGGTCACATGATACGGGGATTTCTCAAGGATTTGGCATTCTGTAGCGTCCAGATATGTCATGACATACTGTTGTATTTGATCTTGTGTCATCGTCATATGTCAATCATCCTCCAAGCAGCTGCTCAAAATTTCCATCCTGCTCCCGTTCAGAAATTTCACGGTCCAGTTCGGATTTGATCGTGTTCAGTGAGTTGCCGAGGGAATCCACACCCTTGGCAATCTCCTCATCGCTGCTCGATTCCAGCAAAATCTTGTAGATGCTCTTTTCGAGCGAGCCTTTTTTCTCGAACCGCTCAAGGATGACATCAAGCTGGCCAATGACCGATTCGAACAAATTGATTTTCTCATGCAGCAGGTTCACGATATGCTCTTCAATTGTGCCTTTGGTCGATAAATTGTATATATTCACATCGTTTTGCTGACCTAGCCGATGTACCCGTCCAATTCGCTGCTCGACCCGCATCGGATTCCAGGGCAGATCGAAGTTGATCATATTGTGGCAGAATTGCAGGTTGATCCCTTCTCCCCCAGCTTCGGTGGCGATCATCACCTGGGCCTTACCGCGGAACAGATCCATCATCCAGTCCTTTTTGCCCCGGTTCATACCGCCACGGTAAGGAACGCAGACAAGATTGCGCTCGCTGAAATATTTCAATAAATATTCCTGGGTCGCCCGATATTCCGTAAATACGATCACTTTCTCATTCATCTCACGGATCAGTTCCATCGTCTTCTCCGCTTTGCTGTTCGCTTGAATTGTCTTAATAATTCCGACCAGATCCCAGATAACGTCACGCAGTGGAGAATCCGGGGCCAGCTTCTTGGACAGATTGACCAGCGTGACGAAGACGGCATCGCGGCTGCTGCATACTTCCCTCTGCAGAGTAACCAGAGAGAACATACTGCCCATATCACCGCCTGCTGCCCGATATTGGTTCTTGATAAAGGAAGTTACGCCATTGTAGAGGTTCTTCTCCTCGGGAGAGAGCTCAACATGCACATTGCGCACGATTCTCTTCTTGAAGTCCAATTGGCCTTCACCGCGACGATTTCGGATCAATACTTTTGACAGCTCGCCCTTGAGGGCTTGCTCGTTCTTGGCAATGCGTTTGTCGAGAACAAAATTAGCCGCAAAATCGCTTTGCCCCCCAAGCTGACCTGGCTTAAGCAAGGTAATCAGGTTGAACAGTTCGCTCAAGTCGTTCTGGATCGGGGTTGCGGTCAGGAGCAGGCAGTATTTTTTGCGCAATTGCAGCATGAACTGATAGTTGGTTGATTTTTTGTTTTTTAGTTTATGCGCTTCATCGACAATGACCATATCATACTCATAATCAGTCAGAATTTTCTTGTGAGGGTCGCGCTTGGCCGTATCCATCGAAGCCACGACGATATCGTTATGCCAGGAATGCTCTTTCTTCTGGGCTACCGCAGAGATACCGAACTTCTGATTTAATTCTCTCACCCATTGCAGAACCAGCGAGGCTGGAACGAGAATGAGAACCTTCTTGACAAGTCCGCGAATGATATATTCTTTCAGAATCAGTCCAGCTTCGATCGTCTTGCCCAGCCCAACCTCATCGGCAAGAATAGCTCTGCCGCGCATCTCGAACATCACCTTCTGTGCCGTATCAATCTGATGGGGCAGCGGGTCAAATTGCTGAAGATGGCCGAGGCATAACATCTCTTCAAAACTGGTAACGAGCAGGGAAGCTTCGGCCTGGGTACCCAGATTGAACAATCTCCAATCATCCCAGGGGCCGCCTTTTTTCAATCTCATATCAAGATCTTCATACCAATTCCGTTCAAATTCGATGGGAACACCGGCTAACATAGGCTTCATGTCCGGATTTGGGGGATGAGGGTTCATTGATAATATAACCTCCCTTTTGTCTAACGACTCGTTGTCTAGTTGCTGTAGGTAGTATGGACGAAAAACAAAAAGGATATAACTTGGGCCCAAATAGATAGCAATTTGGAGCATTTAGAAGTTTGGACAGGAAGGGGGAGCTATAATAGTCTGAATTAAACTAATGATCGTTGTGACAACCATATGTAGTGTAGTATAATGGACTAAGCACACTACATATTGAGATTTGTACATATTATTGTAACAATTCCAGGTGTGCAAATGCATAACAGGAACCATGTTTGAAGGGTTCAATCTCGTAATTACTGCTTGATTCCGGTTATATTCCTGTCAGCGGCAGCTCCGCTAAGCGGTATTACTTTTTTGAGCTTGTTTTTTTGTGTTTTTGTTGAAATTTGCTAACACTATATCAGTTGTTATTATTTATGATTCCGATGGAATCGGACAAGAATCGGCTGAAAGGTGCAGAACAGTTTTGATAAATTAGGAGGGTGTTTTCTTTGAAAACGAAGCAAAATCAGCGCCTGGAAGGGCTAAGCGAGAAAATCTTCTTGGATAGGTACGCTTGGAAGAATCCTGATCCGAGCCATGCCAAGGTTGGAGACGTTGTTCTTGTCCTGACCAAGGATGACCCTAAATTCCCGACGAAGGAAGTTGGCGAAGTGATCGCTCGCGACGGCCAGTCGGTTACTGTCAAGACACGCAGCGGTGCGCTGGTAGAAGCAGATGTCGAGAAGCTGACGTTGAATATTGAGAAGACACCGGAAGAAATGTGGGATCGATTGGCTCATGCGATGGCTTCGGTGGAGGAAACGCCAGAGAAGCAAGCGGAGTGGTCAGATAAATTTCGTGGTATATTGGAAGATTGGAAGCTTGTTCCAGGCGGGCGGATTGCCGCAGGGGCAGGAGCCAGCGATGAGCTCACCTTGTTCAACTGCTACGTCATTCCTTCTCCGAAGGATAGCCGTGGCGGTATTATGGAGACTTTGAGTGAAATGACGGAGATTATGGCCCGCGGCGGCGGTGTCGGAATCAATCTCAGTTCGCTTCGTCCGCGTCGTGCGGTGGTTAAAGGCGTTAACGGTTCATCGAGCGGTGCGGTATCCTGGGGCGGATTGTTCAGCTATACGACAGGACTGATCGAGCAAGGGGGCAGCCGTCGCGGCGCTTTGATGCTTATGATCAACGACTGGCATCCGGATGTGCTTGATTTCATTACGGTTAAGCAGACAATGGGACAAGTCACGAACGCGAACCTGTCGGTATGCGTAAGCAACGCCTTTATGAAGGCTGTCAAAGAGGATTTGGATTGGGAATTGGTCTTCCCGGACACCACTGATGACGATTACACTGAAGTCTGGGATGGCGATCTTGATAAATGGAAAGCTGCCGGACGTAAAGTTGTCCATTACCGGACAGTGAAGGCTCGGAAAATTTGGCATACGATCATCGAATCGGCTTGGAAATCGGCTGAGCCTGGGGTTGTATTCATGGAATACTACAATCAAATGTCGAACAGCTGGTATTTTAACCCGATCATCTGCACGAACCCGTGCGGAGAGCAAGGTTTGCCTGGCTGGGGCGTATGCAATCTGTCGGCGATTAATTTGTCCAAGTTTTATGATGGAGAGAACCATGAAGTGGATTGGGACGAACTGGCGGTTACGACGCGTTATTCTGTGCGTTTTCTGGATAATGTGATCACCAGGACGCCCTATCACTTTGAAGAAAATGAGCAGAATCAGAAGAAGGAACGCCGCGTAGGTTTGGGAACGATGGGACTGGCCGAGCTTATGATCAAGCTTCGTATCCGTTACGGCAGTCCGGAATCGCTGGAATTCCTTGATAAATTGTACGGTTTTATCGCCAAGGAAGCCTATCTTGCATCTGCCGAGATTGCTGCTGAGAAAGGATCTTTCCCTGCATTTGAAGCGGACAAATATTTGCAAAGCGGCTTTATGAAGGTGATGACGGAGGTATATCCGGAGGTGGAAGAGGCGATTCGTGAGCAAGGGGTTCGCAATGTAACCCTGATTACACAGGCTCCGACCGGAAGTACAGGTACGATGGTGGGTACATCGACAGGCATTGAACCTTATTTTGCTTTCAAATATTATCGTCAAAGCCGGCTTGGCTTCGACGAGCAATTTGTGCCAATCGCTCAGGAATGGATGGATGCGCATCCGGGTGAAGAACTGCCCGATTATTACGTGACGGCGATGAGCTTGTCTGCAGAGGATCACATCCGCGTGCAAGCGGCGATCCAACGCTGGGTAGACAGCTCGATCTCCAAGACGGCGAACTGCCCGTCCGATTTCACAGTTGAAGATACGAAGCGTTTGTATGAGCTTGCCTTCGATCTCGGGTGCAAAGGGGTTACGATCTACCGCGATGGCAGCCGTGATGTGCAAGTTCTGCAGACCGAGAAGAAGGAAGACAAGGAGGCCAAGGCCACTGCTGTGAGTGAAGCTGCATCGACTGGCGGATCGGCAGAGGACAACAATCCTAGTATCGCTGTTGGTAAGAAAGCGGTGGAGGATAAGCAATATAAGAAACGTCCCCAAGTGCTTCGCGGTGCTACGTACAAGATCAACACGCCGTTTGGCATGGCCTACATTACGATTAACGATCTGAACGGAATTCCGGGCGAGATCTTCCTGAATGTCGGCAAGGCGGGTTCTGACGTATTCGCGATGGCCGAAGCGCTGGGCCGTGTCTGCTCCTTGTTCCTCCGTTATGGGGATCATGGGGAGAAGGTAGAATTGCTGATCAAGCATCTGAAGGGAATCGGCGGCTCCGGTGCGATCGGTTTCGGTCCGAATCGCGTTGAATCCATTGCTGACGCCGTTGCCAAGGCGTTGGAAATTCATGTGCAAAGCGACCATTTCGGCGGAGACCATGATCCGGCTCCGGTTGCTGCTACGTTAGCTCATCAGCATGACGAGCAGACCCAGGACCATAATCACGATAACGACCAACGGTATAATGCGCCAGCCGCCTCGCGCGACCTGTGCCCATCCTGCGGCTCGGCCTCGCTGATCAATATCGAGGGCTGCAAGACCTGCAGCAGCTGCGGATATAGCAAGTGCGGATAAGAAAGTAAAACTAAAGCAAAAAGAAACCAGGCCTATTCTATTTGATAGGCCTGGTTTCTTTTTTATTTACCCAAAAGTGATTATACCCTGGTACAGAGCTACAGCGTTAGTTTGCAAAAAGAATCACTTACTGTTTGTCTGAATATTTGCGGAAGAAGCGAATAAGTTTATATGGAAACGCTTTCTATGGAGGAGGGATACAGATGGGGAAAGCAACTCGTAAATGGGGACTCCTATCACTAACGCTTTTGTTAGCGATGACGGTTGGCTGTTCCGGTTCAAGTCGGGGTTCAGGCACAACGTCAAATGACAAGGGCAATGCAGAGGCTCCGGTGAAGGAAGGCAGCGACAAAGGGACAACGGCGACTGCCAAGAAGACGATTACGATTACCTATCGCGACGATGGTATTGGTGAAAAAGGAGTTTTGTACCAATGGATTAAAGATGTGGCTTCAAGGTATCCAAATCAGGAGGTAGAGATCAAACCTACACCGATTCAGGCATCGGAAGGGGACTATTTTGCTAAAATCGCCCTGGCCCTCAAATCGAAAGATACGGCCCCGGATATCGTCACAGAGGATACGTTAATGCTGAATTCGGATGCTAGCGCGGGGTTCCTCGAACCGCTCGATGAGCGATTGAAAGGCTGGGAGGATTGGAGCAACGGTTCGTTTATCGAAGCTATGAAGAAGGGCGTTACCGCTAGCGATGGAAAAATATATGGTGTTCCTTACAATACGGATTCAAGGGGACTTTGGTATAACAAGGAGATCTTTAAGTCGGTGGGACTTCCAGAAGATTGGAACCCCAAAACATGGGAAGAAGTTCTGTCGGCTGCCAGAGTCATCAAAGAAAAAGCGGGCAGCGATGTCGTGCCTATCTGGATGAACATGGGGAAAGCGACGGGGGAAGCAACCTCGATGCAAACCTACGAAATGCTGCTGTATGGAACAGGGGAACGACTATATGATGAAGCAAGCGGTAAATGGATCGTGAAAAGTGAAGGAATCACCGAAGCGTTATCTTTTATTGAGACGATTATAAAGGAAAAGCTGGGACCGCCGCTATCCAAAGTATTGAACGGGCAGGCCGGCAATACAGCAACTCGGGAATACTTGCCAAAAGGCAAGCTTGGCATATTGTTGGACGGATCGTGGATTACAGGCAACTATCTGGATAATGGAGCGGCTCCGTGGCCGGAATACAAAGATGTCCTTGGATTTGCGCCGATGCCTACGAACAACGGGCAGGCTCCAGGTTCGATTACGCTCGCAGGAGGCTGGGCTCTGTCCATTCCAGCCAACGCACAGCATAAGGATGAAGCCTGGGACTTTATCCAATTTGCTCTAAATAAGGAGAACACTCAAAAGCTGGTTATAGCGTCCGGGAATATAACGGTGCGGGCTGATGTGGGCAAAGATGCTGAATATACGAAAATGCCATTTAACGAAATTGCAACGGAATATTTGAAAAACGCAGAATTCAGACCAGCCCAGGATAAATATCCGGAAGTGTCGACACAAATTCAAACGATGGTTGAATCGGTTGCCTCGGGTACTTCCGCTGCAGATGCTGCTCAAAAGTATGCGCAAGACGTCACCCGAATTGTCGGTCAGGATCATATCCTGGAAAAATAAATAGCTCCGCATGCCTGCGCTTAGCTGTAATTTGCGAAGTGCGGGCATGTGGTGTCTCATTCATCCGAGAAAGGAGAAACATTCATGAGCGTCGTCTCTATCCCGTCCCGGACATTACGAAGAAAAAATTGGACATGGCTTTATTTTCTGCTGCCATCCATTGCGATAATGCTGCTGTTTTTTATCTATCCGATCCTGCTGACGTTTTTTTATTCTTTCACGAATCTGGCATTAACCGGAGAGGCAGCCAAAGAGCTGAAATTTGTTGGACTTGCTAATTACACCCGAATGTTTCATGACCCTACGGTCAGAATCAGTATTTGGAATACATTGGTTTTCTTGATCGGCTCTGCGGTGATTGGTCAGCAGGTGCTTGGTTTTCTAATCGCTTTGCTCATGAAACATAAAAATAAGACGTTTCGGCGTTTTATAGGTACGATTGTGTTGGCCGGGTGGGTTACGCCTGAAATTGTGTGCGCCCTTTGTTTGTATAGTTTTTTTGGCGATGAAGGGACACTGAATATGATTTTATCCCTTTTTGCTATTCCTCAGGTTACCTGGCTGTTTACCGTTCCGATGTTAGCTATTGTTTTGGGGAATATCTGGCATGGAACCGCCTTTTCTATGATTGTCTTTCAGGCGGCGCTTGATAATGTGCCAAGCGAGATCGAAGAGGCTGCGGTCGTGGACGGTGCATCGAAACTGCAAATATTATTTCGGATTACAATTCCTTATATCAAGCAGACGATCACCACCAATATGATGCTTGTTACGCTGCAGACGCTGGGCGTGTTTGGACTCATTTATGCTATGACAGGGGGCGGCCCGGGAACCAAAACGACGACATTGCCGATTTTTATGTACAACCAGGCTTTTGTGAATTATCAGCTTGGTTATGGCACGGCGATTTCACTCCTTCTACTGCTCCTGGGGATCGTGCTCAGTCTGTTCTATATCCGTTCGTTAAAAGAGTAAAGGGGACTTCGCATGAATACGATACAGCGCAAGCTTATATATCGCATCCTTCCGTATGCCATTTTATCGTTGATAGGGATTTGTTTTCTGCTGCCGCTTCTATGGGTGCTGGTGGCATCCGTTGATCTCAATGCGATGCAATCTCTAAAAATGCCCAAGCAGTTAACGATGATAAATTATGTAGATGTGCTTACCAGCCCTGAGAATCAACGTTCTTTTGTCATTGGTCTCTTGATGTCTTTGGGTCAAGCCGCTATCGTGGTTGTGCTGGCGCTATTGGCGGCTTATCCGTTGTCTCGTTACCAGCTGAAGTTTAAGAAGCCGTTTATGCTCACCATTCTCTTTATGACCTCGCTGCCTATTACGGCTGTGATGGTACCGGTGTATCAGCTGTTTCTGAGCCTTAAACTGTATGACAATGTTTTTGGGGTTGTGCTCTTTTATGTAGCTTCTTCTATGCCTTATGGCATCTGGATGACTAAAAATTTTATGGATTCCGTTCCCGAAGATTTGGAGGAAGCGGCGTGGGTAGATGGCGCATCCGTGTTCACTAGTATACGAAAAATCATCGCCCCCCTGATGGTGCCCGGGATTTGTACAGTAGCCATCTTTACGTTCTCTGGGAGCTGGGGCAATTTCTTCGTTCCATACATTTTGCTGCAAACTCCGGAGAATTTCCCTGCCTCCTTGAAACTGTACCAGTTTTTTGGCCAATACGGCATGGTGGATTACGGACGATTAGCTTCATTTTCTGTGCTTTACGCGATCCCGTCGATCGTGCTGTACATCCTTTCTCAGCGATTTATGTCCAAAGGGTTCAGCATGCAGGGGGGGACGAAGGGGTGAAGAATGGTTTAGCACAAAGTTGAACTTTACACCATCAAATAGACGATACCCAAATAGAAATGTTGGGCCTTTGTCCGGAACTCCATGGGCAGCGGCCTTTTTGTATTGCTTGCAATACATCATCTTTGAAACAGAATATAACCAGCCCTGCCGCTTTCTAGCTTCGTCTTTCTTATGTTCTGGGCGATTTCCAATTCAGGAAACCGCCCCAAAGTGTATCTAAGACTTATTGTTTATTGTTAGTATCTTCGCTTTCCTGGTCACCTTATTGGTTAAGAAGAGGGAAGGAATGAACATGACCAATGTCAAGGCACTGGAAACCAAAAAGGCAGCATGATAAGCGGACGTTAGATTAGAAAGGCTGGGTTCCAAATGATTCATTTGCTGGGCTACAATGGTCGCTAATAATGCTGAACCAAACGCTCCGCCAATATTTTGGATAATACGCGTCGCAATACTGGCTTGAGGTATTTGATTTTTGGAAAGACCGGTATAAGAATCCGTCATGATTGGAATCGTGATTCCGCCTACACCCATTCCGCGAATAAATAGAACAACCGCCATGACCCCGTAGTTTGTGTTTTGTGTGAACCAAAGGAACGGTATTGTTCCAATCAAAGTAATGACGATCGCGATCATCACCACGATTTTTGCTCCAATTTTATCTATCATTTTTCCGATCACCGGCCTCGCCACCAGCATGCCCAGTCCCTGCGGAATGAGGGAAAGGCCTGTGAGAACTACGGAGTCATTTCTAATATTTTGGAAGAATAAAGGCAGAAGCAGCATAGCTCCGTTCGTTCCAATTCCGGCTAAGACCAATGAGATAATAGATGCAGAGAAGCTTCTATATTTAAACAGGTTTAAAGGAACCACGACCTTCTTCGGTTTTAAAAATGCGTAAATGACATAAACTACCGTCAAAATTACACCTATGATAATAAACGCAATGGCTTTCGCATTGCCGAATCCAGAGCCCGATGCTGCTTGGGTAATTCCATAAATATAGCTGACTGAAAGAGCACCTAACAAGATGTTGCCGAACCCATCAAGCTTGGCTTGTTTATTGGCAGCAGGAAAGCTGGGCAGCTTTTTATGAATAAAGTATAATGCAATCACTCCAAACGGAATGTTTACAAAGAAAATCCAGCGCCAAGAGAAATATTCGACAATGCCCCCACCGATGACTGGCCCTAATATAGGTCCAAGAATAATAGGCAAACCAACAATAGACATCAATTTCCCCATGTTTTCTTGTCCGGCTGCTTTAACTAGTAATGTGGTTAATAACGGGATAATCAGTCCGGCACTAAAACCTTGAATCAGACGGAAAGCAATTAGGCTTTCGATACTCCAGGAAATACCTGAAAGGATGGAGCTTATTAAAAATAGCAATTCAGCCGCTAAATAAATATGTTTTCCATCAAACCTGTTGATGAGCCATCCGGAAAAGGGAACGGCAATCGCTGTTGCCAGGACATAACCGGTAATGACCCATTGAATAGTATCAAGCGAGCTATGAAAGTCATAAGCAAATTGATTGACTGCAATGTTTACCATCGTTGTATCGAGCATGGGTGCAACGGCACCAAGAACAAGAATCAGCGCCATGCGGATCAGTTCTTTTGGCAGCTTCTCTTCCATTTTTGTTGTCATCCAGGTTTGCACACTCCTTCAAAATAAGATGCAATTTGTATCTTGCTTTAGGAGTATACACCCGAATTAAATAAAGTACAATATGTACCTTAAAATATGTTAAAATAATGGATAGTAATGAAGCGGGAGGATCTACCATGGTAAATGAACGAAGACGCGGCGAAGAGTTAGAAGAGGCCATTCTCGAGGCGGCCTACGAAATTATTCATAAATCAGGTTATGAAAGTATGACATTTCAAAATGTGGCAAAACAGGCGGAAACCAGTCGTACAGTTATCTATCGTCGTTATGAGACGCAGGTCGATCTGCTGCATGCTTTGGTAAGTTATAAATCCAGACAGGTGATTGGCGGAGATATGATTGATCTGGTCCGGGATCAAGGAAGTTTGCGTCAGGATTTATTAAGTGTTGTCGAAATTTATCAGCAATTTTTTGAAACCATAAGTTCAGAGGTTCTTAGTGCGACTTTATTGGTGTTAAGTCAGAAGAATGAGAGTGTCAGAGAATGGTTAAGAGGTGCGCGTAACAGCAATATGCAGGTCATGAAGAAGGTCGAAGGTTTTGCCAAAAAACGAGGAGAGATACAACATGATTTTACAACCATGCAAATGAGTTTGCCCTTTGATTTTTTACGGGTTGAAAATATAATTCGTGGTGGAGCTGTAACGAAGGAGTATCAGATCCAATTGGTCGATGAGGTCCTTTTACCGATTTTCTCGGGACAAGCCCAATTATAATAGAGGTTGTTCCAAAGTCCGTTTTTGAAGTATCCAGGCATCAAATTTTGAATTCAGCCGGGCCTAGGCAAATGGAATACCAAGTTATGTTTCTTGCGGACACATCTCAGGGCTCGTGCTTCAAAACAAGCTATGCCAACTGCCAAATACAGATGCCATATGCATATGCACATGCTTCCGTGGTTGTTTTCTATGAAAACGTGTAGCTCCATCCTCGACCCCTGGCTCTATCCTACTGGGTATTTTGGAAAAACGAACATCAGAAGCATAAGCTTCGGTGCTGCACACGGGAGTTTCTGTACATGTACTAATAAAGGGCTGGCGGTCAGTTTTTCTTTTTTGATCACTTGGGACATATGTCCTTCCCCGGATGCTCCAATCTGATTTTAAATAATAACATAGTGAATCGATATTTAGGGTTGGGGGAGCGAGAGATGGCAGGAATCATATTTGCATTGTTAGGCGGAGCGCTTATTACGCTGCAAGGCGTGGCGAACTCCCGGATCAGTCAAGATATCGGCACTTGGCAAGCGGCGACGATTACCCAGTTCACCGGATTTTTGCTGGCTTTTCTTCTTCTGCTTATCGTCCGGGACGGACTGTGGAGAAGGGTGAGGCAAGTGAAGCCGCTCTATTTGACTAGTGGAGCCTTGGCGGCAATCATCATTTCCGGCAATATCACGTCCATTCATCACATCGGCGTTACATTGACAATAGCCGTCGTATTGATTGCTCAGCTAGGTATAACCTTTATAATCGACAGCAGGGGATGGTTCGGGGTAGTGAAGCAAAAGATGAAGCTATCGCACTTCATAGGCATCGCGATGATGGTCGCCGGTGTGATCATCATGAAGATGTAATTTTGCAGTAGAGGGGAGGGCATGTGATGAAAGAGATTAAGGATCGTGAGCAACTGGCTCACTATATGCAGATACATCAGATTGCCTCGACATTTAACGCGAATATCATGCCGCATTTGGCCCTTTACAGCTATGATCAGGGGGAACACATCTGCTCGCAGGGCGATCCTGCCGAGTACTTGTACGTTCTAGTAAAAGGGAAGGTGAAGGTTCATAACACCTCAGCGGAAGGAAAGGCGCTGATCATATCGTTCAAAACAGCGCTGGAGGTGATTGGGGATATTGAATATGTGCAAGGGATCGACTTTATGAATTCGGTCGAGGCTGTATCGTCTGTTCATTTGATTGCTGTTCACAATCGCTGGCTGCATCAATACGGAGCCAATGACGCAGAGCTGCTTCGTTTTCTGCTCAAGATCATTACGACGAAGTTTTGCACGAAATCCGATTCATTAAACTTTAATCTGATGTATCCGGTGGAGGCGCGCTTGGCCAGTTATCTCTTATCCATGTCGTATGACGATTCGGATCCGCGATTTAATGGTCAGCTCAGTACGGTCAGCTTGCGGGATGTAGCCAACTTTCTCGGGACCAGCTACAGACACCTAAACCGGGTTATTCATAAATTTTGCGAAGAGGGCTTGGTTGAACGCAATCGCGGATTTATTTATGTGAAGGATCGGGAACGATTGCGTGCATTGGCAGGTCATAATATATATGAGACATGAGAGGAGAAGCTTATGATTGCAGGCTTGATATTGGCACTTCTTGCTGGCTCGCTTGTGGGGATTCAAAATGTATTTAACAGCAAAGTGAATGAGGGCGTGGGCATATGGACGACAACGGTGATCGTGCTTGCCATGGGATTTTTCGCTTCCTTCAGTATTGGCCTGGCTGTGGAAGGCAGGCAGTTGTTCGATTGGTCTAATATGAAGACGTGGTACTGGTTCAGCGGCATTATTGGGGTAGGTGTGGTTCTTTCGGTGGTACAGGGAGTGAAGCGGCTTGGTCCGACGTTTGCGATCTCGATCGTGATGGCGTCCCAGATCGGTATTGCTTTGTTGTTCGACTCACTGGGACTGCTTGGCTTGGATAAGGTTCCTTTTACGGGGAAACAAGCTATCGGGGTGCTGGTCATCGTTGGCGGCATTATCATATTTAAGACAGGTGACCGGCGCAGAGATAACCGCAATACGGTTCGGAGCCGGCGGGCTGCTTAAGAAGATATATAATAATAACCTAGGTAGAGAATTTGGGATTGGAGAGAATCATGATGAAGGCTTATCGGACATTATTATTTGACGTAGATGATACATTATTGGACTTTAAGGCAGCGGAAAGACTGGCATTGCGCTTATTATTCGAGGAACAGCAGATGGAGCTTACGGAAGAAATCGAAGCGCATTATGAACACGTGAATCAGGGGTTATGGAGGGCCTTTGAAGAGGGGCGTATCGATCGCGATGAAGTCGTAAACACTCGATTTGCTCTGCTATTGAAGGAGTATGGGCATGAAGTGGATGGCGTTCTGCTAGAGCAGCGATATCGCAGTTATCTGGAGCAGGGGCACCAGCTTATCGACGGGGCCCTGGAATTAATTTCGGCACTGCAAGGCGGGTATGACCTGCACATCGTGACGAACGGCGTGTCGAAGACACAGGATCGCCGGCTTCGTGATTCAGGTCTGCATCCGATGTTTACGAATATTTTTGTATCGGAGGATACGGGTTATCAGAAACCGATGAAAGAGTTCTTTGATTATGTGTTCGCCCGCATTCCTGATTTTAACCCGCAGCGGGCATTAATTATCGGAGATTCGTTAAGCTCGGATATTAAGGGCGGACAGCTGGCAGGTATGGATACATGCTGGTACAATCCCATAGGAAAAGAGAATAATACGGATATCGTTCCAACCTATGAAATTCGTACACTTCAGGAGTTATATCAGATATTAGGGATACAGAGAGCTAGATAAAATTACGAATACTTTTGTGAAAATAAAAGAGAGCGCGATAAGGAACGATTCCAATCGCGCTCTTTTTGCCGATCTGTTGGAGAGGCAGATCGACTCAGGGCTTGGATAACTCATAGAGAAGTCACCTCTTTCCTCCACGCATAATTTGTGTTATTATATTACCGACAGACAGTCGGTCTACAAGCTTTTTTAATCAAGGAGGTGCAGCAAATGAGGGTCGTCAAAGATGCTGAAGAGCGCAGAAATGAAATTCTTGATGCAGCGGATGAGCTGTTTGCGCAGAAGGGCTTTGATGGCACAAGTACAAACGACATTCTCGAAAAGGTCGGGATTGCGCGGGGAACGCTGTATTATCATTTCAAGTCCAAGGAAGATATTATGGACGCGCTTATTGATCGATATAGTGTACGGCTATTGGGGACGGCGCAAGGAATTGCCGTGGACAGGGGCATCCCCGTTGTCGAGCGTATAATCCGTGTGATCATGGCACTGAATATCAGCGGTGATGAAAGCAGTCAGGAGATTATGGAGCATATTCATAAGCCACAGAACGCGCTGATGCATCACAAAATACAGAAGATGCTGATTAACGGTGTTACACCCATCCTGGCGGATATGATTCGTGAAGGCATCACGCTGGGACTGTTCAATACGCCGTTTCCGTATGAGTGCATGGAGATGGTCATGATTTATGCCAATACGATTTTTGATAAGGATATGGTTCCAATGACGAACGAGGAGCTCACTCAGCGGGCGCAGGCGCTCGTATATAACATTGAGAGGCTGCTGGGCGCTGAGAGCGGAAGCCTTGTGCAGGCCATGCAGATGTTCGGCAGCTAAATGGAGGCAGTGATGGATCATTCAAACAAGCTTTTTGGAAAATTTCTTATGCTGTGGTCAGGACAATTTATTTCTGCCATCGGCAACGGACTCACTTCATTCGGGCTGGGAATATATGTGTTTCAGCTGACGGGAAAGGCCTCTGCAATGGGGCTGGTCACCTTGCTGGCGTTCATGCCCTCGCTGCTTCTAAGCGCCTTTGCCGGTGTGCTCGCCGATCGTTATGACCGCAGACTGCTGATGGTGTTAGGCGATAGTCTCTCTGCGATAGGCCTAGTGTTCATCTTGATATGCATGCTTCGTGGAGAAGTGTTGCTCTGGCAGATTTGCGTGGGGGTAACGATAAGCTCGGTATTCTCCTCGCTGCTTGATCCGGCTTATAAGGCTACAGTTACAGATTTGCTAACGAAGGAGCAGTACACGAAGGCAAGCGGCCTTGTCCAGATCGCGAGCACGTCCAAATTTTTGATCTCACCGATCATTGCCGGATACTTGCTTGTGATCTCGGACATTAAGCTGCTGCTGATCATCGATATTTGCACTTTTTTTGTTACGGTCACGACAACGCTTGTAGTTCGCAGCGGTCTTGCTGCCAAGACCTATGAGCAGGCGAATTCGTTCATTCGGGACTTTAAGGATGGTTGGAGCGCTATATCCGGGAATAGAGGGGTGCTTGTCCTAATCTTCATGACCACATTGCTGACCTTTTTGCTGGGAATCATTGAGACGCTTTCCATTCCGATGCTGTTGGCATTTTCGAACAGCTCTGTAATCGGAACGGTCGAGACTATCGTGGCTTCAGGCATGCTCGTAACGAGTGTGGTCATCGGGTTTCTTCCAATTAAGAAGGATTATGTGAAAATATTATCGTTCTCCATGTTCCTGGTAGGCATATTTATGGCTATGTTCGGATTGCGTGAAAACCTTATGCTGATATGTGTTGCGGGATTTCTCTTTTTTGCCATGATTCCATTTGCTAATGTAAGTATGGATTATCTGATCCGTACTAATATTGATAATTCCGCGCAAGGAAGGGCATGGGCGCTGATCGGTTTGATTACCCAGTTCGGTTATGTGGCCGCATATGCGCTTGCCGGACTGATGGCGGATTATCTATTCACTCCGTTATTAGTGGAAGGGGGAGCGCTTGCTGGCAGTGTTGGAAGGATTATAGGCACGGGCAGCGGCAGAGGAACAGGCTTCCTCATCATTGTGGCCGGAGTCGTGTTAAGTGTCGTTTCGATAGTTCTATATAACATGAAATCCGTAAGAAAGCTGGAACATAAGGGGGACTTATGTATTTAAGAATAGTCCGCAATGACATGTCGAAGAGCAGGCTGGTTACACTGACGACCACGATATTTATTGCCGCGGCAGCGATGCTCGTCTCACTGGCGGCAATTCTCATCGTCAATCTGACGGGGGCGCTGGATGCCATGATGACCCAGGCCAGAACTCCGCATTTTATGCAGATGCACTCCGGGGAGATCGATTCTGCCCGTTTGGAGTTATTTGCGAACCGGAATGAACATGTTGATCAATTTCAAGTGCTGGAATTTTTGAATATGGACGGCTCGCAATTTCGCTTCGGTGATCACTCGCTAACGGACAGTATTCAGGATAATGGCCTCAGCGTACAGAGCGAGAAGTTCGATTATCTGCTCGACCTTAACGGCAAAGTCATTAACGTATCCGACGGAGAGATTTATGTTCCCGTCACCTATATGAAGGAACAGACCATTAAGATGGGCGATAAGGCTGTTATAGGTGGCAAGGAATTTCAGGTTGCCGGTTTTCTGCGGGACTCCCAGATGAATTCCATGCTGGCCTCTTCCAAAAGATTTTTAATCAGCAGGTCTGATTTTGAACAGCTAAAGGACCTGGGCAGTATCGAGTATTTGATTGAGTTCAGATTGAAGGATTTGGCGAAGCTGGGGGAATTCGAGACGGCATATGCCTCCGCAGGCTTGGAAGCGAATGGACCGGCGATTACATATCCGCTTTTTAAAATGATTAACGCCCTCTCCGACGGAATGATGATTGGTGTCATTCTTCTGGTGAGCATACTTGTCGTTGCTATAGCTTTAATGTGTATCCGCTTCACCTTGCTTGCCAAAATGGAGGACGACTACCGGGAAATCGGCGTGATGAAGGCGATAGGACTGCGCGTCTCGGACATCAAGAAAATCTATCTGGCAAAATATGCGGTCCTAGCGGCGGCAGGCAGTATAATCGGCTATGCTTTGTCCTTGATCTTCAAAGGCGTGCTGCTTGAGAACATCCGGCTATATATGGGGGAAAGTGAGAACTCTTCTGTTGCTGCCGCCTTAGGGATTTTTGGTGTATTACTCGTCTTCCTGGCAATTATCGGTTATGTTAATGGCGTACTCAGACGCTTCCGGAAGATCTCGGCAGCAGAAGCAATCCGCCAGGGGACTCCCCAGGACAAGGCGCCCGGTTCCAAGCATTTTCATTTAAGTGGGAACAAGCTGCTGAACACGAATATTTTTCTCGGGATCAAGGATGTTCTCGCCCGAAAAAAACTGTATACCACGATGCTTGTCGTACTGATCATATCCGTGTTCATCATGGTAGTTCCGCAGAACTTGTACAACACAATTTCCTCCAAAAGCTTCATTCAATATATGGGGATTGGAAACTACGATATGCGCATCGACATTCAACAGACGGATCATATGCCTGAGAGAGCCGCTGAAATGATAGGCGCGCTTCGCAATGACCGCGCTATCGCCAAGTATGCTGTGTTAGCCACAAAAACCTTCAAAGTAAAAAGGGAAGGCGGATCGGAGGAAAATATAAAAGTTGAGCTTGGGGATCATACGATCTTCCCCATTCAATATGCTCAGGGCAAAGCGCCTGCGGCTGATGATGAAATTGCTCTATCCGTTTTGAATGCGGATGAATTGGGCAAGAAGCTGGGCGACCCGATCACGCTGGTGATAGAGGGACGGGAGAGGAGCCTTACGATCAGCGGAATCTACTCCGATATTACTAACGGCGGCAAAACCGCTAAAGCTGGCTTTGCGGATCAATCGGCCGGGGTCATGTGGTACGTTATCTGCGCAGAGTTATCGAACCCCTCGTTGATCGAAGAAACAACCTTACAATATGCAGACAGGTATAGCTACGCCAAGGTCTCAGATATTGATGCATTTGTTGCTCAAACCTTCGGGTCGACGATTGGCTCCGTCAAGAAGGCTTCCCATGCTTCAATTCTTGTTGCTCTGATTATTGTGGTATTGGTGGCTTTGCTATTTATGAAAATGCTTGTGGCAAAAGACAGATACACCATTGCTGTCATGAAAGTGTTCGGATATACAACTACGGATATCAGGACACAGTATCTTACGCGTTCCGGATTCGTTCTGATCGTTGGAATTGTGCTTGGCACGCTGCTGGCCAATACCCTTGGAGGGGGGCTTGCGGGTGTGGCGATCTCTTCCTTTGGAGTGGCGAAATTTCAGTTTGCGATTCATCCGCTATCTGCGTATCTGCTTAGCCCGCTGCTGTTGATCGGCTCGGTACTCATCGCCACAATGATCGGTACAGCGGGTGCGAGACGAATACAAATTTCCGAGAGTATAAAGGAGTAGGCAGATGAAGAAGATCATAGTTGGCGAATGTATCGTAAAATCCTTTGGTGAGGGCGAGGAGAAACGCAATGTTCTTGATGGTGTGTCCGTGGAAATTGCGGAGGGCGAGTTCGCTTCGGTTATGGGCCCCTCGGGTTCGGGAAAATCAACGTTGCTGTTCGCCCTAAGCGGAACGGACGGGATTGATAGCGGCAAGGTTATTTTCGATAACAAGGATTTAGCAGCGGCCTCCGAGAATGAACTCTCGGATTTGCGCAGGACAACGATGGGGTTTGTGTTCCAGCAGCCAACGATGCTGAAAAATCTGAATATGCTCGATAACATTATTCTTCCAGCGATGCGCGGTCATCGAAAAAGTACGGTAGAAATTGCGGAGCAGGCGCGTGCGCTTATGAAAAGGATAGGTATCGCCGAGCTGGAAAAGCGCGACATCACACAGGTCTCGGGTGGCCAGCTCCAGCGTGCAGGGATCTGCCGCGCCCTGATCAATAGTCCGAGGATCATCTTTGGCGACGAACCCACGGGGGCGCTGAACTCAAAATCCGCACAGGAGATTATGGATCTTCTGGCCGAGATCAACGCGGAGGGAACTGCCGTAATGCTGGTTACTCATGATGTTATGGTTGCGGCGCGTACCGAACGCGTTATGTTTATGCGCGATGGCAAAATCGTCAGTGAGCTGAGGCTCCCCAAGTTGGACGGGACAGATATGGCGGATAGAGTCGAGAAGGTTACCGCGAAAATGCGGGAGATCGGGATATGATTTATGTTCGGTGAACTCATGACTCCTAAGAGGATGCAGGCGGCCGGATGAAATATTCCCCCAATCTCTGTT
The DNA here is from genome assembly GCF_013393165.1 of Paenibacillus sp. 79R4. Classification (NCBI taxonomy): domain Bacteria; kingdom Bacillati; phylum Bacillota; class Bacilli; order Caryophanales; family Paenibacillaceae; genus Paenibacillus; species Paenibacillus sp. 79R4. Next base: position 108,920 of record NZ_QJOT01000010.1, on the reverse strand, counting down.
GCTCGTGGATTTCTCTGCTAACCTAATTCAAGAAGGAGAGAAGTCCCCCCACAAAGGCGACGCTCCGCTTCAACAGAATGATGTCTCCCTCTTCCGCAATCTTCATTTTAGTTCAACTAATATAGTAGTAGAGTAAGCAATAAAAGGCTGACCTAAGTCTGTTGACTTTAAGGCAGCCTTTTATTGGATTAGAACAACTCGATCATTTCCCTTCGATCATTCCTGGATGAAGCATAGATGGCATCGAGAATGCCCATGGAGTAGGACGCATCCTGCAAGGTGGAGTAGTTTGCAGGAGGGCCGGCCAAACTCTGATAGAACTGATCGATCAGCCGGGCGTGACCGCTGCCCCAATATGCTTTGCCGACCATAGATTTGCTGCTATGCAGGTCATCCGCCAGTAACTGTTCCTCTCCGTGGCTCTTAAGGATGAGCTTATTATCGATATAGCGCAGTACACCATGCTCAAGATGTATCTCTAAGAAGAAGGGACTGTCTTCGGAATAGCCATTTGTGGCGTAAAACCATCCGCGTTTGCCATCCCTATAATAGAAGGTGGCTTCCGCCGTATCTTCCACTTCAATCACTTCCTGCAGCGCTCTGGTATCGATATGGCCTTTTACGGCCATGACTTCACCGCCGAGATAATATAGCAGGTCGAGCATATGCACCGCCTGATTAATCAACAGGCCGCCGCCTTCAGTGGCCCATTTGCCGCGCCAGTCGGCGGAACCGTAATATTCCGCTGTGCGCCTCCAGGTCAGAAAGCCTTTAATTCCTAACAGTTCGCCATAGGTTCTTTCATCGATCAGGCTCTTAGCCGCTTCAATACAAGGATTTAAGCGATTCTGCAAAATGGCGCAGCAGCTCACCCCAGCGGTGCGGACCGCATCGTTTACGACGCGAGCCTCCGGGACATTCATCGCGACCGGCTTCTCCAGCACGATCTGCTTGCCGTGCGAGGCAGCTTGCACGGCCATTTCGGCGTGCAAGTGATGAGGGGTGCAGATGTGGACACTATGCACGGCTTCATCGGCCAACACCTGAGCGTAGCTGGTAAAAACCCGGCAGCCGTAACGCTGGGCCAGCGCTTCAGCGCGCTCAGAAAGGATATCGCATACCCCATATAGATGAGCTGCGTCTGAATTTTTCACCGCTTCGGCATGGACCGGGCCAATAGCACCGCAGCCGATAATAACCGCATTGATCTGGCTCATTTATTCATACCCCAGCTTTCTCAGATGATCATAACTGATCTTCAAGCTGTCAAAGGCATCGGTTGGACCGTCATCACGCTCGATCAGATACCATTTCACTTCCGCTTCCTCACAAGCCTGCAGGATCTCCGGCCAGTCCAGATTGCCTTCCATGACTTCCGCCATAATCTGCTGGGAATCAATAATCGCCAAATCTTTCAGGTGGATGGCTTCGATTCGATTCTTCAGCTTGCGGATCCAATGGCTTGGATTGCCGCCGCCGACCTGTACCCAGTACGTATCAAGCGTGAACAGGAAGTGATCCGGATTCGTCTGCTCGATAAGAATATCCAGACCAAGCTGCCCATCATACTTCTGAAATTCAAAATGATGGTTGTGGTAACTGAATTTCAACCCGTTCTGCGCCAATTCATCGGCGATGGCCGAGAATTTCTTGGCGAAGGCATAATATCCATCCTTGCTCTGGTATTCCTTCGGCAGACCGCCCAATCCGGCCAAGCCACAGCCAAGCTTGTGGTGATCGCGGATCACGCCGTCAAGATCATCGATGAAGCGTTCATACGGAGTATGGGTGATGACAATCTGCAGCCCATGGCTGGCGCCGATCGCCGCTATCTCGTCGACAGACAGATGCCACATGGCCGATACCTGAACCGTCCGGTACCCCATCGCTTTGATCCTGCTCAAGGATCGGTCGAGCTCCTCGGGAGTAGCGGCGAAATTCCGGATCGTATACAGCTGTGCGCCTAATATTTTGGACATGGATCTGGCCTCCTCTTAATGTGAACCTTTAACATCGCTAACCTTCTGACTGACATTCTTCTGTATAGTGGAGTGATTAATTCGCTCTTGCAGCAATTCATAGAAATGATCGTGATCAAAGCTGTCTAGCAGGGCCCAGCTATCCGTCCAAGTGGAGTAATGAATGGCATTCGAGATCAACAGGCCGTAGATGCCTTCCTCGCCGGGAGCAAGCAGCTTTTCTCCATGCAAAATAGCGTTAGTAAAGTTCTTTAAAATTCCAATATGCTGCTCTCCTCCGTCTCCGGAAACCGGAATTTCCACATGCCAGCATTCGGGTGCCTGGAACGGTTCAGTATTGACGCGGTTATGCTCCCGCTCCGAGATCCGGTTGCGGTCGAAGCTGATCCGGTTATTCTCCACGACAATCCGGCCCATATCCCCGGAAACCTCCAGCCTGTTTGTTCCCGGGGCTTCGCCAGTAGAGGTGATGTATACTCCGCTTGCTCCGTTGGGGTATTCCAGATAGGCGGTAACATCATCCTCGACCTCGATATCGTAATATTTGCCGAAGCTGCAGAAGGAGCGAATGCGGCTTGGCATTCCCAGCATCCACTGCAACAGGTCGAGATTATGCGGGTTCTGGTTAATAAGCGTGCCGCCACCTTCCCCCTTCCAGGTGGAACGCCAGGAGCCCGAATCATGATATGCCTGCGGCCGATACCAGTTGGTAATGATCCAGACGACGCGCTTGAGCGATCCGAGTTCACCGCTTTGGATCAGCTCTCTGACTTTCTGATAGACAGGATTCGTGCGCTGATTGTACATGATGCCGAATACTTTGCCTGCTTCATCCGCGGCGGTATTCATCTCCAATACTTGCTTGGTGTACACGCCAGCCGGCTTCTCGACGAGCACATGCAGCCCGTTAGCAAACGCGAGGGCAGCGAGGGCGGGATGATCGTAGTGAGGAACCGCAATCAGCACCGCATCGATCAGACCGCTTTGATACATATCTGAAGCCTGCTCATACACGGCCACGCCCGGCAAATACTCATTGGCCCAAGCCCGCCGCTCCTGGCTTATGTCGCAGACCGCAGTCAGCACCATCCCCGGTACTTTATGATCCGCATGGATATGCAGGCTATGGGCCGTACCCATATTGCCGATCCCGATAATCCCTAAGCGAACGTTTTCCATTGGGTTATAACCTCCCTATTAGATACAGTAAATACAGGTTCAAAAGGATCGCTTTCCAGCAGTACTAGATACGATCTAATATTTGCAGCAGGGAAGAATGCGCCAACCTGAAGCTATGCAATCCGCCAGTCTCAAGCGTATCCGGCAATGAGGCATGCTCCAGTTCATGCAACCCAGTGAAGCTGCCCAGATGAGGCTCCAGAGACAGGAAGCCGTTATATCCGTTCGCCTTTAAGTCCTGCAGTACTTCTTCAATTCGTCCAGCTCCCATGCCGGCGGGCACATTTCGTCCATCTTCGGCCAAGGCATCCTTAATATGCACATATTTGATATAGGGCTTCAGCATCTCATAGGCTGCCGGTTAGGCTTCGCTGTTGCATTGCACGAAGTTGGCCGGGTCAAAGGCACAGGCAAAATGAGGAGAGCCAAACGTCTCCAGTAGATCAAGACAACGCTCCGGAATATCGCCGTAGATTTCTTTTTCGTTCTCGTGCAAGATCGTTAGTCCGCTGCCTTTGGCGGCATCCACAATGGCGCCCATACGCTCCATCACCTCATTCCGGTATACGGCTGCATCGCTGCCTTGCGGAATGTAAAAGCTGAATATGCGAACGAAGGGACTATTTAAAGTATGGGCGGTTTCAAAAATACGCTTGGCCATATCCAAATGGATGGCAAAGTCGTCTTGAAGCGTTATTTTGCCAATGGGAGAGCCGATAGAAGATACTTTGATCCCGTACTCATCAAGCCTGTTCTGAACCTCACGGATCTCCGGCGGGGTCAGTGTGGAAATGTTCTTGCCATTTACGCCTCGTATCTCTATAAATCGAAGGTTAAGACTGCTAAGTCCTTTCAACTGGGTCATAAAGTTTTCGTCGATCTCATCTGCAAAACCTGTAAGAGTAAATTCGGATGCTGGCATGGGCAGATCACCTCTTTTTATATTGTTATCCCCTTGAATGTAGCATTAATATTGTCATAGTTCTTCGCTCAAATTGTTTGAAACTATGCCAATCTTGCTGTATGTTGAAATAGAGGTGAATGCTAGGGTGGAACATAGAACGGTAAATTTTCATTACAGGGCGGAGGATGATTCTTTTTGGTATCACCATGTCCGGGACGAGCAACCGAATCCGCTGCATTATAAGCCGCATTATGAGAAGGGCTATGAGATTTTCATGTTTATCAGCGGTTCGGGCAGCTTCACCATCGAAGGCAGTAAATATGAGCTGGAGCCTTATTCGCTCTTGATGATAAATTCCAATGAGCTTCATGTCGTCAACATTTCCGAGGATCAGCCATATGAGCGGGCGGTCCTTACACTGGATGGCAACTTTATGGCTCCGTTTATGTCCAGCGGGGTCGATCTGTTTCGGACGATTAAATACCGCAGGTTGGGTCAAGATAACCAGCTAAGCGCCAAAACGGTGAAGGAGAGCGGATTGCTCGAACTGTTCAATAAGCTTCAACGGGCGTTAGAGCAGGGGAGTGCCGAACATGAGGTTGTCGCCAAATGCATCATTGTGCAAATCGCCTCCCTGATTAATGATCTGGCCCGGAATGATCCGCCAAGCAGCAAACGCGGAGAGCCCAAGGTCGCGGCGGTACTCGAATATATCAACAAACATCTTGAAGAATCGCTTTCGCTGGACCATCTTGCTGAACAATTTTATATAACAAAATATTATTTATGCCATATTTTCAAAGAAACGACCGGTTATACGATTAATCAATATATTACTTATAAAAGGATTCTGAAAGCCGATGAACTGATGAGGCAGGGTTTCACCGCTACCCAGGCCTGCTTCGCTGCCGGCTTTACCAGCTATTCCAGCTTCTACAAATCGTACCGCAAGCTAACGGGCAGAACGCCGAGGAACGGGAAATAGGGGAAGTTCATAATAAGATTGTTCTAAGGCAATAAATTGATTTAGAATGGATGAATAATCAAAGTGAAGTTATAGTCGTGAGGTGAAGGTTGATGATTAAATATCCATCTTTAACTTTGGGAGCTACGATTGGCGTGACAGCTCCTTCGTCAGGCGTTCCTGTAGAATTGCATGAATTACTCAGACAGGCCAGCAGCCGAATGGAAGCGAAGGGATATGCTGTAGTTTTTGGCGATACGGCCTGGACGCAGGATAAGGCGAAGTCGGCTCCGGCCCGGGTACGTGCTGATGAGCTTAACAAGATGATAGGCGATGCGCAAATCGATTTGATCATTCCACCCTGGGGTGGAGAGTTGTTAATCGAGATACTGGAGCTTATAAATTTCGAGCAGATTCAGAATAAATGGATTCTGGGCTATTCAGACATCAGCGTTCTGCTGCTGGCAGTGACTTTGACAACAGGAGTCGCTACTGCGCATGGAACGAATCTGGTTGATTTTCGCGGAGAGTACTCCGATGAGACAACAGCGATGTGGGAGACCGTCCTGAGGACGAAGCCGGGAGAAGAGGTGCTGCAGCATTCTTCACCGTATTATCAGAAGGAATGGAAGCATGATGCCCCTTCACCTTGTGTCTATCATTTGACGGAACCGACCTGCTGGAAGACGGTCTCCGGACAGAAGGTGAGGTTGGAAGGCAGACTGCTGGGCGGCTGTGTCGATGTGATCAGGCATCTGATCGGTACCCCGTTCGGGGACATCCGTCATTTCCAGGAATCTTACATCCATAATGAGCCAATACTCTGGTATTTGGAGAATTGCGAGCTGAATACGGCTGATCTGCGCAGATCATTGGTTCATATGAAGTTAGCGGGCTGGTTCGATCACTGTACCGGAATTATGTTTGGTCGCAGCGGTGCTAATCAGCCCATCGATCATTATACGGCCGAAAATTTATATCAGGAGCTTGCTGCTGAATTAGAGCTGCCGATTATTTATGATATGGACTTTGGCCATGTTCCGCCGCAGGTCACGCTGATTAACGGAGCCTATGCGGAAGTGGAGACGGAGAACGGGAAGGGAACCATCAAGCAAATTTTCAAGGCGTAGAAAGATAAATAGAAAGGATTCTGTCTGAAGTGATTCAAGGATAGCAATGGTATCTATTAAAAAAAGCGGTGCAAGGCAGCCGTCGGGCCATCTTTACACCGTTTTTCTACTATAAAGAAGTGTGTGTTCAAAAAGACCGGTTTTCAGCGTCGAAGTATATAACTACGAGAGCGCTTTTTCAAAACATTTCGCTGGATGATCTGGTTTTCTGATCCCAAGCGGATTTATTGAATAACCACTACAATTATTGCCTGCCAAACTCGTTATAGCTCACAAACTCTCCCACTGGCTTGCGGTAGCCGCGCGGACGCTGGCTGGAAGGATCGGCCTTGCCGATCGTAATCATCATCGTAGGAATATAATTGTCGGGAATGTTCAGCAGCTCTTGCACCGCATCCGGATCAAAGCCGATCATCGGGCAAGTATCCCAGCCTCTATCTTTGGCCACGTACATGAACAACTGTGCCGACAGACTGGAGTTGCGAATCGCCTCATCGCGCATAAATTGCTTACCGCCGCCTTCATAGAAGCCAGTGACAGAGTCAATCTCCATGTCATACTCCTGTTTGCTAAGGACTCCCAGATTCAAAAAGCCTTCATTGATCCGGGCGACATCCTTATAAGCGTCCAAATTGCCCAGAACGAGAACCACCGCAGAAGCGGTAAGCACCTTGTATTGTTTATTGGCTGCAACGTACAGCTTCTCAATCATGTCACGGTCATTGACAACCACGTAATGCGCATGCTGTAGATTGAACGCAGATGGAGCCAATTTGACCAGCTTGAATATTTCTTCCAACTCTTCGACCGGGAGTTGAACCCCTTTAATAAACTTATTCGCCGAACGACGATTTTCAATAATTGAGACAAAGTCACCCATGAGTAGCACTCCTTATGTAAATGATAATGAACAAATGGATCATTTCTTTAATTCATAATATTATTATATGTTATTTGCTTACTTTTTGAAAGTGAACTTTCTATGAATAAGTATGATTATTTCTAATTTTGTTTTTGGTCCACGCGGGAAACATGATAAGATGAAAATAATGCTTCAGACAGGATTATTTTGGAATAGGGGATTGCAGAATGGAAATCGTATATAAACTGCTGGATTTGCAAGCCGGGCAAGAGGTTCCGTATGAGCTGCTGCTGCTCGCTGATCCTTCCAAGTCGCTGGTAGAGGAATACATAGCAAGGGGAAAATGCTATCTCGCTTATATCAATGATGAGCTGGTAGGTGAATTTGTGCTGATTCCAACACACCCGGGAACCCTGGAAATTGTGAATATTGCTGTTGCAGAGCAGCAGCAGGGACGTGGAATCGGTAAGAGGCTGGTACTTCAGGCCATCGAGGAAGCCCGGCGCTTAAAAGCGCGTTCTGTGGAAATAGGCACAGGTAATTCCAGTCTGCTTCAACTGAGGTTATATCAAAGATGCGGTTTTCGGATGACGGGGGTGGACCGCGATTTCTTCGTTAGACATTATGAGGAAGAGATCATAGAGGATGGGCTTCCCTGTCGTGATATGATCCGGCTTCGCCTGGATTTGTAGTGAACTTAAGGAGGGGACGCTATGAATCAGTTGATTGAATGCCCTTGGTGCCATCACGAGATTCAGATCGTTCGCGGACGTTGTCCTGAATGCCATAACCCAGGGGAAGAAAGCCGGGATGCTGGGATCGGCGCTGGATCTGCTATTCGGCAGGTAATGGTTGTGCAAGCCTGCGAACCGGAGTTTGAAAAGATGAAATAAAGCATAAAACGACCCAAAGATCCTGCGATGGAGATGATCCATGCGGGACTTTTTGACTTGTTCGCAGCTGGCTGATCATTTCTCATTCCATGGGAATATGCTGGTTCCGATTCATACCGAGAAATCTCGACTCATATGTTGATACAAATCTCGGTATGGGGGTTCCGTTGCTAATGATGACTATAAGCTTATGTATGATCGTAAAAGATGAGGAAGACACCCTGGAAGCATGTTTATCGCCGCTCTGCCCCATCGTTGATGAGATTGTCATCGTGGATACAGGGTCAACGGATTGCACGAAGGAGGTTGCTGCCAGGTTCGGGGCTTGCATTTATGATTTCGAGTGGATCGATGACTTTGCCGCAGCGCGCAATTATGCCTTTGAACAGGCGACGAAGGAATATATGATGTGGCTGGATGCGGACGATGTCCTGGGGCCCGAGGACTGTGTGAAATTGCTAGAGCTGAAGGAAAGGACGGAATTTGCATATGACAGTGTGACGATGTCCTACCAATTGACTTTTGATGAAGCGGGGAAGGCGGTTTATTCCTTAAGGCGAAACCGTCTGGTCCGCCGAGCTTGCGGATTCAAATGGATCGGGGCTGTTCATGAGTATTTAGCGGTGTCGGGAAATATTTATCACAGCGATATTGCTGTCAAGCATAACAAGCGGAAGGAATATTCTGATCGTAATTTACGCATTTATATAAACCGGCGAGCGAAAGGGGAGCTGTTTACACCGCGGGATCAATATTATTTTGCAAATGAGCTGTACGATCATCAACGTTATTATGAGGCTGCTGTGCAATATGAGAAATTTTTGCAGGATGGGCTGGGTTGGATAGAAGACAGGATTGCGGCCTGCCATAAGCTGGAGGAATGCTACAGACAGCTTGGGGAGACGGAGAAATCGCTGGAAGCGCTGCTTCGGACCTTGCTGATCGATGCTCCACGTGCAGAGCTATGCTGTAAATTAGGCGCTTATTTTGTAGAGCAAGAGCGGTTTGACACGGCGATCTACTGGTACCGACAGGCGCTTTTAATCGGTTTGCCGCAGAACCCCATGGCTGTACAGGAAACGTATACTTCAACGCTGCTCCCGCATATTCAACTATGCTATTGCTACGATCGTCTCGGGGATCGAGTTAACGCCAAAATACATCATGAGGCTGCCAGGATGTACAATCCTGATCATCCCAGCGTTGTTTATAATGAGCGGTATTTCCGCGAGCTGGCCCAGGGACAGTTGTTGAATATGAATGACCGGCAGTCGGTTCGACCAGCTGACGAACCGTCGGATTCATAAGTTAACTATACGATTTCTAAGGACAGCACATTCCTAAATGATATACGATTGGAGATGTGTTATTTCCTATCACAAAAATTGTTCCCCATCGGGAGCATTTTTCACATATAATAGGGCCAGAGCAATGAACGTAACGATAATATTACTAGTGTGGGAGGAATTATTCGTGAAACTTCATTTTGAAGGGGATATGGCTGACCTATTGCCAGGGATTGAAGCATTATCTCAGGAGCTTTCATTTACTTTGTCTGATGACGGAGGGAAAGTTCAAGTGGGGCCTTCGACAGCCGAAGATGTGCTTGAGGTTGGACTGGAGGAAGGGAATGCTTACATCCGCTACGGTCAGAAGCATCAGTTCTACCGCGGACTTGGCTTGCTGATTCAGCAGGGGCAAACGGGAAGACCCTTTCATATTAAGGAGAATCAACAATTTGGCACGATCGGTCCCATGTTTGATCTGTCGCGCAATGGTATGCTTACGCTGGACAGCTTCAAATTTCTACTCCGCAAGATGGCGCTAATGGGCCTGAACACCGTGATGCTGTATATGGAGGATACTTACGAAATCTCCGGAGAGCCGTACTTCGGTTATATGCGCGGCCGCTATAGCGCAGCCGAGCTGAAGGAAATCGATGACTATGCGGATCAGTTCGGGATCGAGGCTTTCCCAAGCATTCAGACCTTAGCTCACTTGGAAGAGTTCCTGAAGTGGGAATCGGTAGCTGCCTACAAAGATACCAAGGGAGCTCTACTGGTGGGGGATGAGAAGGTAGACCGATTAGTAGAAAATATGCTGGAAAGCGTAAGCGCCCCTTTTAGAAGCAAACGAATCCACATTGGCATGGATGAAGCCGAAGAGCTTGGACGCGGTAAATATTTGGATCGGAATGGTTATGAGTCGCGGTTCGATATCATGATCGGTCATTTGGAGAAGATCTTGAAGGTAACCTCCCGACTAGGTCTGGAGCCGATGATGTGGAGTGATATGTTCCTGAAGCTGGCTTCCGAGGATGGCCGGGATTATTACAACTCCGAAGCGGGAATTCCGGAAGAAATGGCTAAGCGTATTCCGAAAAATGTGGAAATGGTGTATTGGGATTACTATCACACCGAGATGGAGGATTACGAGAAGCAGATTGCCAAGCATCGTCCGCTTGGATGCAATCTGGCATTTGCGGGGGCCGTCTGGGTGTTTAACACATTTGGCGTCAATTATGGCTTGTCCTTGCGCGCTACAGATTCTGCGCTGAAGGTGTGCAAGCGGGAAGGCATTCGAGACATCTACGCCACGATGTGGGGGGATGACGGGAATGAGAGCAACCCGGTTGCTGCTTTGCTGGGTCTTCAGCTATATGCCGAGCATGCATATACAGAAGGCAGCCTGGCGTGGGAACAAGTGACGGAAAGGGTGAAATTCTGCACGGGGATCGAGGCGGAGGCCTTCCTCAAGTTCAAGGATTTGGACGAGGTTCCGGGCTCCGAGCCCAATAATGCGAGACAGAGCAATCCATCGAAATTCCTGTTGTATCAGGACGTATTGCTGGGCTTGTTTGATAAACAGATCGAAGGACTGGAGCTTAACGAGCATTATGCGGCCCTGGAGCAGGCATTGCGTGAGATCCGTGACCCTAAGGCAGAGCTTGACTATATCTTTGAGGTGCCGGAGAAATTATCCGGCGTACTGAAACAGAAGAGCGAGATCGGCATTCAGCTCAAGCAGGCGTATGATTCAGGAAATACCGAGGTATTGCGGCATATCGCAGCCGAGGTGCTTCCGGCAATCTCCGCTTCCGTTCAGGAACTGCGCCGTGCTCATCGTAGACAGTGGATGCGCATCTTCAAGCCGTTTGGCTGGGAAGTAATCGATATTCGCTACGGTGGTGTGATCAGCCGACTCGATACCGCTTCCGAAAGGCTGCTTGACTATGTTGAAGGTCGTCTGGAGCGAATTGAGGAGCTGGAGCAAGAGCGTCTCATTTACAGCTTCAATAATCGTTTCAATCATATGGGCGTCGGCTGGTGCAGCTATTATTACCGGATGGCTTCTCCGAACGTATTTTTCCATGTATTGAATCCACTATAAACTACTTATTGCGGCTCCGCCTCGACCTTGAGGATGGGGCCGTTTCTATTTCCCCATGAACAGAGGGAATGAAGGGGAAATGGGGTTGTCTTTTTTAATAAATCCAACTATGATTATGGTTATATTTCCCATCAAGGAATACATATACTAGCTCGTTAATAACTATGAATACGAAAATACAATAGTAGATTAAAGGGGCTGACGCCGGATGAGCGAGGTCGTTAGAGGTTATTGTTATTATGATGAGTATGCTCTGCAGGAAGGGTTCGATGGGTGGGTCCGAGATTCGCACAAAGTTTGGCAACAATATCGCATTGCGACAAAATATTATGTGATTGTGGCGGTAAAACGGTATGGCGATTAATTTAACGATTGTGTTCGTGCTGACGATGATTATCCATACGTCTGAGACGTTGTCCTACTCGATTCGCTATGCCGGGGTGAAATTGAATAAAATCGCGGTCGCGCTCTCGCTGACGGGCATGATTGTGCTGGTATCGAGAACGGCGAACATGATTCAGGCTCCGCTTACGGCTAAATTTATCGATTATGCGAGGGTGGATGCTTCCTTTGATGTATTGTGGTGTCTGCGGATTATTCTGTTCGCGGCTTCTGCCGGTACACTGGTCGCCTTATTTTTGTTCCCGACTTTTGTGAACGTCTTTGAGCGGATTATCGCCAAGTTTGAGGTCGTAGGATCGCTGCCCCGTTTAATCGCCAGCGTCACGATCGGACAGATCAAAAACTCCCGGCATTATTTGCAAAAGCCACGGTTCAGTTTTCGCCATTTTCGAATTTTAGGCATCCCGAAACGCTTCATGCTGCTAAATACTATCGTCACGGGAATATATACGGTGGGAGTATTGTCATCGCTCTACGCGGCTTATCTCTCGCCGGCATTTAGTACGACGGCCTCTCAAGCTTCAGGAATCATCAACGGGGTAGCGACGATCATCTTGACCATTTTTATTGATCCGCAGCTTGGTTTAATCACTGATCGGGCCATTCATGATGAAGGCTCCAAGCACCAGCTTGGCAAAATATATGTTATGCTGATGTTATCCAGGTTTCTGGGGACATTATTGGCACAGCTATTTATTGTTCCGGCGGCCTATCTCATAGCTTGGCTAGTTCAAGTGATTTAATAGAATCCAGGCAGATCGAGAGAGAGTGGGCGATTAGTAAATATATTCGGGCATGATCAGAGCTGTATATAATGCGCTGGAAATCTAGCATCAGGAGGGAAAACGATGAGCAAGCAAGCCTTTATATTCGACATGGATGGAGTCATTATTGACAGCGAGCCGCTTCATTTTGCCGTAGATATAGAGACGGTGGAGCATTTTGGACATCCTCTTAGCAAGGAACAATTTGAGAAGTATGTGGGCATGACCAACCCTGAAATGTGGGCGGATATTAAGCGGGAATACGGAATTGCCCAGACTGTGGAAGCGCTGATCGAGTATCAGCTGGCACAGAAGATTCAGGCGATTCAAAATATGGATGCGGAGCCGATGGATGGAATCAGGCCGTTTATTGCTGAACTCAAGCGTCGCGGAATTGCGATTGGACTTGCCTCTTCCTCACCAAGAGTGTTTATCGAGGCCGTTCTATCCCGGTTTGAGATGCTAAATGATTTTGGCAGTATCGTAAGCGGTGAAGAGGTTCCTCAGGGCAAGCCGGCCCCCGACGTCTACCTGGAAGCAGCCAGGCAATTGGGAGTGGAATCCGAACGCTGCGTTGTCCTTGAGGATGCGAGACATGGGGTTACAGCGGCCAAAGCGGCGGGGATGAAGTGTATCGGCTTTTTGAATCCGAACTCCGGAGCACAGGATTTGTCACAGGCGGATCTAATTATTGATCGCGTTGGAGCAATTCAATTGGATGATTTTTTTACATAGTTTAGCTAGGAATAGGGAGGAAGTCTATTATGCCGCATCTTATTGGGGATCGTATTGTGTTAAGAGAATATCGGAAGGAAGATCTGCCCAGCATTCGTAATTGGGTGAATGATCCGGATATTACGGATACACTGAGTACGGTCTTTACCTTTCCGCAGTCCGAATATGATAGCGAGTCTTTTTTGAATATGATGATGGAAGGCAAATCCAACAGTATGCGAGGGTTCGTGATTGCGGATAAAGCTGCGCTCGACTATATTGGCCAGATTGATCTGATCAGAATCGATTGGCAGAACCGTTCTGCCTCGCTTGGTATCGTGATTGGCCGCAAGGATTTGCTAGGGCAAGGAATTGGCCGTGAAGCTATTCATTTGCTCAAGCAATTTGTATTCCAGTCCCTCAATTTGAATCGGCTAGAGCTGGAAGTATACGATTATAATGAGAGAGCTTATCGCTGCTACCGCAGCTGCGGCTTTCAGGAAGAAGGCAGGCTGCGGAAGAAAATATTTAAAAATGGCAGCTATCACGATGTCATTATGATGAGCGTATTGGCTGATGAGAATTAAGTTAACGTAATAAGACGGCCTAACAAAATCGAGTTGCGGATAGAAAAAATTCCTGCCCTATGGCAGGGATTTTTCTTTTGCAGGAATTCTCGCTATATAAAGCTAAACGCATTAAAAGCCTGCAGAAATGCAGGTTTTTCTGATCATATAAGCTTATCAGCCTATCGCTTCTATATCATACATACAGATTAATGCACACCGTGCTTGGCAATATACGTTCTGACGCAGTTTTCGCAGACACAGGCTTTGCGGCGGAACCGATCGGGAATCTGCTCAAGCAGTGGCTTGGGAACGGATAAATGATTGCACCAGCAGGTCGTATGTGGTTGTCCGGCAGCATAGGCGCAATGATTAGGCTGCCCGCATAACGGACAACGCAATGGGTTAATCTCCGCAATTTTGGGGTCGGAATGGTGTGAACTCAATTTAATGCACCTGCTCTTGTAAGTTGATAGGGACCAAATGATGACGCTCGTTCAGATTATTCTTGCGAAAAGTGCTGGGAGTACAGCCCGCCCAGGCTGTGAACTGCCGACTGAAGCTCTGGACGTTCTCATATCCGATTTTGTGGGCAATACGTTCGATCGAATCGTTGCTGGTCACAAGCATCTGCATCGCTTCCTGCTGCTTGAGCACCATCAAATATTCGCGCGGGGGAATTCCAAAGGCTTGCCTGAACAACCGATGGCAATGCCGCCTGCTCACCCCAAGCTTGCGCGATATCTCTTCAAGCCAGTCACTATTGGCATCCTTATCTGTCGTTACCCCTGCTGCAGCCTCCTCGTTATTTCGCAGAACGAGCGCTTGAATCTCCTTCGCTACCCGATTAGACAATTCCGCATCGAAGGACAGCGGTCCTATATCATGGGTTACGGAGAAATATCGCTGCATCTCGTCGAGAATGGTATAAACCTCACGCATCAAAGACATCTTAGCCCCGCTATGATGGAACAAGGTGTCGATAATACGCTCAACGGAAGACTTCACCTGCTGGTTCAACGGATGACCCGACGGATAGAAGCCCTGATTGTTGGCGCCGATGAGATGGAGAGTTTCGGTGTCCTCGATATGGATGTGCATGGTAAAGAACGATACTCTCTCCGACAGCCTGACCTGAAAATCATGCACCATCATAGGCGAGACAATGATAATATCTCCGGCCTGCTGGCTGAATTCGTTGCAGCCGAGAATCGTAGTCAAAGTGCCTTCCACGACGAGGAGTATCTCAAGCATAGTATGGTGAACATGCCGTCCGCAGACCCAGCCGTTCTCAACAGTTCTCGTATGAGGGGAGAATAAGCAGGCCTCCGAACGGCAATGGGGGAAATATATTTCCGGGTAATCGGGGGTCATGTTAGATCCACTCCTTGATGTCCGATTTAGTTAAACAATCCATAAAAAACAGACCGATCATGTTATAGAGATCAGGTAACAGGAGTTCTATACTAGTCACTGATGTTATCCCTGGTTCAAATGATCCGAATCCATCACTCACTATCATAATCTAAAAAGCAGGTGAATCCTATGGCAAGACCAGAGATTTCTCTGGATTATTCAAAAGTATTCGAAAATGAACAAGGAACTAAAATCAAACCGTTTAGTTTACTTGCGCGTCTATATCGTAATCATGTGGGGAAGGTCGCCTTATCGGCATTTTTCTATACAATTAAAAACTCCCCAACCTGGGTGCTGTCGATCGTCACAGCGAACATCATTAACATTGTAAGTTATCCTGAGCGTCATTCGATCCGTGAGTTCTGGATCAATATGATTCTGGTCATCATCGTTATTGCGCAAAATATCCCGACGCATACCCTTCATGTCAGTTATATCAGCAAGGCGGTTCGTCATGTGGAAGCAGGGCTGCGCAGTACGCTCGTTCGCAAAATGCAACAGCTATCTTTAAGCTATCATGGGGATATGAATGCGGGGAAGCTGCAGTCCAAAGTGCTGCGTGACGTTGAAGCGGTCGACTTCCTGTCTAGGCAAATGCTTATGACAATCATCCCGGCCGCGATCAATCTGGCGATTGTCGTTGTGCTCACGTTATATAACAGCTGGATCGTTGCTCTATTTTTCCTGCTTATGGGACCAACGGCGATTTATCTGGTTCGCTTCTTCAACACTAAAATGTCGCAGCGCAATCGCGAAGTCCGGAAGAACATCGAGGAGATGTCAGGAAAAGTATCCGAGACCGTCGAAATGATTCCGGTAACCCGGGCTCACGGGCTCGAAGAAGTGGAAATCCGCAAGGTAGACGCCGCGCTGGAGAATATCCGGGATCGTGGACATCGCCTGGACGTATTGGAAGCTTATTTCGGCTCCTCCAGCTGGGTTATTTTTCAATTGTTCCAGGTGGGCTGCTTGTTCTTTACAGCTTATCTCTCCTACCAGGGTTATATGGAGATCGGCGACATCGTAATGTACCAGAGCTTTTTCAATATGATGATCGGTTCGGTGACATCGATCCTTAACGTATATCCGAACCTGGTCAAGGGCTTCGAATCGCTTCATTCCGTCACCGAGGTCCTGTTGTCTGATGAGACGGAGGAGTACAAAGGGAAGGTTAAACCCGAAAAATTCAGCGGCGGCTACCAGTTCAAAGGAGTCAGCTTCAGCTATAAGGATTCGGACCGGCATGTGCTGGATAATTTCAGTCTGGATGTGAAGCCCGGGGAGACGATTGCCTTTGTCGGCGAATCAGGTTCAGGTAAATCTACCATTCTGAATTTAATTATCGGCTTCTACAAGCCGCAATCCGGCAGCATTCTAATCGATGGAATGCCGATGAATGAGCTCAGCATGTCGCGTTATCGCCAATCGCTAGCCATTGTACTCCAGAACAACATCCTGTTCTCCGGTACGATTCGGGAGAATATTACTTACGGTCTGCCTCATATTTCGGAAGAGAAATTACAGCGGGCGGTATGGATGGCTAATTTGCAGGATGTAATTGACAGTCTGCCGGAGGGCCTGGATACATCGGTTGGCGAGCATGGCGGCAGACTATCCGGTGGGCAAAGACAGAGAATCGCCATTGCCCGCGCGTTAGTTCGTGATCCGAAGATTATTATTCTTGATGAGGCTACTTCTGCGCTTGACAATGCTTCTGAACGACATGTTCAAAATGCGATGGAGCAGCTGATGCAAGGACGAACAACGTTTATCGTGGCCCACCGCCTCTCGACCGTCAAGAACGCCGATCGTATTATCGTGCTTAAGAAAGGCAAGATTGTCGAAACAGGCACTTACGAACAATTGCTGGATAGAAAAGGCGAGTTCTATAAGCTGAAAAATATGTAAAACTTATCATTCCTCTAGCCCCGGTTCATACATTGGACTGGGGCTTATTCTATTGAAGGGAACTTAAGCGGGCCAGGCATATTTGCGCAACATTCCATATTCTACCTCCGTCAAGATTGATAAGGTCGGCCTTCATGAAGCTGACAGAGAATTGGCCGGACCGAACTATATCAAAGAGCATGGGGGCATGATGATGAGCAAATGGAGGAATTGGAAAACGGCAGTCTTGCTTGTGCTAACGCTATTATTAAGCGGATGCGGAAGCGCCGGCGTTTCGCACAACGAGTCAAAGACGGGCAGTGATGCCGACTTCGCTGCAGCGGATAAGGCGACCAGCATGGACGCTGCCGCCACAGAGTCAGTCTCAAAGCATCAGAGCGGCGACCCGCAGTTTGCTCCGGATGGTTCTGGGAATCCAGGCAGCTCCGGGTTTCAAGGCGCAGATATGCGGGCGGGCATGAACAAGAAATTGATTTACACGGCGAATGTCGTCATGCAAGTAGATGACTATAGCAAGGCGCAATCGGAGATCCGCAATCAGGTTGCTTTGGCAGGCGGATATATCGTTGATTTTTCAGAGAATCGCTCTCTCGAAGAGCAGGGGGGAACTATTACGATCAAGGTTCCTTCCACGGGCTTCTCCTCCTTCTTGGAACAACTAGAGAAGCTGGAGCATACCTCTTTACAGCGCAGCATTCAAGGGCAGGATGTATCCGAGGAATACGTAGACCTGGAATCGCGCCTGAAGGTGAAGGAAGCGATGGAAGCCAGGTATCTCAAGTTCATTGATGAGGCAACGAAGACCAGCCAGCTTGTAGAGTATGTCAATGAACTTGAACGAATTCAGACTGAGATTGAACAGATTAAAGGGCGGATGCGGTATCTTGATAGCAATGTCTCTTTCTCCACCGTCGAAATCCGATTGTATCAGCCGGATGTAAAGGCCTTGCAAAATGCAGGTCAAGAGAGATCTCCCTTGCTGGAGAGAGCGGGCAAATCGCTGCAAGGCAGCATTCAAGTGGTTTCGGCCCTGTTCGAATGGCTGGTTGTTATTCTTGCAGGAGCGATTCCTGTCATTGTGATCGCCGGGATTATTTTTGCCATTGTATGGTTGTTGCAAAGAGCGATAAGAACTAGAGCGAGGCGCCACAGAAACTACGAGTATCAAGCGATTCCAGCTTCTGAAGAGAAGCAGGCCCATCACCCGGAAGCAGCGGAGTCTTTGACGGAAAGTCAACCATCTTCAGCTGCCGAAAAAAATGATTCTGTTACGCAAATCGCTGAGCCTGATGCAGATAAAGAGTCAAAGTAAATCTCTGTGTTGAGAATTTGTATAGCTGCTCTAAGTAATATTAGGATGTCGCCGCAAGATCAGCGTGGTACCGGAAGTAGTGCAGCTATTGAGAGCAAATAGTTGACGAGGTCGAAGGCGCTATTGCTAGAAAAAGGTTAGAACTAGGGACTCGGCAAGCGGACGCCGGAGCACTCATGCTGTGAACCAATCTGATGGGAGGACTGTAGGGTTCGTTGCTTCGTTAAGGCAGCTGGTTTTCAGCATTGGAATTTGGGGATCGCCTTAGGTGGAGTCAACGAAGCGAATCGTCCTGCTGATCCAGGCGAACACAGAGGCAATGGGATATTTGACCTCAGCGTTATACCTTTTCTTCTATTTACTCCCAAGGTAGATGAGAAGGTATAACCATTCCACCAACCAGATTCGAGCAGGGGGGTGAAGGGAATTCGCAAGCTATGGTGGTTGTGTATTGTGCTTGGCGTAATAGTGATTGCGGCGCCGAGGGTTATAGAGCGGTATGCCGACCGTGAACAGGAGCGCCTGCTGCAGGCCGCGGAGCAGCGGGAAGCCCGGCTCGATCCGGGTCTGATGGCCAGCTATGAACAGCTGTCAGGC
This sequence comes from Paenibacillus sp. 79R4, assembly GCF_013393165.1. NCBI lineage: Bacteria > Bacillati > Bacillota > Bacilli > Caryophanales > Paenibacillaceae > Paenibacillus > Paenibacillus sp. 79R4. The sequence continues at coordinate 89,940 of NZ_QJOT01000010.1, read as the reverse complement.
TACTTACAGGAAGGAGCTGCATCAGAGGACGATGACTCGGAAGGCGGTGCGCTTTCCGTTCCTGATGAGGAAGGATTGCTTGGAATTATCGAGATTGCGTCAATCGATGTAAAGCTGCCGATTCTGGAAGGAGCGACAAAGGAGAATATGCGAGCTTCTGCCGTACATTTATCGGACACGGCTTCGCTCGGTTCATTCGGCAATGCTGCGATCGCAGCTCATCGCGCCAGGACAACCGGTCGTTTGTTCAACCGGCTTGATGAGGTTCAGCTTGGAGATAAGATCATCATTCATACCAGGGACCAGATATATACTTATGAGGTTATCAATATATTGGTTGTTGAACCAACCGATGTATCTGTATTAAGCAGCGATGGGAAAAACAGCCTATTAACTCTGATCACATGCACTCCGTTAAATGTATCAACCCATCGGCTTATCATACAAGCCAAATTAATATCATGAAGTGAACATGTTGCTGCGGGAAACGCCTAACCAGGCGTTTTTTTGTCTTTGTTGTGCAACTTTCAGACACATTTAGCGTTAATATGATGTAATTCATGCATCTCGATATAAGCGATTCCGCTTCATATGATATACTTTTTGATAGAATACCGTTAATTCAACCCAGTAAGGAGCATGATCCTACCATGAGAATGATCCTCGTGGATGATGAGAAGCTGGCCCTGGAATTTCTCGAGCGGCAATTATCTAAGGTTGGCGATATTGAAATCGTTGGCAAATACACGGATCCATTGATCGCCCGTGACGAGATTTTGCATCGGGAGGTGGATGCCGTATTTTTGGATATTAGTCTCCCGGAGCTCGATGGGATTCGATTGGCCGACCAGCTGCTAGAGAAGAAACCGAATTTAAATATTATTTTTGTGACCGCATATAATGAATATGCCGTACAAGCCTTTGATTTGAATGCGCTTGATTATATCGTGAAGCCGGTACAGACGGAGAGATTGATCAAGACGCTGGACAGAATCAGGCAACGGATGAACCTCCGGGCAAAATTGCATGTGATACATAACGGAGATATTCATCTGAATGTCTTCAGACAGGTTACCGTGGGCGAGATCGGCAATATGTCATTGTTGCAATGGCGGACCTCCAAGGCACAGGAATTATTTCTTTATTTATTGCAGCATCGTGAACAACTGGTCCGCAAGTCGGTACTGATTGATCTTCTGTGGCAGGATCACGATTCTGAGAAAATCTATTCCCAGCTGTATACTACGGTATATCATATACGTAAAGCGCTGGAGCCCTATAAAGATCGGTTCCAAATTGCGAATACTACCGATGGTTATGTCCTGCACTTGAATCAAATCGTTCTGGACATTAACGAGTGGGATCGCGGGATAAGTACGCTTCCGTCATTAACCGCGGATTCGATAGATGCTTATCAAGAGCTGATTAAGCTGTATACCGGAGATTACTTGCAAGAATACGATTACTGGTGGGCGGAGAGCGAACGGCAACGCTATAAGAGCCAATGGCTTAAACTTAGCTATGATATGGGGGATTGGTACTATCAGAATAACGATTTGGAACAAGCGGCTGCCAGCTATCTGAACATTATCTACCATGATATTCTGGAAGAAAGGGCGTATTATCAACTGATGGTTATCTATTCCGAGCAGCAGCCGGCGATGGTGCATCGCCAATATCAATTGCTGGAATCAGTGCTGGAGGAAGAGCTTGGTGAGGCGCCGAGCGATTACATTACGGAATGGTATAAGATGTGGCAGGAGAGCAATCAAATAGTGAAGCAATAGGCGGGTCAGGCTGCCAGAACAACAGCGAGGTTCCTATCATGAAGGAGTGAGTCTCGCTGTTTTTTTTATCCGCTCCACAGGTGTTCAGAAATTGTATAGGCGTAGATTATATACTTCTGACAGTGGGGCTCGCAAGAATGAATAATTGCTATTTGAGGAGGAGAGTCCACGAGTATGAATATCATCAGAAATTTCAGAGACGAGTCTATAGGCCTTGATCTTGACTCTCTGACAGAAATTAAATTGTACAAAAGCATGAGCAGAACTACCATTCATTACTGCAGAGGGTTCTATATCAATTGTCAAGGCAATCTGGTTGGGGTTGTTGCCACTCCGGGAGGGCCCGCCTTTTTTTATAATCTGGATATTTATTTTTTGCGTGAAAGGCCATTTCGCTTTACCCTGGAGTCCGATCAATTCAATAACACGGTACATTTCTCGCAGGACGGGCGGCAAAAGATGCAAATCACTTATATGCGGGAGATCAGCCTGCAAGAAGGAGACTGGGCCGATGATGAACTGCATGACTTCTTCCACTGGTTAATCAAGGCGGTAAATAATCGCAAATTCTATGGATTCTACACGTTAAATAAAGGGCAGCCGCTGGCTTGCAGCTTGGCTGATCGTGATGGCCGTGAGGGAGCAAGTATGTCTACTGCTGAATATAACTCTCAAGATTCAGTTGATCTTGATGATGCGATCAGACGAGCGGATGAAATCCTCGACAATCTGGATGAGGTGACAAATTAGCAGATTGAACAAGTGTGCGAGCCGTTGACAGCCTTTGTAAAGAAGGGTCAGCATGGATAAGGAAAAGGGCCTGAGCTGCTTGCTGTAGGTTCGTAAATAGGTAGTAGGGGCCGAAGGGCACAGTGGACGCTTTTTCCGGGCTTTGATCGAAGATCAGACTGCTTGGCGGTCTGGAAGGATCAGGGACGGGGCAGGCGTCTTTTCTATCCGTAGAGAAATTGTAGAGCCGTATTGTGTACGCTAAAGATTATGGTTTATCCTACTGATGTCTTACGTCTTTAAGATTATGAACCAGGCTTATATAACTACATGAAAAAGTTCTGATTCTATAAAAAAATGGAAAAAAACAAACTTTGTTGCAAACAACTTATAAAAACTGGTTAATAAACATCTTTTGCAACTATTGCTTGAGTTGGATCGTTCTTACTTGTATATTTAGAAAGTGCAGTCCGGAAGTACGGTTATTACATAACATGAGTGGAAAATAGATTTGGTTGGTGGTGAACGAATGAGTAGATTAGTAGATAGTATTCCAAGCTGGGCGTACATCGTTAACATTGTCGTCTTAATCCTAATAGGCATCGCCTTACATGCTACCTTTAGCGAACGCTCCAGGTTGAAACGTCTTGCTTATCGTGATACGGTCACCGGTCTATATAATCGCAATGGGTTGGATCGCTTCTGGAAGAAATATAATGGCAAGGGAAATCTGGCGATCATGAGCCTTGATCTTGACTACTTCAAGGAAGTCAATGATACCTTCGGGCATCATATGGGGGATATGCTGCTTCGCGCGGTCGGCAAAGATTTGAGACGGGTAACGAACAAGCATCAACAGGCCTACCGGGTCGGCGGCGATGAATTTCTAATCATTCTTAAAAATTGTGAGCAGGATACGGTCGAAATTCTCGCTGAGTTAATCTTGGGGAAAATATGCCGGCCCTACTATATTGAAGGGCGGGATATCGCGATTACCGGAAGCATCGGCATCAGCATGGCGGATGGACAACATGCCGAGCAGCGCCGTATGCAAGAGGAAGCGGATATTGCCATGTACCGGGCCAAGCGTCTCGGCAAAAATCGTTATACTGTCTATAGCAGCGGTAAGATCAGAGAAATAAGCAAGGTAGAGCCAGTCCGCTTGCCTAAGAAGAAGAGCAGCGTGAATTGAACGGATGATATGAGAGAATAAACTCCAAAGCCAGGCGGGACTTTCCAGGTTCTGTCTTTATTTTTGTAAAATAACACAAAAGTCCATATACCAGATCACTTTATTATCGTTACGGCAGCAAGGTGGCATAGTAGAATAAAGGGAGTGCGCACAGTATTTTGAACGATGCTTAGGAGGAGCCGACATGCCTGTTTTTTTTGATGAAGCAAAGGGAATCTTTCATTTACAGACGCTGGGTTCAAGTTATGTAATTCAATTGGTGCGGGGATATGCAGCACATGTCTACTATGGGAAGAAGCTGCGTCAGAACAGTAATCTGGACGGGATGTTAGTACATACTGGACGGGCTTCCTTCAGCCCGAGCCTTCCGGGGGACCCGTCGTTGTCGCTGGATGCTCTTCCCCAGGAATACCCTCAGTATGGAACCGGGGATTTCCGCTATCCTGCTTATCAGGTCACACTGTCTGATGGTACGCGGATTACTGAACTGCTGTACAGATCACATCGGATTATCCAGGGCAAGCCGGCTCTTAAGGGACTGCCTGCCGTCTATGTGGAACAGCAGGATGAGGCGGAGACGCTGGAGCTGGAGCTGTATGACAATTATTCGGGTCTTGTTGTCACATTGAGCTACAGCGTATTTACGAATCTCGATGTCATTGCAAGATCCGCCAAATTTGTGAATACCGGACAGGAAGAGATCCAATTGGGGCAGATGATGAGCGTATCGCTTGATTTCCCGGATCATCAATTCGACAGCTTGTATTTGCCTGGTGCTTGGGCTAGAGAACGCCATGTCGTCAGGAAGCCGCTTGCTCCAGGAATTACCGCGATCGGCAGTCGCAGAGGGGCCAGCTCGCACAATATGAATCCCTTTTTCGCTTTGCTCCGACCGGATGCAAGTGAACGTCAAGGTGAGGTATACGGATTCAGTCTGGTATATAGCGGAAATTTCCTGGCTCAGGCGGAAGTAGATCAATATGGAACTACACGGTTCTCCATGGGCATCCAACCGTTTGATTTTGGCTGGAAATTGCAGCAGGGCGAGAGCTTCCAGTCTCCGGAAGTGGTCATGGTCTATTCGGCGGAGGGGATCGGCGGGATGTCACGGACGTACCACAAATTGTACCGAACCCGATTATGCCGAGGACAACATCGCGACGCGGAGCGTCCTGTACTCGTCAACAATTGGGAGGCTACCTATTTTCATTTCAATGCTGATAAGATCGAGGATATTGCAAGCGCGGGCGCGGAGCTTGGTATCGAGCTGTTTGTATTGGACGACGGCTGGTTTGGACATCGGGATTCGGACAATAGTTCCTTAGGGGACTGGTATGAGGATCGGCGCAAGCTGCCGCAAGGTTTAGGCGACCTGGCAGCCCGTGTTCAGGGCTACGGCCTGCAATTCGGCCTATGGTTCGAGCCTGAGATGGTCTCGCCGGACAGCGAGTTATACCGGGCCCATCCTGATTGGTGTCTGCATGTTCCCGGCCGACGCCGCACCGAGGCCAGACAGCAGCTGATCCTCGATCTGTCCAGACCGGAAGTCCAACACTATCTGTATGACAGACTAAGCGATCTATTATCAAATGTGCCCATCTCCTACGTTAAATGGGATATGAATCGCAATATGACCGAGATAGGTTCCGCAGCGCTTTTGCCAGAGCGGCAAGCGGAAACTGCTCATCGATATATGCTGGGACTTTATGCATTGCTGGAACGGATAACGAGCCAATTCCCGCAGGTATTGTTCGAGAGTTGTTCCGGTGGCGGCGGACGATTTGATCCCGGTATGCTCTACTATATGCCGCAGACCTGGACCAGCGATGATACAGATGCCGCGGAACGCTTGAAGATCCAGTATGGTACCAGCATTGTATACCCGGTATCTGCGATGGGGGCCCATGTGTCGGCCGTGCCAAACCATCAGGTGGGCCGGATTACCTCCTTGGCTTTCCGCGGAGATGTCGCGATGTCAGGAAACTTCGGGTATGAGCTGGATTTGAGCAAATTCACAGCTGAGGAGAAGGAGATTGCAAAAGCGCAGATCGCTGCTTATAAGCGTAGGCGTTCTCTTGTTCAGACAGGGGATATGTTCCGCCTAAAAAGCCCGTTTGAAGGTCAAATGACAGGATGGATGTTCGTGAGCGAAGACCAGTCGGAAGCGCTGTTGTTTTATTATCAAGTATTGGCAGAGCCTAATGCTCCGATCCATTATATCAAGCTTGAGGGGCTTGATCCGCAGCGGAATTATCGACTGGAAGGATGCGAGGCGCTTTATGGGGGAGATCGATTGATGTCAGCTGGACTCCCCATGCAGCTGGAAGGGGATTTCTCAAGTCGAGTAATCCATTTGCACGGATGTTAACCAATAGAAAGGGCTTCATTCCCAGCGGGAGTGAGGCCCTTATTTTTTGCTATTAAAATTTGAAAATATGTATTGTCTTTTGTAGCTGGAATACGGAATTTTTCATCTCTTCAATATCCTTCGCCAGAGCTTGAACGGAATTGATCTGTTCATTCATCGAAGCAGATACTTGCTCTGTCCCTGCTGCAGACTGCTGAGTAATAGCCGAGATATTCTGAATCGAGGATGAGATATTGTGAGCACTTTCCAGCATGGATTCGCTCTCTTGGGTGAAAGCAGCGATCTGTTCCGAAATGTATTGAACACTTTGTACGATCTGCTGGAAGATCTGCTCTGCTTCACGGATCATCTCGCTTTGCTGATGGACGACTTCCTCGTTGATCTTGATATTCTGGCTTGCGCGCTGAACGTCTTGCTCAATGCTTCTAACGAGGTTGAATACTTCCTTTGTAGAAGTGGTTGATTCTTCCGCCAGCTTGCGTACTTCCTGGGCAACTACGGCAAAGCCTGCACCATGTTCCCCGGCTCTCGCTGCTTCTATAGAGGCATTAAGTGAGAGAAGGTTCGTCTGCTCGGCGATCTCAGAGATCGTTGCCGTAATCTTGGTGATGCCTTTGGCATTGCGGGCCAGCGCATCAATGGATTCAGCAACCTTTTCGGTAGCATCGATGTTCTTCTTCATCCCTTTGGCCTGCATAGCGACGGAATCACGGCCTTTCTCCACAAGCTTCAGCATATCAGAGGAACGCTCATTCATTACGTGGGTTGACTCCGCGTAGTTGCTTACCTTTGTTTCGATTTCACCGATAGAGTCCTTCATACCGCCTACATCTTCGGAAATTTCGTTCGCCCCAAGGGCAAGCTCATTAGACGAAAGAGCGACCTGGCTCATTACCTCAACAAGTTCCTCATTCCGGTCCGAGATGGATCGGCTGGAGTCCATAACCTTGCGGGTGATGTCCGAGGTTTCCTGGAGGATCTTGCGCAGCTTGTCCACCATACTGTTAAAGGAACGATTAAGGTTCTCCATTCCCCCCGATTCCATGATTCGGCTCGTGAAATCACCTTTGGCAATCTTTGCCGAAGCATTCGAAATATCGTCAAAGGAACTCGTAAGCGCAGTCTGCAAATAGCGAGTAAATGGATAGGTAAGTCCCGCCAAGACAGCGATTACACAAATTCCGACTACAATTTTGCCAACCAAAATAAAGGCTATAAGCGTTGGAACGGCAAAAAGTGCGGCCACAAGATAACATGCTGCTGTAATCTTCTGATTAAGGGGTAGTCTGTTGAACCATGACATAGGGATAATGACCTCCTTGTAAATTAGGATAATCCTACCACAATTATATCATCGAGTTGTGAAAGGGGATACAACGAATTATATGATTTCTCCTAAACTTTGAAACGTTCGGGTTATTATGGAACATCGCAGTAGAACCAAAGCCGCATAGATTATTTTTTTGTATAGCTAATAACAGAAGGATGATTTGGGCTTCAATCCGCGCAACATAATATATAGGAGGTTTGAAAGGGAAGCAAAGTGGAGTAGAGTGGAGTAATTTAGCAGAGCTGAAATATACAAGGGCGGTTTCCGGCATTATAGATATATTAGGCGGATTAGGCGAGAATGAATTGCGGCCGATGTTGGGCACCATACGAAGAATTATAAGGGATTTTTGACAACGTGAGAGAAGGAGCTACCGATGAGCAATAAAGGACAAACAGCAGCATTGCCATTCAAAAGATGGCCGATTGTGATGGCGCTGATGATCGGGGCGTTTGTCGCTATTTTAAATCAAACCTTAATGAATGTAGCCTTGCCAAAGATGATGGCCGATCTTAATGTAACGACGACAACCATTCAATGGCTGACGACAGGATTTATGCTGGTTAACGGGGTTCTGATTCCGGTGAGTGCTTATTTAATGGAGCGATTCAGCACAAGATCCCTGTTTATTTCGGCGATGAGTCTATTTGCGTTAGGGACGGTCGTCTGCGGAATAGGCTCAAGTTTTGCCATGGTATTAGTCGGACGACTTGTTCAGGCTGCCGGTGCAGGTATTTTAATGCCAATGATGGTCGTCGTGTTCCTGACGATATTCCCGATTGAAAAGCGCGGACAGGCCATGGGAACGATGGGGATCGCTATGAACTTCGCTCCGGCCTTTGGACCGACGTTGTCCGGGTGGGTGATTCAGCATCAATCCTGGCATACCTTATTCTGGATCATTTTACCGTTTGCCCTGTTGTCCATTATTTTGGGTATTATATTCATGAAAAATGTGACGGAGGTCTCACGGCCCAAGCTGGATAAGCTGTCGGTCATATTGTCAACGATCGGTTTTGGCGGCGTATTGTATGGCTTCAGTGAAGCGGGCAGCAAGGGCTGGGGGTCCAGTGTGGTAATTGCCACTTTGGCCGTTGGTGTTGTGGCTCTGGCCTTGTTTATGACACGTCAGCTTCGCAGCGAGCATCCTATGCTTGAATTCAGAGTTTTTAAATACGATATGTTCGCCTTGACGACTGTTATCAACGTGGTGGTGACGATGGCGCTATATGCAGCGATGATGTTGCTGCCGATATACCTGCAGAACATCCGCGGCTTTACACCGCTGCAGGCGGGACTATTGCTCATGCCTGGAGCGCTGCTGATGGGAATTATGTCACCGATCACGGGGATGATCTTTGACAGGATCGGAGCGAGGTTACTGGCTGTCGTCGGTTTAGGAATCACGATCGTAACCACCTGGGAATTCAGTCATTTGACGGATAGTACAAGCTATGTTCATCTGCTGCTGATGTATACGGTGCGGATGTTCGGGATGTCGCTGCTGATGATGCCGATTCAGACGGCTGGCTTGAATCAGCTTCCTGCCAAGCTTAACGCCCATGGTACGGCAATGTCCAACACCTTGCGGACGATTGCGGGGGCCTTGGGTACAGCACTGCTTGTGTCGGTGATGACGACGCGAACCAAAAGCCAGGTGACAGCGCAAATTATCGCCGCCGGCATTAATCCGAAGGATCCGGCCAATGCTCAGCAACTGGCGCATATTACGAAGGAAGCGACGATTAATGGCATCGATTATGCCTTCGTCATTGCTACAGGGATTACGGCCGTTGCCTTCGTCTTGTCTTTCTTCATTCGCAAGGTGAAGATAGATCAAGGAGAGAAGGGCGCCGGGGAAATTGCCGCCAAACCGGTAAAGGCATAAACGATCAGACCAAGCAAAGCCCCTGGTTGATTAATACAACCAGGGGCTATCTTTAGCTCTGCGTTACTCCATATATTTCAGCAATCTCAGGATCATCAGGACGGCTTCCGCCCGGGTCGCATTTTCCTTGGGAGCAAATGTCTGATTGCTCCTGCCCTGAATGATGCCTGCATGATAGGCTGCGGCCACATACGGACTGGCCCATGCTGGAATCAGGTTCGCATCGGAGAAGGGCAGATTTCCCTTCAAATCAGCTTCTGCTCCTAATGCCCTTACGATCATAGCGGTCATTTCCGCCCGGGTAATCTGTTGATTCGGTTTGAAGGTATGATCCTGATACCCGTTGATGATGCTGGATTCGAGCACTCTGGCGATGTGCGGTCTTGCCCAGGCTGCGATTTCGTCTGCATCTGCAAAGGAGATATCTGTTCCATTGCCTTCCAGCTTCAATGCCCGGCTAAGCATTACGGCAAATTGTTCACGATCCACGGGTTGATTTGGCCTGAACGTCCCATCGTTGTAACCATTAATCCATTTTTGCCGAACCGCCTGTTGAATGGATATCTCGGCCCAGTGGCCGGAAATATCGGATAAGGTGATGCTGGAGGGCTCTTCAGAGCTATCCTCGCCTGAATTTTGGTTATTGTCCGTATCCTCACCTGTTGGATCTGTTGGTTGACTTGTGGATGGCGGTGTTGACGGAGTGCTGCCTGAATCTCCACCTGATCCGCCTCCCCCAGTACCGCCGCCCGGATTATCGCCGCCACCTGTGCTGCTTAAGACCGTCAGTTCATATTCGGCGGATAGCGATTGATATTTTACAGTAAGTTTTGTTTTGCCCGCGGCAAGGGTTTTGACGAGTCCTTGATCATCAATCGTTGCTATTCCTGGGTTGCTGCTTGTGAATTCCATCTGATCGTTGATCGCCAGCTGCTCTGTTCTGTCTTTATAGATCGCTTTAATTGACACTTGATGGCTCTTGCCTGTGTATAGTGCCGGTATTTTATCAAATTCAATGGTTCGGATCGGTTCCGGTTCCTTTGCTTCGACAGTCACCTGCTGAGTGGAGTCGCTTTCCTGATGTGCGCGGTTGAACGCTGTAATCATATAGGTGTAAGTTTTACCTTGCTCTACAAGATGATCGATATATTGTTGATGATGGCTGGAGAGCTTTCGAACTTGATCATAAATATTAGCGGGATTATTGATGTCTGGAGCCTGATCCCCAATACTCCGGTAAACTGCATAATAGGCGACTTCCTCCTGTGGATCCTGCCAATCGAGCTGGATTCCTGAAGCCGCAGCAGTTCCGGTCATCTCTGCAGGTGCAGCGGGCTTGCTCTGTCCAAGCCAGTTCATCTCTGGAACGAGAGCCGAATAAGCGTATAAATCTTGCTGCAGCCGGTCGTTGAAGCCTAAAGGATTGTCGCGAAGACTTTGGGTAGAGAAGAAAATACTTCCCTTAACGTTGTCAAAATTGCGGTTAAACTGAATCTGGTTCGGCATCTGATCGGGATCAAGCCAGTTCGGATCATCCGATCCGATCCGATAAGCGCCGTGCCCGATGTACAAGTGCACGTTCCTGCCCTCGACTTGCTTCGCCCACCAATCAATCAGATTCTCGTAACCAGCCGGACCGTAATTGAAGTACCAGTAAATCTGCGGGGCGATGTAATCAATCCATTCTTCCTGTACCCACTTACGGGTATCCGCATAGATAGCGTTGTAGCTCTCGGTGCCTCTAGTATCCGAACCTTCCGGGTCGGAATCGACGTTTTTCCAGATGCCGAAGGGGCTAATGCCAAATTGAACATAAGGTTTCTCGTCCTTGATTGCTTTGGATAGCTTTTGAATCAAGGTATCCACGTTGTGCCTGCGCCAATCCTCCCGGTTCATCCCGTTCCCATATTTGCTATAGGAGGCATCGTCGGGGAAATTTACGCCTGCGACCGGATACGGATAGAAGTAGTCGTCAAAGTGTACCGCATCGATATCATAATTTTGTACGACCTCCATAATGCTGTCGATAATATATTGTTGCGTACCGGGGATGCCCGGGTCCATGATTAGCCTGCCGCCATAGGTAAGCAGCCAATCCTCATGCTGGCGCAGCGGATGCTCGGGAATCAGGCTGTTGACATCCGGCTCCATACTTGCGCGATAAGGATTGAACCAGGCATGGAACTCCAGATTTCGCTTATGCGCCTCCTCAATCATGAAGGCGAGAGGATCATAACCTGGATCTTTGCCTTGCTCTCCGGTCAGCCATTTGGACCATGGGGCGAATTTTGAAGGATAAAAAGCGTCGGCCGTCGGCTTAACTTGCATGACGATTGCGTTCATTCCAGCCTCTTTCAATTCATCAAGAATAGCGATGAAATCGGCTTTTTGCTGTTCGGCATTAAAAGTTCCTTTGGCCGGCCAGTCGATATTTTCCACTGTGGCAATCCAGGCGGCTCGAAGTTCCCGCTTAGGTATCCTTTCCTCTCCATTCACATTCACGACGAGTACGTAGCTATGTGACTTTCCTTGATAGGTTGCAGTTATCATGGTCGCTCCTATACTTTTTGCCGTAACAATTCCTTCGGCATTAATGTCCGCAACCGCCGGTTTACTGCTTTTGTAGGTGGAATCTGCAGTTATATCCTTGTCTAAATCCTCGCGGTATTGGTCAAGGATATTGTACTTGGCTGTTACCTTGGCCTGCTGCTGCTCGCCCAACTTCATCGCTTTCAGCCCGGACAATACGATCTTGTCAAGCACAGGCCGCGCCTCGATGATGTCCAAGGAATATTGCGCTTGTTGTCCCTTGTACTCGGCGGTAATGGTTACCGTACCTGTGTCATGTCCTGTGATTTCTCCGCCCCCAGCTATACTGGCAATGGAAGAATCTGAACTGGTGAACAACGCCGCATTTGTCACATCGATTGTGTCAGGGTAGTTGGCATACCGGGCGAGGACTTTGACGTTATCGGTTCGACCTTGCTCAATGCTCTCCGGTCCGTAAATCCCGATCGATTCCAGCGGCGGTTCGTCTTCGCCGACGGTAAGCTTGAACAGTGCCGGTTGCCCGGTACCATACAGCGCAACAATAGCGGTCTGACCCGTACGGTGGGCCTGAACCATTCCATGGCTATCAATGGAGGCCACCTCCGGATGACTGCTCAGGAAGGTTACTCCGTTCTGAACAGGTTCCGGTGCAGTACTGTTATTTTTCGTGACATAGACTTCGGCCTGCTTGGTCTCGTTTACTTTCATAGGGGTTAGACCCTCCAGATCAATGCCGAGTATATCTGTATTGGAATAGAAGGCACTAAGTCGGTCAAAATACAGAATACCTGCATTCTTATTCTCATTTTTCGTCTCCACGAGGTAAAGATCGCTGATCTTGAGCGGACCGGCAAGATCCGTCGGGAGTGTCGCTGTGACATACTTCCATCCCGACCAGGTAAAGTTGGCAGATGTGGTGAAATCAATCGTTTTTAGAACGTTCGCTCCATCACGGAGCCTGGCCCGGAACCAATGGCCACCCTGATCTCCATATACCCAGACTCCCAGCTTGGTCGGATAGCCTTCGAGCGGCCTGTAGTAATCTCCGTTATCCAGATTGTGCAGGTTGACATAGGCAGCGGAAGTTCCTGAGGTGCCTGACATGTCGTATGTAAACTTCGCGGCATGCTCCCCATACATAACCGGCTCAGGGCGGCTGGACAACTCGACTCCGGACGACGTACTATTGATCAGGCCTGCTGACAATACTGTGGTTCCGTTATGCTGCATGGACTCAAATTCCTCAATGATGACCGCAATCTTTCCAACAAGGACGAGCGCTTGTGCAGATAAAGCGCCATAGCTTACGGTCACGTAACCGTATTGGACCTCGCCTACCATGCTGTTCGCGGTAAATAGACCGTTGCTGTCGATTCGGCCGATAGTCGGATCGGCGGACCATTCGAGTCCATCGGCTACACTTACTTCCTGACCGTTCTCGTCGTAGAAACTTACGGTAAATTGCTGGCTTGTTCCTGATTCCATCATGAGATGATCCGACTGGATTTCCAGCCTGCTTACTTCGGCCAGGAGTTCAGCAGGGACATGGAGTTTGTTCTCATTCTCAGCGGTCTCGGTATCTGTGGGCTGGGAGGGGACCTGCGGTGTTTCTATCTCCGGAGCTGGGCTATCTATGCCGGAGTCTGAGTCATCAGGACTTGTTCCCGTATCCGGCTCCTCTATAGCGGGAGGCCCATTATTTGTGTCTTCAGGGGGGATCACTTGATCGGCGGGCTCTGTTTGATCTGGATCGGAAGGTTCGCCATTAGGTACTGTGGAGGCATAGGTTAATGCAGCAGAATTCGACTTGTTTTGTGAAGCGCTTACAAAAGTGTTCGTGCATAAACTCAGCAGCAGCAAAAGAACGAGGACTGTGGCCAACATACGTTTCACACTTGGATAATTGGTCAATTAACTCTCTCCTTCAAATGATCAGATAACTGAAACCAAGCACTGTGAGCCAGAGATCACCTCCTTGCCATAGTGATAGTTGTTCAATCCAAACAGAGGAGAAGCAAATCGATAGATAAATCAATATTCTGTAAGTTAATTTCATTTAGAAATATTATGTCAAAAATATATTGTATAATGAAATTTCATTTCAGATTATAGCAGATGGATAATTTCTCTTCAATATGAATTTCAAATTTTATGGGAAAATAAAAAACCTGCATGTCCGGTATTCCCCCGGTCTGATTAAAGGGGATAATACCATCTGCAGGTTTTTCTACCTCGCCCGAAAATGGACGAATTAGAAGTACAAATTAATCGTTATGGCTGCCTATCACGACGCTAACCTTGTGTACAGCGCCATCTCCGGCAGGGGGGATGACATTTCCTTTAATAGACTGGCCGTCTATGGAAATGCTCTTCACCCCTTTGGATACATGCTCAGGGTTGTGGACCTCGATCTCGTAAGTATCACCGCGGAACGCGCGAGTGATCTTGAAGCTGTCCCAGTCAGCCGGGATACAAGGGTCGATCTTCAAGCCGGTGAAATCCGCCTGAATCCCGAGAATCGCTTGCGTAATTGCCACGTAGTTCCAGGCGGCTGTCCCTGTGAGCCAGGAGTTTTTCGCTTCACCATGGCGAACGGCATCTTTGCCGGCGATCATTTGCGAATAGACATAAGGCTCGGTCCGGTGGATGTCGCTGATGTCCTCCAGATATGCCGGAGCGATCTTGGAATAGACCTCGAAGGCTCGATCTCCATGACCCAGCACAGTCTCTGCGATCATAATCCATGGATTGTTATGGCAGAAAATACCGGCATTCTCCTTATAGCCTGGAGGATAGCTGGATATTTCTCCAAGATTGATGTAGTACTTGGAATAAGGCGGCTGCTGCAATACGATGCCATATTTCGTATCGAGCCGTTGTTCCACCGCACGTAGCGCCTTCTCCGCCTGGCCGCCTTCAACACCAATTCTGGCCATGACGCACATGCCTTGCGGCTCGATAAAGATTTGGCCTTCCTGATTATCTTTGCTGCCGACTTTATCACCGTAGTGATCATAGGCACGCAGGAACCAGTCCCCATCAAAACCATGCTCCAGCGTGAAGGCGCGCATCGTGTCGATATGCTTCACGGCTTCGTTCGCTTCCTCATCCAGCCCTCGACTGCGGCATAATTCCACGAAATCCGGACCGACGAATACGAATAAACCAGCGATAAAGACGGATTCCGCGACACGGCCTTCAATGTTGGCTGTTGTCTGGAAGGATTCACCAGGTTCGGTGGAGAAGCAGTTCAGGTTAAGGCAATCGTTCCAGTCTGCACGGCCAATGAGCGGCAATTGATGCGGGCCAAGATTGTGGACGACATGATAGAAGGAGCGCTTCAAATGCTCAAACAACGTAGCTGTGTTATCCGGGTTGGAGTCGAACGGCACCTGTTCATCGAGAATGCTGAAATCGCCGGTCTCCTTAATATAAGCGGCTGTTCCCGAGATCAACCAGAGCGGGTCGTCATTAAATCCGCTGCCGATCTCATTGTTGCCTTTCTTGGTCAGCGGCTGGTACTGGTGATAGGCGCTGCCATCTTCGAACTGAGTCGCGGCGATATCAAGAATCCGTTCCCTGGCTCTCTCCGGAATCTGATGCACAAAGCCCAGCAGATCCTGGTTGGAGTCACGGAAGCCCATGCCGCGGCCGATGCCGGATTCAAAGTAAGATGCGGAGCGGGACATATTGAAGGTGACCATACACTGATATGGGTTCCAAATATTCACCATCCGGTTCAGCTTATCATCCTGGCTTTCGATCTGGTATTTGCTGAGCAGCCCATCCCAGTATGCAGCCAGGTCAGCCATCGCCTGATCGACAGCGGCATCGGTGGAGAATTGCTTGATCATGGCCTCCGCAGGCTTCTTGTTAATAATGCCAGGCGCTTCCCATTTCTCATTTTCAGCAACCTCAACATAACCGAGAATGAAGATCAGGTTCTGCTCCTCACCAGGAGCCAGCGGCAGCTTGATTTGATGGGAGCCGACCGGAGACCAGCCGCTCGCTATTGAGTTATTCGCTTGACCTGCGATAACCGCTTGCGGTTCATGCAGTCCGTTGTACAGGCCGACAAATGATTCACGGTCCGTATCGAAGCCATCGATGCTGCGGTTGACGGAGTAGAAAGCATAATGGTCGCGACGTTCGCGATACTCGGTCTTATGGTAGATAACAGAATCCTTCACCTCGACTTCACCTGTACTGAAATTGCGCTGGAAGTTCGTCATATCATCCTGTGCATTCCAGAGACAGAATTCGGCAAAAGAGAAGAGAGAGACGGTCTTGGCGCTATCGCTGGTATTGCTGACCGTCAAGCGATGAACCTCGCCGTTATATCCGAGCGGGACGAAAGCGAGCTGATTGACGGAGATGCCGCCGCGTTCACCTGTGATCGACGTATAACCCAGACCATGACGGCATTCGTAGAAATCCAGCTCCCGCTTGACCGGCATCCATCCGGGCGTCCAGAAGTCGCCATTGTCATGATCACGCAGATAATAGTAACGTCCGCCAATATCGACAGGGACGTTATTATAGCGATAACGTGTAATTCTGCGCAGACGGGCATCACGATAGAAGGTATAACCTCCAGCTGTATTGGAGATAAGTCCGAAGAACTGCTCATTCCCCAAGTAATTAATCCATGGGTAAGGCGTTTGCGGCGTGTTGATTACGTATTCTTTGCGGGTATCGTCGAAATGTCCAAATTTCATAACAGATGCTCTCCCTTCAATTTGTGAACGCGCGTTAATAAGAGCTAAAAAATATCTTCCTCTTCATGGCAAGACGCCTATTGCTTTCAACAGGGAAGAGGAAGAACTCTAATGAACAACGAGCTAGCCTGTATTATCTAGCGGCCAGCTTGCAGGAATCCCGAATGACGAGCCTGGTCGGAAAGCTTACATTGCTGAAGCTGGCTTCGTCGTTATTGCAGAGCCCGATGACCTTCTCTACAGCACTCTTGGCCATATCGTCAATAGGCAGGCGGACGGAGGTCAGCTTAGGGCTAATCGTGGAAGCGAGCTGCGTATCGTCGAAGCCGATGATCGAGATATCGTTCGGAACATGGATTCCATGTTTTGCGAACGCTTCCATTGCTGCGATGGCCATATCATCATTGGAACAGAACAAAGCGGTGGGCAGTTTGCCACGCTTGATAAGTTTCTCAGTTTCCTCGTAGGCGGTTTCCTTCAGAAATTCGCCTTCAAGAACGTAATCATGCCGCAGTGTAAGGCCATGGTTGAGCAATGTGGTCTCAAACGCTGCATAGCGCTCCCGTCCGGAGAAGGTACTCATCCTTCCTTTGAGGATTCCAATCTCTTGGTGTCCCAGGCCAATCAGGTACTCGATCGCTTCGACAGTCCCCTCATAGTCCATCGAGTTGATAATCGCCAGATGGTTCTTGTTCAGGCGCTCAGCTATAATCTCTGAGACGTCATAGTCAATCAGAACAAGGGGAGCGTCTTGGCTTACCAGCTCGCGCACAAGCTCGATATCCTTCTGGGTTCCTACCAGGATTCCGCCGTCAATGCGCTTTTGCAAGAATGCCTGCTTGATCTTTTGGAAGTCGCCAGGGGAGTATACCGTATGAATGAGTACGTAGAAGCCGCGTGCGTTGGCGGTATCAACAACCAGATCGACGATCGGAGCAAAATAGCTATTCTGATAAATGCGAGTTGCATTCTCCTTCTCGTTCATACTGATCGCAAATAGTCCAATGGTGTCCGTCCGTTTGCCGGCAAGCGCACGAGCGAAGCTGTTCGGCTCATACTGATATTGCTCAATTACTCTTAGTACCTTGGCTTTGGTTGTCTCCGGAACATTGGGATAGTTGTTGATCACCCGTGATACGGTACTGCGGGAAACCCCAGCTAATTTAGCGATATCTTCGCTGCGCATTAGTAATCCCTACTTTCTATAAACGCGCGTTTATACCATTATTTTAGTTGATGAACGACTGTAAATCAATCTCGTATTTTACCTTAGCATAAAAATATCCCGAAGTCGGAAATTTTTGTGACTTCGGGATGTTAGCAGATGATTATTTGGTTGTGGCTTCCTGTAAATAACGCTCTATGAAATGAATCGCATTATCACGATTTTCCGAGCCTCCCCGGAGGCCAACGATCATCTGCTGTTTGCCGAGCGGAAGCTGATCGGCCAGCTTGCTGTTGGTGATGTCAATCGCATACACATGGTCCTCGGTATCTTCTTCACCGCGACCGATAATTTGGTTTTCTTCATTTAACAACGGTTTGAGAATGCCGTTAGCCTCCTCGTCCAGCTTTTCCAGGACACCGCTGCCGCCGATCCAGTCATAGGAGGACTGATCAAGAATATAGATATCTGGCTTCTCCGTAGCCAAAATGGCCATCGCTTTTTGCTGGTAAGCCATATCCGCTCCACCCATAGACTGATCGGATGAAGGCAGGTAAGTCATCGTCAGCTTGAGACGCTTCCATTCCGGGAATTGCTCCAGCATCGCCTGTTCGAGCCCTTCATCACCGCCTTTATCCATATCGCTCATAAAGTTGCCGAGATACATGATCGACAGGTCGATCGGAGGCAGCGCAGCCAGGCGCTTCTGCTCCTGACGATGATTGACAAAGGTGACAGTAGCAGCGGTAAGAACAATGACAGCTATAATTCCAACGATAACATGGGTTCTGTAGATGCGGAAAAATTCTTCAACCTTCTCTGCAGTGCCGGCAAATCTGCCCCATTTCTGAAACCTTTCGCGGCTTTTCTCTTCAATCTTCTGGCGGTCTTCTGAACCGGTAATCAGCTTATAAGCCTTCAATTTCATATCGAAGTCTTGCTCAGAAGATTTGGAGCGCGATTTCCTCAATTCGATATCAAAGACCCGCTCAACTTCTTCCCGCGAGGCATTTTCGGGGAGACCCAGCAATTCATAGGCTTTCTTCAAATCACTCATGATTATCTCCTCTGATTATGAACTATGATTATGTAAATGCGAGATTAACTCTATTAATTATTATACTGTGTATTGTGCGGGAATGGAAATGCTGGTCATAATATTCATTCTTCCTCCACAAAAGAGCCAGGGGACTCTGATTCATAAGCCCCCTGGCGCATACTCAAGAAATGATAATTTAGGAAACTCTGCGCATCGACAGTAAATGTTCTTTCCAGTATCCGCTATCAACGGAGCTGATCTGCACCCCGGGATCTCCCCAAGTATGAATCATCTGGCCATTGCCGATATATATGCCTACATGTCCGACGATTTTATCATTTTCGAATCGGCCTGGTACGCTAAAGAAGATAAGATCGCCCTTCTGTAATTCGTCGCGAGTGACGGATGAACCGAGCTGAGCCTGGTCTCTGGCTAGCCTTGGCAGCGATTCTCCAAATTGCTTGAATACGTGCTGGGTGAAGGAGGAGCAGTCGAATTTCTTCGATTCTTCATAGGGCTTCGCCCCAAATTCATAAGGAACCCCCATGAATTTCTTGGCATAAGCAACGAGCTCATCTCTGTTTCCGCCAACGCTAAAAATATTGTAACGGTTGATTTTCTGCGGCTCGTCCGTACCAGTCGCATGGGGAACCGGATTGGCGCTGCCTAAAGCCCCGACCCTGACGTGACGGCCATCCCGCCCATCGGTCTGCACCTTTGTCCCAAGCAGCTTGGATAGCGAGTTTGCTGTAACGTAAATGCTTCCGTTCTGGCGGATAGGCGCGTCAGGGAGGATGATCTCTTTGCCGTAAGAGAGAGCTTTGGAGTGATCCGGCATCAGTTCATACATGGCATCTGTATAGCCAAGTTTGACTTTCCCATCCTTTTCCTTAATTCGCAGTCCAAGATCCTTGGCAACGGATTGCAGTGGAATCCAATTGATCCCGTTCGTATCCTTGACCAGATCGGCCCGAATCAGATGTTCATGGGCAGCCTGGTTTGGTACAGAGGAGACCTTAGGTCCTGCAGGCTGTCTGGAGCAGCCTATGCAAGCGGTAAGCAGAAGCAATGCCGCTGCACAGAGAAGAGCTTTTTGACTAGCAGGTCTGATCATTAGCGGTGTAACCCTCCATTTCTGATAGTAATGTTGGTAAAAGAACCGTCATTGGGGCGAGGTGATATATCTGTCATTTGAAGTATGTAATTATTAGTGACTTTTATGCGCATTGATGGTGACTTTTATGGATCGATTCTGTATAATCCTTACCAATCAGACAAGTTGGCAGGGAAGGGAGATTTCGTAAATGATGAATCATCAAGCCTTTAAAGGGGAATTTCATGGAGAGCCGGCAGTATGGCTTAGATATGGCAGCTATGAAGCGGCATTATTGCCGGGAATCGGCGGCAACTTAATAGCATTTCGAGATTTAGAAAACGGTTACCGTTTTTTGCGCGAGCCTGAGGAAGCCGAGATGGAGGCGTTTAAGAGCAATCCGGGTGTTCACGGAATTCCGGTGCTTTATCCGCCAAATCGCTATGAGGATGGCAGGTTCCCTTGGCAAGGAAAGGTACACCAGCTTCCGATTAATGAGCCGGCAACCGGCAATCATCTGCATGGATATTTACATACAAGCGCTTGGGAAGTTGTAGACCTGGGTCAGACCCCCGAGGAGAGCTATGTTGTTGTTAAGGCGACGATCGATGAGCAGCATATGATGTATTCGTATTTGCCGTTTAAATTTACGGTTAAACTGAGATATGCATTAAGCGGGGAAGGGCTGTCGCAGCAGTTGTTCGTGAAGAATGACGGGGAGACGGAGATGCCTTGCCTGTTTGCTTTCCATACGGCCATAAACGCGCCATTTGCGCCGGGCAGCACCGAGGCTGATTGCTCCTTGAAGCTGACGATCGGAGAGCGCTGGGAGCTGAATGAACGACAATTGCCAACCGGCCAATATCAGACACTCTCGGACGGCGAGCTGAAGATGAAGAGCAGCGGCGTATCGCCTTATTTTATGTCCATGGATAACCACTATACGGCTGTGCCGCAAAACGGAAGGAACCGGATGGAGCTTACCGATACGAAGCTGGGTACTACGCTGGTATATGATGTAGGCACCTCTTATAAGCAATGGATGATCTGGAATAATGGGGCCTCTGGCAAGTTCTTCTGTCCTGAGCCGCAGATCAATCTGGTGAACGCGCCGAATATGGATCTTCCTGCCGATGAAGTTGGCTTGTTCAGTCTCGCCCCAGGCGAGATTTGGGAAGAGACGACAAGAATTTATTTGAAGGATATGGTCAAATAAGGACTATATTATCGGCAGGCAATATTGGTGGCAAAATAACAAACAGCCGGAGCGTCATTGCGACGCCTTCCGGCTGTTTGTTATTTTGCGCTTTGCTTCCCGGTGCCTAAGCACAAGAGTCACTATCCAACCCGATGGATCGGATCGATTTGGGTGTCTCTGTTGTGAGGAAGCAAGCGCCGGATTTGTTCCAAATTTCTGCGTGGCACCGTAATGGTCTTGATTCCATGGATTTCATCCCGGAATAAGAGCATGTTGTCTCGAATTTCAGAAATTTTGAACAGGTTCACATAGCAGTTCGTGCTAATCCGATAAAACGAAGTATCCGAGATCATTGTTGAGGTTTGCTCGGCAGAGAGTCTCTTTTTTATACTGTAGTTTCTGCCATGAAAACAAACTAGGCCATGACCCCCAATTTTGAAGAAATACGTGTCATGCGGATCAAGATCCTCATAAACATCCCGTTCCTCTAGTCCGACAGTCATCATTCTAAAACCCCCTTCAGAAGATGTTGTGGAAGCGCTTACAGTATATCATATTTTAATTATTTTGAACAGGGGATTTTTGCTTTTATGGGCTTTTAGCTCTAATTTTTTAGGTTTTATCCTGTTGAAGCTGCAATGCTATGAGCATGGATAGCGGACTTTTTGAGCGATCTTGAGGCAAACCGGGAATAGGGCTGGACTTTTTGACTAAAGTAAGAAAAAATAAGAAGACGTATATCAAGACGTTATTTATAGAAGAAGGAGTGTATCTTGATGTCAGAGAAATTAATGTTATTCGTCGGTTCTTATGCCGAGTCAACCGACCCTGGAATATATATGTATGAGCTGGATTTGGCCAATGGTGAAATGAAGTGTCTGGATAGGGCAGCCGGGTTGAAGAACCCCACCTTTGTAAGCGTGGACAAGCAGGGGAAGAAGCTCTATGCAATTGCGGAGACGAAGAATGAGAACGAAGAGAGGATTGGGGAAGTGGTCTGTTATTCCATTGATCCTATGTTGGGCAAGCTGACAGAGCTTAATCGTCGATTTACGATCCAGCCTTCCAGCTCTCATATTCAGTTGGATCATCACAGCAGCTATTTGGCTGTATCAGGCTATCATGGTGGTAATGTAGGCTTGGTGAAGATAGCAGAGGATGGTACGGTGGGCGGCGTGTCCGATGTACAGCAGCATACAGGTCATGGAGCGGATCCAGAACGGCAGGATCGCCCGCATCCGCATTCCGTTCAATTCAGCCCGAATAACCGTTTTGCGCTGGTGGCCGACCTGGGACTCGATCGAATTAAAGTATATGAGCTGGATCAAGCACAGGACAAGCTGGTGTATCGAAATGAAGCTGTGATGCAGCCGGCTAGCGGTCCGCGTCATATGGCGTTCCATCCGAAGGGGAAGTGGCTTTATTCTATTAATGAAGTAGGTTCCTCTCTCTCGGCGTTTAGCTTTGATGCGGAAAGCGGAAGCTTGACTGAACTTCATACAGTATCGACATTGCCGGCTGGTTTCCAAGGAGAGAATACGACAGCTGAAGTAGCAATTTCACAGGATGGCCGTTTCTTGTATGGTTCTAACCGCGGTCATGACAGCATCGTTCAATTTGCCATTGATGCGGAGACCGGGAAGTTGACCTTGGTTGAATTCATCTCCTCAGAGGGAGAACATCCGCGTCACTTTGCGATTACGCCGGACGGTGAGCATTTGCTTGCCGCGAATCGGGATTCTAACAATCTGGTGCTGTTTCGAATCGATCGCAGCAGCGGCAAGCTGACGTTCACCGGACATGCGGCTGAAGTATCCAAGCCGGTCTGCGTAAAACCTGTCCAATTTTGATAAGAAAACCGATCGAGCCCTTCAAGCAGCAGCGTGACCCAAAGGCCGATTTTCTGGCGATACAGAATTTCATCAGCACGGCTGAAATGAATGATCCGAAGTGGTCTGTGGACTGCTGCAAAACTTGGAGCTCGCTCCTCAGGCCCTGGCTTCATCCAACTGAGGCGTATAAAACAACGCTTCAGTTGGATGCCATAAGCTTTGGTGCTGACAAGCGGACTTCTTAAATACTTATTCCGTGAACAACCCGGAAGTGCGCATTCCTTCCCACAGCTGCTGGAATTGCGGAATGTCAAGCTGCTGAGCGGCATCGGACAGCGCGGTCTGCGGATCGGGGTGCACCTCGACCATGATCCCGTCTGCACCGGCCGCCAGCGCAGCTTTGGCGCATGGAAGCAGTATGTCCTTGCGTCCTGTGGAGTGGGTCACATCGACGAGCACTGGCAGGTGAGTTTCTTGCTTAAGCAGCGGAACAGCGGAAATGTCCAGGGTGTTGCGAGTCCATTTCTCGTAAGTGCGGATCCCGCGCTCAATCAGCATCACCTGGGTGTTGCCCTTAACTGCGATATATTCGGCTGCATGTACGAATTCTTCCAGCGTAGCCGCGATGCCTCTCTTGAGCAGAACCGGAATTTTTGCTTCGCCAGCTGCTTTCAGCAGTTCGAAGTTCTGCATATTGCGAGCGCCGATCTGAATGACATCGATGTATTGCTCAGCAAGCTCAATGTGTCCGGGATGAACAATTTCACTGATCGTCGCCAGACCGAACTCATCGGCAACCTCTTTCAGCATCTTCAGGCCTTCAACGCCTAAGCCCTGGAAGTCGTAAGGGGAAGTTCTTGGCTTAAACGCGCCGCCTCGCATCACTTTGATGCCAGCTTCCTTTAAAGCTGCGGCAACAGTACGCAATTGCTCGTAAGATTCTACGGAGCAAGGGCCCGCGATCATCACCTGTGCCGAGCCGCCGATCAGATTGCCTTTAACATCGATGATGGTATTCTCCGGCTGTTTCTTACGGCTGACAAGCAGTTGACGCTTGTGTTCTTCCTCTTGTAAATTCAGAGAAGCTTTGAATATCTCCTTGAAAATATGCTTGATCGAGGCATCTCTAAAAGGTCCGGGATTAAGAGCGGTCAGTTCATCCAGCATTTTTCTTTCGCGCACCGGATCGAATTTAGGCACGCCTTGCTTCTCCTTGATCTCTCCGATGGCTTGAACGACTTCTGCACGTTCATTAAGCAGTCTCAGCAGCTCCTTGTTGACCGTATCCAGTTTAGTGCGCAATTCCTCTAAATTAGCATTCATTTTCGACACTCCTCATTTTCTTATTTTGATTAATGTTTTTACTTGCGAGTCCTCTGATAACCCGTGAAACGCTTCTCTAAACAAAAAAAGGCAGTCCATCAAGGGACGGATTTCTCCGCGGTACCACCCTTGTTAGACAACCTTCTTGTTTCTCAGCTCTAGACACAGATAACGGTGTGCGGCCGGAATTCCCTACCTGCGATTGCAAG
This sequence comes from Paenibacillus sp. 79R4, assembly GCF_013393165.1. Lineage (NCBI taxonomy): Bacteria > Bacillati > Bacillota > Bacilli > Caryophanales > Paenibacillaceae > Paenibacillus > Paenibacillus sp. 79R4. The sequence continues at coordinate 65,519 of NZ_QJOT01000010.1, read as the reverse complement.
CGCTCAGGAACCAACTCCGGAGTGAACTTCAGCAGCGCGGCTCCCGCGGGGTGCTCTCAATCTTCGGCACCGCCGTCCCTGTCAGGACGCATCCACTTACTTTTCTCCATCATTGTCATGGTTAACAGTATATTCAAAAGTTATTTACGAAATTATATGCCTGAGATTATAAAATGGCAAGCGTACACGGAGACGCGTTATAACTTTAAAGTAATATAGAACGATGTTAACAAAATGTAAAATTACAGCTTGGTTCTTGCTTTGTAGCAGGCGCTAGCTTAAGATTAATCTATATTTTGCTTTAGTCCATTGATGAAGGAGCAGGTCGCTTATAATGACATTTTTTAAAGAGTTGTTTCAAATGCCCGGATTCCGCAGGGTACTGGCACTAATGGTCGCCATCTTCGTGCTCTACGTATCCCGCAGTATGCTTAACATGATTCTCATTACATTTATTCTCACCTATTTGATTAATCGCCTGCATCGGTTCATAACGAGACATGTGGACAAATTGTTCAAGATTAATCGAAAAATTACCGTATTATTAATATACGTGCTAATGGTCGGCGGGCTGGCGACTACGATCTATTATTACCTGCCTGTTTTTGTTGAGGAGCTTACCGATCTGGTCAACCAGGTGCTCTCTTTTTACAGCAACCCTCCAACTAATCTGCCGGACAATATTATTCTTAACTTCCTGGTGGAATCGATCCAGGACATCGACATTACGAAGTATCTCGGTCAGGGCTTTGATTTCCTGCTCAAGACCGCTACCGATATCGGCCAGTGGAGCCTGAATCTGTTCATCGCGATCATTTTAAGCTTGTTCTTCCTGCTTGAAAAAGAAAAGGTGACGAATTTTACTTCCAAATTCAAAGAGAGCCGTCTGTCTGGTCTTTTCGTGGAATTGGAGTATTTCGGAAAGAAATTTGTTCATTCCTTCGGTAAAGTAATTGAAGTGCAATTTCTGATTGCGTTGGTGAACTCACTGCTTTCGACGATATTTCTATGGATTTTTGGTTTCCCGAATTTGTTCGCCCTCGGCATTATGATCTTCCTGCTCGGTCTTATTCCGGTCATGGGGGTTATTATTTCCTTGATTCCACTATGTGCGATTGCCTTTAAAATTGGCGGGCTGGTCAAGATCATCTATGTGCTGATCATGATTGCTATCGTACACGCGGCGGAGACTTATGTCCTGAATCCGAAGTTTATGTCCAATAAGACGCATTTACCGATCTTCTACACCTTCTTGATCCTGCTTGTATCCGAGCATTTCTTTGGAGTTTGGGGCCTTATCGTTGGCGTACCGGTCTTCATGTTTTTGCTGGACGTGTTAGAGGTTCCTGTAGAGGATATTTCACCGAAGCGGCTTAGAAGCAAGGTTGCCAAGACTAAGTAAATTAGACATGAAATTGAAATAAAATGCACCATTAGAACAGGAGTGCCGATGAGAAGATCGACACTCCTGTTTTTGTTGCTTAAGCCTGTGGCGGGATCCAGTTAATTTTGTTATTCTGATAATCTGTAGTTGGCTGGCTGCGAGGCTTATCTTTCCAGGTACGATTTACGGCTTTCTTCAATTTTTCCGGAAGGCCGGCTTTCAGCTTATCCGCTTTGGCCTGATCAATTTTGCCCTGCGCGAGGGCCTGATCGATATGAAGCGTCGCGGACTCCGTCAATCTCTTGATGAATTCCTGTTCACTCCAGCCTTTATTCGCCTGGGCAATCTGGAGCAATGTCTTACCCTGCTTTAATTGTTGGACAAGGCTTTTGGGCTCTATGCCAAGCAGCTTGGCGGAATCGCCAAGAATATGTCCGCCGCGGCAGCCATGGTGATGGCCATGCTTGCCGTGGTCCTGCGAGATCTGCGTCGCATTCGGATCAGCAGCGCCTTCCGCAGATGCGGCAGATGCCAGAGGTACAAAAGCGCCGAATAACAGCAGCATGCTTGTCACTCCGCTTAACGCTAAGGTAAGCAGTTGTTTCATAGACTTTTCTCATCCCTTCGTATAGAATATTTTGGGTCTTGCTATTGCTCAGTCTTGACAAAAAAACTGAATGATATCTGAAAGAAAGCTTAATATCAGCTAAAAAATTGCCGCAAACTGAATGCAAAGAAGAATGATGTCGATGAAAACGTTTATGATGTAAGTAGATGTTGCCATCGTTGGGAGGAATATAAATGACATTTGGCGCAAGAATGCTCAAGACAGGACTCGCAGTTACGCTCGCGCTATATGCCGTAATGTGGCTGAATTTATCTCCGCCTTTGATGGCCGGGATCGCAGCTATTTTTGCAATGCAGCCGTCGATTTATCGCTCCTGGCGATATCTAATCGATCAGCTGCAGACGAACGTGCTCGGCGCGGTATTAGCGATGCTGGGCGGGATGCTGTTCTCCAATGAACCGATTGCGGTTGGACTCGTATGTATTATCGTGATCATGATCTGTCTCAAACTGAAAATGGGCGAGACCATTGGCGTTACCTTAGTAACGGTCATATCCGTGATGGAGGCCTCGGGACAATGGGTGTTTGCTCTGAATCGTCTGTCGCTCAGCTTGATTGGCATCTTATCGGCGTTTATTATCAATATCCTTATTATTCCGCCGAAACCTAAGGTCCAATATGAAGGGCTGATCAGGAAAGCTTTTGAACAGCTCTCCCTCCTGCTTCGAACAGCCGTCTCGGATGAGATCAAGGAGACCGTAATTCATCAGGAGAAGCGCTCCCTGGAGGATGCGGTCAACTCGCTGAGCGAGAAATACAAGCTGATGGAGGAAGACCAGAAAAGGCTGCGGAAGCCCAAGTTTAGTGAAAGTCGCCAGCTGGTCATTTACAAGCAAATGCTGAAGACGCTCCATAAAGGCTATGAAGTATTGGACGCGATTGAGCAGCATTATTTTCAGGCCGTTCGCTCTGCCGAGTTGAACAAGGCGTTTGATGCGCATCTGGAGCAAATGATTAAATTCCATGAGCATATTATGCTGAAATTTGACAACAAATTGAAGCCTAATTCACTGGAAGCGAAGGAATTCGCCGAGAATAACGATCGGTTCCTATCAGAGATGCTGGAGAGATATGCGGAGCGCATTGACGGGGCATTGCGGTTATCGATTGTATCTGCGGAAATTTACGAATATGGTTACCAGTTGGAGCGGCTGAATCGTCTTGCCGATCACTCGGGTTCCCCGGAGGCTCAGGGAGAAGAGTAGCCAACTTATTTCAGTGTTACCCTCCAGTTATTCGCACAATTGCGAACTGGGGGTATTTTTTTGGTCAAATATGTTTTTCTTCAGTCAAAATAAGCGCTTACATTTGTGGAGCGCCCATTCTATAATATCCAATCAATATGATCAACAAACTTCATCTTACTAGGAGGGTGGGGGAATGGATGTAATCAGACGAAAACCAACCGTAGTTATTTTGCTTATCGCAGTAATGCTAATCGTGCTTGCTATCTTGATGATGCTGTTCACGAACAAAAAAGAGATCTTGCCTGAGAATTGGTTGTTTACGGTAGATGGATATGCTGTGACAGACGAGGAGTTTCAATCCTATCTGAACGAACAGCGGGCAGTCACTGTGGATTATTTCTACAGAACCTATGGGGCCGAAGTAGACCAGGGCTTCTGGGAACGTCGGTACGGCGATAATAACGAAACGCCATCCGAGTATGCCAAAAAAGCTGCAATGACCGCTTTGCTAAGGGCCAAAGAGGAGCAGATTATAGCCGACGAACGGAAGATTGCCCAGTACAAAAGCTTCGCTGAGCTGAAATCTGCCATGGAAGACGAAAACAAGAAGCGGGTTGGCCTGGAAGACACAGGGGAGACCTACTACGGATTGCCTGCATTTGATCAATACCAATACATGCAATATGTAAGCAGCGCCCGCTGGCCGGATTTGGTCGAAACCCAGGTCAAAAAAACTAAAATGAGCGCTGCTGAGTTGCAAGCTGAATATGCTTCAAGGAGCGAAGAATACGTTCGCATAGCAGATGAATTAGCGGTAATGTTTGCAACGAATGGACAGGCTATGGAGCAGAAAATATTAAATCGCTGGGACATCTCCAAAGAGGATACGGAATCTCTTGATTTCTGGGAGTCATTAGCAGCGATTTCTGTCGGCGAGACGGTCACCGGCAAATATATGGGCGAGGATGCGATTGCCACTTTGCTGACCAAGCCGGAAATAACCAGGCTTACCCCAGAGGAAGTGAAAGATTCGATCATTTACGGACGGGCAGAATCCGATTTGCGAACGTTCATTGCAACCAGGGCTGAGAAAGCGAAGATCGTGTATAACGGCAATGATTTCGGAGAATTAGCGATGAGATAAAATCCTTATGTCCTTATCTTTATATAATTCTGTGTCTATTTCATAGATGCAGATTGATTATATAAATATTAATTTAAGAAAGGGAGATTGCCAAATGAGACGATCAAAATGGATGCAAAAAGCTCTATCCATCGTCACTGCAGCAGCTTTGACATTCTCTGGTCTGCCTGGCTTGGTGTCTACAGCTGAAGTTTCAGCTGCAGGGGGATCAGTAGAATCATTTGACTCTGTTGTACTGGAATTGACGCAAGCTTCAGAGCTTGCAGGCCGAGTGAACCTTACTTATAAAGGCTCGCCAGTAAGCAGTCTTGTCAAAGGACCGGTGATCGATGAGTTTAGCTATGATTCGAGCAACCCAAGCCTGCTGACCATCGATGATAACGGAAACGTGACATTGGCTAACGGTTATACCTTTGCTGCCCCGGGGGATCCAGGCATTCCTGTAACACTCACAGCCACAGCGAGTTATTATCATGATGCTGACGTGTTATTTATGGAGGACTTCGAGAACAACAATGGTCCGCTAACGTCAACGAGCAAGCTAGGAACATCATTTTCCCTATCCGATGCTCAATCCCGCTCCGGATTGAAAGCGATTACACCGGCGAGCACAACCAATACTGAAAATGTAAACCAAGACGTAGCTTTACCGGCTGGAAGCAATTATAAAATGACGGCTTGGTATTACGACCCTTATCCGGATGAGGAACAGACAGCGACTGCCAGAACCCAATTTGGCATTCTTGATGGCAAAAATGCCACCTATGCCGGGACCTTCTATCAAAGTTCACAGGCTGATGTTATCCATAACCCAACCAAATATACTTGGGCGTATGCGCCATCATCCGCAGGATCAGCGGCGAAACGCTGGAAAGACAGCGGAGTTGAACGTTCCACAGGCTGGCATAAATTTGAGTGGCTTATTACACCCAATGGTGCGACCTTGGAAATTGACGGAAATCGAGTATCCGAATCGGCCCAGCATGATATTTATAAAGCGATGAAGAGCGGTACCACCATTCAACCTAAAATAGCTGGAGGATGGAATAACCAATCAGGCAACAATGCTTATGTTAATAACAAGCATCTAATAGATGACTTTTATGTTGTTAAAGATACTCCCACCGTTACAGGCACAAGAACGCTCACATTGAACTTAGTGCCTCCGGGCGGATTATCGGATTTGGAGATTCTGACTGGGCCCACAGCGGCAAAAGTGAACCAAGGCGAAACAGCTGTATTTAGCGTTGCGGCATCGGCGGCTGCCGCAGCATTCCAATGGTATGTATCTGATGATGAGACCGGTTTGAATGCGACGCAGGTCGCCGGAGGAAATGCTGCAGCATTAACGCTGCCAAGCGTGGACTCGGCTGCACAACAAGGCAAGTTTTATTATTGCCTGGTGTCTTCGGCCGAGGGGGTCGTGATGAAATCGCAAGCGGCACCGTTGTTAATTCATACAAATACACAGGTGAATGCGCCAATTCATCCGATACTTGACCCGAACACGGGTATTTATACCGGTGGCTCCAATTACGGTGATACCCTTGTCACGTTGTTCAAAGACGGCGAACCCGTTGGTTATTATTTATCCAAAAATGGAGGACTCGATCAGATTAACAATCATGAAAGGCATCATGTTCTGCCATATGCGAGGGCAATGGGGGCAGGCGACTACACCGTGACAGCCATTGTCATTAATGCGGAAGGAAATATCAGTGAAGAAGCTGCGGCAGCCGGCATATTGACGATCGAGAGCTTATCTGCACCGGTGAATGTCAGATGGAACGGTACCTATGCTACCTGGGATCGCGTCGCTAATGCTTCGGCGTATTCGGTTCAGCTTGTCAGTGGCGGAGCGGCTAATGGAAGCCCTGTTGCTGTAACAGGAACTGATGCGGCTCTGTCTCCAAGCCTGAATGATACGTTTAAAGTCAAGGCGATTGGCAGCGCAACGACGCGCTTCCTGGATTCTGAGGAATCAGGGGAGAGTGCGGCTTATTCAGCCAATGTTGCGTTAGTACGTCAGAATGAAACCTTGCGGGCAGGAGAGAGTGCGCGACTCATCGTCGACACGGCGGATGTTTTCGTTGCAGATCACATCAGCTTCAGTCCAGCGGATCAAGACAAAGATAAAATTGAAATTGATGATGCCGGATTTGTAACGGTTAAGAAAGGTTATGTTCCGACAGAAAACGAAGAGGTCACCGTAAATGTCAGGGTCGATTACTTCCAGAAGTCTGACATGATGTTTTACGATGGGTTTGAAGGGGATAAGAAATTTACAACCGGTGTGGGCGGATACGCTCAAAGCAGCGTGATGTCCCGTACCGGAACGCAGGCGGCGACAACGAGTGGGGCTGGCGAGGCGGCTACTGTCCCAGGCACCTATAATTATGCTCCTGCTGATGGGAAGACCACGATTGTTACCGCCTGGTACTACGATGATGGAGGAGTGGCCTCCGGTGACCACGCGGTATTTGGCTTCACTCCGTCGTCCAATGAGCATATCGTAATTAATTATGGCAATACGGATGGCAATTGGGTGGAAAATATGACGAATTATTCCGTCAGGTTCGGGTCCAGCGGAAGATTCTATCCCGTAGACGCCAAGCGCAGCAAAGGCTGGCATAAATTCCAATGGTTCGTCACCTCAGCGGGAACAACCTATAAAATTGATGGAAAAGAAATATACAGACAAACCGTAGAAGGCGGCCCATTCGACACAGCTGTAGTGAGCAGCATCAAAAATATTAATGGGTTGCAGCTTGCTACGAACTGGGGCAATAAAGCCGGAACGATCAAGGATATGCAGAACAAGCATTTTATCGATGATGTGTATGTCATGGATAGTGAGGTGACAGCCCGGGCAGCAACCGCATCGGTAACATTAAAGCTCTTGCCTAAAGTCTATACTCACTCAGAGGACAGCACTTATGTTATTGGTCTGGATGATTATAAAGTTACTGTAAACCCTGATTTAGCAGATCTAGCGGGCGTAAAAATCGGAGATGTGGATCTTGAACATGCCGTGGATTATACGGTCAATGGCAATGTGCTGACGATCAAAAAAGATGCATTTGCCAGAAACAACATTGTGCCTGGAAAATATATCATCCGACTTGACCTTAACCCTGCCGAAATCACATTCGAATTGACTATTACGCCTCGTGAAGTCCGTGACTTTTATATCTCCAATAACGGTGATGATCATGCCGATGGACGCACACCGGAGACAGCCTGGAAATCAATCTCCAAAATAAATGAATATGTGTTTTTACCGGGTTCTACCATTTATTTGGATGCAAACAGTATATGGAATGAACCAATCAGGCTGCGTGGCAACGGCGAAGAAGGAAATCCGATAACGCTTACTAAATATAATACGACCGACCCTAACCAACGGCCGATTATTAATGGCGGAGGAACAGCGTCAAGCTCATCAGGAATTTCTGTCAACGGAGCGATTGAGTTGTATGACGTCAATTATTGGGTGGTCAGCGGTATTGAAGTAACGAACATCGGCAATACAGCGGGTGACGGCCGTTCCGGCATCGCTGTAATGTCGCGCATTTCCAAGCTGGGACAAGGCCAGTTTAATATTCAGGATTATGCCGATGCCCGTATGCAAGGCATCGTCATTCGCGATAACTATGTCCATGATGTCAATGGCCTGCACCAAGCAAACGGAGCAAGCAAGGTATCCGGCGGCATTATTATTAATGGTTATGTCGATGTATTGGTTGAAGGCAACAAGACCCTTCGCTGCGATAATGAAGGGATTCGCAACAATGCCTATGGGCCTAGTAATCCAGGGACTAATCATACAGGCATCACTTGGAGCAACTCTAGCTATCCTTGGGCATCAAAAGCTGTGTTTAGAAACAACTGGGTTTCAAGCTCGGTTGGAGATGGCATAGTTATATCCGGCGGGAATAACTCCCTGGTGGAACGAAATGTGGTCACAGACAGCGGATACAGCTATTTGAGCGATAAGAGCGGTAATCTGGTATCGAACTGGGGACCCAATAATCATACACCAATCTACCTTGGCTCGCAGAATTATGCCGCAGCGTGGATTATGGCAAGTAAAGGAACAATCTTCCGCTATAACGAATCGGTAGATAATCCTTATCATGCAAGTAATGATGGTATGGCTTGGGATATTGATAATTACTGCCAAGATAATGTCTACGAATACAACTATAGCCGAAATAACTATGGCGGCTGGTATTTGCAGATGAATGCCGCCAAGGGCAACGTCATTCGTTATAATGTCAGCGTGAACGACGGACGCAGCCCGGATTTTAACAAAAGCTACAACAGTCTTCTATTACTTGCGGGGGGTTCTTCCACTAGCGAAGAGTCCAGCGGATTATTCTATAACAATGTCATCGTGTCCCCCTTGAAAAATAGCAGCTCGTTAGTATTTGATCCAACGGCGACGAATTTGCATATTTATTTCCAAAATAATATTTTTGCCTATACGGGGGCTAACAGCAATGTTGGCCTAAAGGGCGGAGGAACCTCTGCTCCATTTATTGCCGGACGGTTTACGAATAACATAGTTTATCCAGCAAATCTGTTTGGCAGCCTGAATGCAGGTGGCGGCGGGTATCTGGGCGCAGGTGTAACAGCAGCCGACAACCGCTATGTCACGGAAGAGGAATTAAATTCAATATTAAATGACTATAAGTCAGCACCGGAGCATTGGATTGCCAACAGCGGAACCGCTGCTGCGACGCTTGATTACAGCGCAATGAGCGGATTCCGTCTTGCTGATGGCAATAACCTGGCCTATGGTGCGGGTGTGGAAGTGGTAAGCCCCTTTGTTGATCGCGTGAATGCTTTGCCTCATATGACAGAGAGAACAGACTTCTTCGGCAATCCACTAGGCGGCAGAAGCCCGTCGATCGGTGTGCACAACCCTTATGCCGTAGCTTTTGATTCGGGCGGAGGCAGTGAAGTGGCGATGATGTTCGCTGACAGGGGCGGTACCATTACCGAGCCGAAAGCCCCGACAAAAGGTGACGCCGTGTTCGGCGGCTGGTACCGGGATGCAGAGTTAAACAACGCGTGGGATTTCGCTACTGATCTTGTAACAAGCGATACCGAATTATATGCAAAATGGATTGAAGATGAACAAGGTACTGCGCCAACGATTATGACGGATTCACTTGAAAATGGCCAAGTTGGACAAACCTATTCAGCAGCTCTGAGCGCAGCAGGTGACGCGCCAATCAAATGGACGATTACAGATGGTGAATTGCCAAAGGGCATAAGCCTGGATGAGGAGACAGGCATTATCTCTGGCTTACCGGAACAGAGGGGACAATTTACTTTCAAAGTTCAAGCGAACAATGATGCAGGCAGCGACTCAAAGACATTAAGCCTAGTAATCACTCAAGATGTACCAGAGGGCACCGCTCCAGAGATTATAACCAAGAATCTGCCAAATGGTAAAGTTGGCCAAGAGTATACGGTCACGCTGGCAGTATATGGAAGCGATCCGATGACCTGGGAGGCCCGTGGAGGTGACTTGCCACTAGGTTTGAACCTGGATAAAGCCACCGGCATGATCGCGGGTACGCCTCAAGTGGCGGGAGATTACGAGTTCACTGTTGCGGCAACGAATGATTATGGCAGCGGTGAGCAATGGCTAAGGATTGAGATTGCAGAAGAAGAGCCGGTTGGTACTGCGCCAACGATTACAACCATCACTTTGAAAAACGGCAAAGTAAATCAGAATTATCAAGAGGCGCTTACAGCCAGTGGGGATGCTCCAGTTACTTGGACGGTGACCGAGGGGAGTTTACCATGGGGGCTGAATTTAGCAGAAGCTACGGGGGTTATTTCCGGTTCTCCAACGCAAGCGGGGACTTACAAATTCACTGTTACAGCCTCCAATAATATCGGCAGGGATATGAGAGATTTGACTATCGTTATTGCAGCCAACGACAATGGTGGAAATAATGGCAATGAAAACAATAACGGTAATCATGGAAATGGCGGGAATTCAGGGAACAACGGCAGCACCACACCGGTCGTGGATCCTATTGATAACGCCATCAAAGAGCAATTGAAGCAAGGGGATTCCCTGCTGCTCACAATGTCACCTGAAACGGATGAGCTTGAGCTTCACAACGGCACGCTGGATTCGATTATAAAAGCGGATAAACCGCTAACCGTGTCAAATGGCACCATTTCAATTGAATTGTCTTCTGATTTATTGAAGCAACTGAATACAGGCAAGACGATGAAGATTGCCATTAAGCCAGTAGACGAGGGAAATGGAAGCCTGGGACGGGGATACGAGATCAAAATCTTGGTCGATGACCAGGTAATAACGGATTATACAGGACTTATTCCAGTAACCTTTGACCTGTCGCAGGAGCAGCTGCAAGCTAGCGATATCAGCAAGCTTTGCGGCATCAAACTTCTCGCAGACGACAACAAGGAACGTTTAGGCGGCAACTATGATCGCAAGTCCGGTAAATTCACTTTTCTAGCAACAGGGACAGGTTATTTCTTCGTCACAACCAAGCGCGAACCTGTTGCATTGCAACTTACCCTTGGTAAGGCGGAATATATGCTGAACGGAGTCAAATCAAGTATGAACGTAGCACCGCTCGTAGTGAAAGGCAGAACCATGGTGCCGCTGCGTTTTATCGCCGAGAGTTTAGGCGCTAATGTTGGCTGGGATAACATTACCAAAACTGTAACCATTGCTTTAGACGATCAAAGCCTATCCTTTAAAATCGGAGAACTTGCACCGGAAATGGATACAGCAGCTATGCTTGTTAACGGACGCACTATGCTTCCGCTCCGTTTCATTGCCGAGTATTTTGGTGCAGATGTAACCTTTGATAATACTACTAAAACCATTACCATCATGAAATAGTTTGGTCTGACCAATATCATTACCAGCTGCACAAGAAGCTTTCTGACATACACTGTAGTCAAGTGTTATGTTAGAAGGCTTCTTGTTTTGGATGGGGAAGAAGAGAGTCGAACAAACTAAAAAGGTCCTGTCCCTTTGCTGAACCGGCAGACGGTCAGCAAAGGGACAGGACTCCTAATTGAAAAAGAACATAAGATTGAATTTGCTACATATCAGTGTTACAATAAAGAGCGGTCCCAATCTATATTAATAGACCAAGGATTAAGCAATTTAATTTTATCACATTGAATTGTGTTTGTCAATAGATTTTTTGGGGTGTCTGGAGGAAGTTATTTTTTGGGATTAATTCACAAAAGGGGCGACTATTTTGAGTAATCATGACAAGGAGCGGCAGGCGGAACAGCGTCGGGTAGAGTATGTCGAGGATCAGATCGAAACGCGCATAACCCGCCTGGAATCAGAAGTTGGAACAATCCGTGGTGATGTCGTATCTATGCGAAAGGATTTCTGGGATGAGGTTACGGTTAACTTCAGTGAGGCGGATGATGTAGGGGAAACTTCAACCAGTTTAAGACAACAATCCGAAGTGTTGTCCGAGCGGGAGAAGCGCCACCAACTGGCTTACAATTCGCTTGTGAAGCTGAAACGGCTGCAGCAATCCCCTTATTTTGGCCGCATCGACTTTGCCGAGCAAGGAGAGCAAGGCGAAGCGATTTATCTGGGGATAGCTTCATTGCTGGAAGAAGATGATGAGACATTTCTGATTTATGACTGGCGTGCACCGATTTCGAATTTATATTATGATAGCGTCCCTGGCCCGGCCTCTTATGAGACGCCTTCCGGCACGATTGAAGGGGAGATGACGCTCAAACGGCAGTTTGTCATCCGCGGGCGCGACTTGAAGGTAATGTTCGATACCGGGGTAACAATTGGCGATGAATTGTTGCAGCAAGTGCTCGGCAGAAGCTCGGATGCGCAGATGAAGAGTATTGTGGCGACGATCCAGAAGGAGCAGAACCGCATCATCCGTAATGATACTTCACGCATGCTGATTGTTCAGGGAGCAGCAGGCAGCGGTAAAACTTCAGCTGCGCTGCAGCGTGTGGCCTATTTGCTATACAAGCATCGCGACACGCTTCGTGCTGATCAGATGATCCTGTTCTCTCCGAACCCGATGTTCAATAGCTATGTATCCACGGTATTGCCGGAGCTCGGGGAAGAGAATATGCTGCAGACGACATTCCAGGAGTATCTGGAGCGGCGTCTTGGCCGGGAATTCCAATTGGAGGACCCGTTCGTCCAGATTGAATATGTATTATCCGGTGAAGAGGATGATGCTTATCAGGCCCGTATGAACGGGATTCGCTACAAATCCTCACTGCTGTTCTTCGAGGCGATCGGCAGATATAAAGCGCTGCTTGAGCAAAAGGGCATGAGATTCAAACCGCTGCGCTTTATGGGCCGGGAGATCGTTGGGGCCGAAGCTATCTTGCAACGCTTCTATGCTTATGACTCGGCGATTACCCTGGCCAATCGTTGTGAACTGCTCAAGGAATGGCTGCTTAAGGAGATTGCCGCCTTCGGCAAGGAGGAGGTTAACCAGCCGTGGGTGGATGAGCAAATTCAGCTTCTTGATACCGAGGACTATCAGCGTGCTTACCAGCGGATGCGCCGTCAGCAGCAGAAAAGCAATGGTCAAATCAGCGAGTATGAAGAGGAGAGAACCATCCTGGGAAGAATGGTGGTCAGCGAGCGCCTGAAGCCGCTGCGTAAATGGATCAAATCGCTGCGCTTTGTGGACGTAACGAAGCTGTATTGTCAATTATTTGAACCGTCGGAGATCGCAGAGGAGGTTCATATGGATGCTTTGCCGGAGGATTGGCCGCTCATTTGCGGACGTACCCTTTCTAAGATCAAGGCCGGAGAATTATTCTATGAGGATATTACGCCATTCCTTTATCTGAAAGAAATGATCCTGGGCTTTCACTCCAATCACGCGATCCGTCATGTCATTATTGACGAGGCTCAGGATTATTCACCATTCCAATTGTTCTTCCTGAAGCGTTTATTCCCGCGTGCGCGGATGACAGCTCTCGGTGATCTCAATCAGGCGATTTATGCGCATTCCTCTGTACTGCAGCAGTCGTCTGTGCTGACCGATTTATACGGATCGGATAACAGCGAGCAGATCGTATTGCGGCAGAGCTATCGGTCGACCCGGGAGATCGTTGAGTTTACGCGCGGTATGCTGCCGGGAGGAGAGGCGATCATTCCGTTTAATCGTGCAGGCGAGAAACCGGAAGTGGTGGTTGTACAAGGTCAGGATGATTTGTATGCACAGATCAGACAGGATGTTACGGCATTGCGGAATGAGGGTTATGAATCGATTGCTGTCATTTGCAAGACGGCGGAGGAGAGCAAAGAGGTTCACGATCATCTCGCCAAGGATCTGGAGGCCAGATTAATTAAAAAAACGACGCTTTCCTTCGAGAAGGGGGTTCACATCATCCCAGCTTATCTCGCTAAGGGGGTGGAATTCGACGCCGTGCTTATCTTCGATGGCTCGAACGATAAATATACCCGCGAGTCGGAGCGCAAGCTGTTCTATACAGCTTGTACAAGGGCTATGCATTTGCTGCATGTTTATTCGGCAGGAGAGCCAAGCCGATTTATGGCAGAGACGGATTCGCAATCTTTTGTAAGAAAATAAGGTAACAAATGCATTCGGAATATTTTACGGAATATTCTCCACACTAACCATGATTGTTGTTTACATGAATGGAAAGGGTGTCCGAATGATGGGTAACAAGAAGGGGGATCTGGCGGCGTTAGCATCCATTCCGCTGATCATGACTTTGGGCAACTCCATGCTGATCCCGATATTGCCACAGATTTCGCGAGAACTGCACATTTCTTCACTTCAGGTGAGTATGTTGATCACGGTCTATGCGGTTGTTGCCATCTTATTGATTCCGATCGCAGGTTACTTGTCGGATAAGGTCGGGCGTAAGGCCGTAATTATTCCAAGCCTCATCATAGCGGGGATTGGCGGGGGAATCTGCGGCGCAGCCCCCTGGTTTTCTAATGGAATGATGCTGTACTGGATTATTATTGGCGGCAGATTTCTGCAGGGGATCGGGGCAGCGGGGGCATTTCCGACCGTACTGCCACTTGTTGGGGATATGTTTGATGATGACAAGGAGATCAGCAAGAGCCTTGGCATTATCGAGACCTCCAACACCTTTGGCAAGGTGCTTAGCCCGATTCTGGGGGCACTGCTCGGAGCATGGATATGGTATATGCCATTTCTGGCTATCCCTGTGTTATGCTTATGCTCCTTACTCCTTGTGATCTTCCTGGTCAAGGAGCCTGAGCACAAGAGTAAACCAAAGCCATTTAAGCAGTTCTGGAAGTCGGTGAAGGGCGTATTCGCTTCGCAGGGAAGATGGTTGTACGCCATATTCATCATTGGCGGGATTTCGATGTTTCTGCTCTTTGCCGTACTTTTTTATTTGTCCGAGCAATTAGAGAAGAGGCATGGTCTGGACGGCGTCCTCAAGGGCTTTGTGCTGGCGATCCCGCTTGCATCCTTATGCCTCGCGTCTTACTTCACAGGCAAGAAGATCGGCAAGAACAAAGTGCTGATGAAATGGTGCGGTGTAGTTGGACTGCTCCTGTCTACAGGGGCGTTATTCGGGATTGGTTTTTTCAACAATATCTATTTTGTGCTCGCCTGTCTCATCGTTTGCGGCGCGGGAATCGGCATGGTCCTGCCTAGCTCGGATGCGCTTATTACCGAAGGGATCGAGAAGGAACTGCGTGGCACGATTACTTCCATTTACAGCAGTATGCGATTTATCGGGGTGTCGCTGGGGCCACCGGTGGTGTCCTTGCTCGTCAAGTCAGGTCATATGACCTTGTTCTTCGTAATTGCCGGCATTTCTCTGGTGGCCATGATTCTGCTCTTAGTCATGGTCAAACCGGAATCGAAGGAGGGCAAGGGCGGTCTGTCTGAAGCCCTGCGCCCACAGCATTAGAATACGCTTTCAAAATAATGGTAATCTGCGCCGATGAAATGTGACATTTCTCCTAGTTATTTACCTCCAAAACTCATACAATCAGCACAAAATATTACTATTTTGTATCCTGGGAGGAAGAATATGAGAAGTAAGAAATGGGGATTGTGGGCATTAATTGGTGTAGCAGTGCTGCTAGTAGCTGTACTCGTGTTTATTCGCATCCATGAGAAGAACTCACAACAAGCCGAATTCCCGGATCTGGAGCAGGTGGAGGCGGGACAAGTCCCCGATGGCTTTGACGAAGCTAATCAGCCCTATGTGGGGAATCCAGAAGCAGCTGTGAAGATCGTGGAATTCGCGGATTACAAATGCCCGGCTTGCAAGCAATGGACACAAGAGATCTTCCCTAAGCTTAAGAGCGAATATTTGGACACAGGCAATGCCGTATATTATTATGTCGATTTCCCATTCCTGGCTCCTGATTCGAACCTGGCTGCTCTCGCTGGAGAGACTTTATTCCAACAGGATCAGCAATATTTCTGGACCTATTACGATCTCATGATGGAGAATCAGGGGAGTAAGGGGACGGCCTGGGCCAACAAAAAGTTTATTATGAATTTGGTTAAGGAGAATATCCCTGGGGTTGATCTGAAGCGATTTGAACGGGATTTGGATGATCGGACATATATCGCCAACATTAAGCGCGACCTTCTCATTGGAGAGAAGCAGGGCGTCGATGGAACGCCATTTGTATTTATCAACGGACAAGCTGTCGATGATACCTCCTGGGAAGGAATACAGGCGGCGATTGGGCAATAACGACATACGGAGAATGAGAACGGTTGGCCTATGGCTTGCAGAACGCAAAGCAAAGGCTGCCCGTTCTTTGTTTTTACAGATGTTTTGTAAGTTGTAGTAAAAGGCCGTCTTTGATTAGAAAATCGGTATCGCGGACTTAGTGTTTTTCTTATCGTTTTTTTGTTATGATATAAGCTGATTCGCCAGACAGGACAAGGTTACATATGATATTTGCCGCTCGGTTCGTTCAACACCCATTCCAGCATCATAATCCTGTCGTTCAACTGGTTAATCGTTAGCGACAATGCACTGGCTCCAGGGTCATCCGGGTTCATTGCAGAGGATATGGATTCGAATGTTTTTTTCTGTTGGGACAGTTCAATGATCTTGGCTTTGACTTGGTCTGCGGTTCTCATTACCGTCACCTCGTTTTCCGTATGAGATTACTTCGAAGGTCAGATTTTGATTATAACATGGATAGGGATAAGGGAAGAAACCGAGTTTGGGGATGTACGTGAAAATATTGATCCAGGGCTTTATACCATTTAGGAGGGATTTACGCAATGAATGCGAAGCAAGCAGCAGGGTACCGTGCAGCAGAATGGGTGGAAGATGGAATGATCGTTGGACTGGGAACCGGATCAACGGCGTATTATGCGATAGAGAAGATCGGGCAGCGCGTAGCTCAAGGTTTGAAAATAAAGGCGATTGCCACTTCGAATGCTTCAGAGGAATTGGCGAAGAAATACAATATTCCGCTGATTCGCGCAGCGGAAGTTGAGCGCCTTGATCTGGCGATCGATGGGGCGGATGAGGTGGACAGCAACATGGCGCTGACTAAGGGCGGCGGCGGCGCTTTGCTGCGTGAGAAGCTGGTTGCCATCAACAGTGAGCGCTTCATCGTTATTGCTGATCACAGTAAAATAGTAACGCATCTTGGCAGCTTCAAGCTGCCGATTGAGATTGTCCCGTTCTGCTATGAGTGGACCTTCGGACAGCTGAAGCGGATCTACAATGTGCCGATTGAAATGCGCACCCGTGACGGAGAGCTCTACGTCACCGATAATGGCAATTACATTGCCGATGCTTCGTTTGGCGTAATCTCCGATCCAGGTCAACTCAATCGCGAGTTGAAGGCCATGACCGGGGTTGTCGAGCATGGTTTGTTCGTTGATATTGCCCATACGGTTGTGGTCGGATATGAGGATGGACGCACCGAGGTCATCGAGAAGAAGTAGTGAGGGAGGACTAAGGATGCTTATTAAATTGGCAGATAGCCAATGGGATCATGAAGTTCGCGAGCTGCTGGAAGATGCGTTCTACTATGAACCTTCCGAGGTGGACAAGGTGATGGATCGGTATCGAACCTCAGGCTCACAAGAGTTGTACGTGTTTGAAGACCAGGAGGAATTCATCGGGATCATCGGCTTTACGATGGATGAGCAGAATCAACTGGTCATTACAGAGCTGGTCATTCATCCTCAGGAACGCCTGAAGGGATATGGACGCGGAATTATTTTGGAGACGATTTTGCTGAAAAATCCTCGCCGCATTATCACCGTTACAGATGAGGATGGTGCCGATTTCTTCCGCAATATCGGCTTCCGGATTACGGGCCTGCCTGCAAACGAAGAGGGTATGGAGCAATTCCGCTGTACCTATGAAGTGGAAATCGATGCCGGAGAGGAATAATTGAAATCATAGCGGGAATAAGCATAGACGACAGCAGGATCTGTCGGCTGTGCTTTTTTTGTATTCTGGTGGAGATATAGGCAGATAACGAAAATGAAGAAATATCGGAAGTTGATCTTCAAATAATTATGCGATATAGTTCTTATATCGAACAGTTTGATTATAGAACTATTAGATTTTATAATAGTTCTGATGTAGAACAGTTTTGGATATTTAGTACGTTATTTTTGGAGGATGAAATGAACGAATCGGACTATCAATTGCGGCAATTGGTTGAACGCTACATGGCAGCATACTTCGTACTGTTCAAAAAGTTGAATGTACAAATCGGAGAGGTGATTCAGGATGACGCGACGCTTGATCAATATCAAATCATCGATTACATTGCAACGCATGAGAACGGAACGTCGACAGAGCTTGCCGAGGCTTTCTCGGTCGGCAAAAGCTCGATTACAGCCATCATTACCAGGCTGGTAGACAAGGGGATTGTCGAGCGGACGAGAGACGTCCAAGATCGGCGCGTCGTCTATTTATCCCTAACGGAGCACGGCAGAATGATATATTCCAAGATGCAAGGATCGATTATGGATATGTTATCGGCTTATGTGGCTCATTTTTCGGCAGAGGAAATTGACGGCTTTATCCGACCTTTTGAGAAATTGGCTAAGCTGGTTGAGGAGGGGAAACCGACGATATGAAGTACATCTTAAAGGCGAAATGGGGGTTCCTGTTATTATGGATAGCTGTAGCAGTACTGCTCGTGATTACAGCGCCATCTATGACAGAACTTGTGCGGGAAAAAGGTGAAATAACCGTACCCAAGGGGTACTCTTCGGAAGTAGCCGCCCGCATATTAAATACGGCAGCTGAACAGGAGGGGGAAGGGGAATCAAGCAGTGTAGCCCTTGTCTTCCATCAGGATAGCGGGATTGCTGCTGATGATAAGAAAGAGATTGAGCAAGCCTTATCCAGACTGCGTTCATCCATGGATCAGCTCGGAATTAGTTCGATGATTGATCCGTTTGATACGCCAGAGGCCCAGGATAAAATGATTTCCGCTGACGGTAAGACGATTCTTGCTTCATTAAGCCTGCAAATGGATCAGCGTCCATTGGAGGAAATAGAACAGGATATTCGTAATGAGCTCTCGTCGCTTAAGGTGGATCATTACATGACCGGCGCTCAGCAAATTAATCAAGATGTAATTTTGAGCTCGGAGCAAGGTTTGAAGAAATCAGAGTATTTTACGGTGATCTTTATTCTGGTGATTCTTTTCATCGTCTTCCGTTCAGCCGTGGCTCCATTTATACCGCTGCTTACTGTCGGAATTAGTTATTTGATCTCCCAATCGATTGTAGCATTTCTTGTCGCTCATTATAACTTCCCTGTCTCTACATACACACAGATCTTTATGGTTGCGGTCATGTTCGGCATCGGTACAGACTATTGTATTCTTCTGATCAGCCGCTTTAAGGAAGAGCTTCAGTTAACAGATAAAATCCCGGAGGCGATTATCCAGACCTATCGTAAAGCAGGAAAAACCGTGTTCTTCTCGGGGCTTGCGGTATTGGTTGGGTTCACAACAATCGGCCTCTCCCAATTTGTACTATATCGTTCGGCCGTAGCAGTTGCCGTTGGCATCGCTGTTATGCTGCTTGCACTTGTTACGATTGTACCGTTCTTTATGGCCGTGCTTGGCAAATGGCTATTCTGGCCGATGAAGGGAGCTATTGAGCATAAGGATAACAGATTCTGGGGAGCAATCGGCACTTTCTCTGTAAAGAAACCCTGGGCCTCTGCCTTGCTCGTGGCAGTCATCACAGTTCCCCTGGTCATCTCCTACAGCAACAACGTTTCTTTCAACAATATGGAGGAGATTGGAGAGCAGTACGAATCCGTGAAGGCGTACAATTTAATTGCAGATAGCTTCGAACCCGGAGAATCCTTGCCAACGACGATCGTCATCAAGAGTGATCAGACGATGGATCATTCGGAGGATATTGTACTGGCTGAGAAAATCAGTCGCGCTGTGATGGAGGTGGACGGAGTTGCCAGTGTACGCAGCCTCAGCCGTCCAACGGGGGAGATCCAGAAGGATTTTGAAATCGCAAATCAAGTAAAGACCGTTGGCGCAGGTCTTGGAGAGGGCAATGAAGGCCTGTCTCAAATCAAAAACGGGCTGGCGGAAGCAAGCCAGGCGCTGAATGAAAATGAACCTAAGCTGGCGGAAGCGGCGGAAAGCACGGGCAAGCTTGTTGAGGGGACCGGGGAATTGAAGGAAGGAATCTCCGCTCTGTCGAACGGTCTGTCGCAGATCCAGAAGGGGATCACGGATAGCTCCAAGGGAGCTGGCAGCTTGAAGCAGGGCTTGAAGCAGCTTAAACAGAGCGCAGAAGAGCTGGCGGGGGCGAACGATAAGCTGCTGCAATCCTATCAATCAATCGCTGGAGGAATTGCTTCGCTGGGCGATGGATATCAGCAAATTCAGCAGCAATTGAGCGGGATTGCAAAGGGCTTCTCACAACTGGATGCCTCCTTCGCCAGTCTGGAGCAGAAATATCCTGAGCTGGTTGGAGATCAGGACTATTTGACCATACGCGGAACGGTTACAGCCTCCGGTCAAGGTCTGGAACAGATCGCCGGTGGTCTTGGAACGGCTACAGGTCAGCTTGAACAGGTGAAGGCAGGATTGGAACAAGCGAATTCAGGTTATGCCGAAGCCGCCAAAGGAAGTCATCAGCTGGCAGGCGGACTGGAGCAATTTATCTCCGGACTGTCGCAGCTGGAGCAGGGTCTTGATCAAGCGGGTAATGGTCAGGGGCAAATTGTGAAGAAGCTGCCTGAGATTGTAAATGGTCTGACCCAAATCCAGCAAGGTCAGGAGCAGATCCAAACCGGCTTCTCGCAATTTTCCGGACAAATCAGTCAGCTTACAGACGGGCTGGATCAGAGTGTCGAGGGATTGGGCCAAGTGTCCGGCGGGCTTGCTACTGCCAAGCAATATTTGAACGAGGTTGGCGGCAGTGATAACGGCCTGGGCGGTTATTATGTGCCGCAGGAGGCGATGAATAATCAGGCGATTGATCAGCTCTTGGATACTTATCTATCGGCAGACCGCAAGGTGATGACATTGGACGTCGTCTTCTCCAGCAACCCTTATGGGCGCGAGGCGATCGATCAGATCGGCCAGGTGCAGGCTGCAGTAGACAAGGTTGTTGCAGGTACAAAGCTTGCGAATGCGGAAATTGCGATCGGCGGCGTATCCAGTACATTTAATGACCTGAAGACGATCTCTGACGCAGACTACACGCGGACGGTTATTTTCATGCTTGCGGGCATCTTCATCGTATTGCTTCTGTTGCTTCGCTCTGTTGTGATGCCGATCTATATTATCGCTTCATTAGTATTAACCTTCTTCGCATCGGTGGGCTTAACCGAGCTCATCTTCGTTCATATTCTCGGGTACTCCGGCGTGAGCTGGGCGACGCCATTCTTTGGCTTTGTTATTCTGGTCGCTCTCGGCGTAGACTACAGCATCTTCCTGATGGACCGCTTCAATGAGCATGGCGAACTGGATGTCCGAGAGGCGATCGTGCATTCGATGCGGAAGATGGGGACTGTGATTCTGTCGGCAGCCGTTATTCTGGGCGGTACAATGGCGTCGATGTATCCGTCAGGGGTACTGTCGATGCTGCAGATTTCAACGCTCGTGCTGACAGGACTGTTCCTGTATGCGGTTGTTGTACTGCCATTCCTGATCCCGGTGTTCGTAAGAATATTCGGCCAGGCGAATTGGTGGCCTTTTATGCGGAGACGCGAGAATTCCAGCGATCATGGGATTGATGCTTAGCTACTGAATTTGCGCAGTTTCTAACGAAACTCCGGATCGCTATTTCCCGCAAAACAGCAGTAATTTAAAACTAACGAAACAACATATCGTTATAAGGGTGAAATGCAGGCATTTAGCCTCTGCTTCACATCAATAGCGATACCCCGTTCGTTACAGTTTTTAGCAGTCTTTTTAGATGCGAATAGTGATATCCAGTATCGTTAGAGGGTTGTATTTTATAAAAAAAGGACGGCCAATCCCGTGTTTTAGCGGGAAGAGGTCGTCCTTTTGCTTAGGCTAAATGAATTTAAAGGAAGTTCCGTTTTATTGCGCTTCGCAAGGCCCATCCACGTTCATGCCGCTTCTTATATTTCGGGAGCGAACGGTAAATGGAGATGGATTCCCCGAGTGCTTGTCTGGCTTCATCCTTGCGGCCCAGCGATTGGTACAGGGAACCGAGCAAATAATAAGCCTCACTGGAGGAAGATTGAATTTCACCAAATTTTGAGGCATAGTCCAGCGCTTTTTGCGGGTCCTTATCCTTGAAGGCGGTAGCCAGTTGTAGATAAGGCTGCCCGTACTTAACGCGTTCATTCAGACGAAGTGCTTGCAGCATCTGCTGTTCTCCGTCCTGGAGCTGCTGTAATCCGATGGATGCGGCGCCTAGATCACTCCAGTACTCGGCGGAATCCCCGGAAGCTTCCCTGGCCTCTTCAAGCAGTTTATGAGCCTCGGCATATTTCTTCGATTCAATCAGAAGTCTGGCTAGCTCGCGTTTGGAAGAGACATCAAACGGACTGGAGGCGAGTTGTGTCCGCAGCTTCCTAATTTTGCTGGAGCGCCGAAAAGGCTTGGCAATGCTGGGCATAACGCCGACATAACGCCGATCCAGAAAGTAAACAACAGCGAGAATAATAATGATGGCAATCAGAGGGTTTCCGGTAACCCAAGATAATAATAGGAACAGCAATATGGACAATTTACTCATTTTGTAGGCCCACCATCCGTTAATAATGATTACCAATTATATCATATTCATGATATTAATGTAGATAGGCAGAAATATAGAACGAAGAGGGGAGAACCTATGAATCAAAGTGAAAGACTTCTGAAGCAAATTGAATTTATTAAAGAAATCGATAAGCTGAAGCATATACTGCGGCGGACGGTGCTGATGGATGGATCGCGACAAGAGAATGATGCGGAGCATACCTGGCATTTGGCTATGATGGCGATGGTGCTGCTGGAGCATACGCCAGAGCCGCCGAATTTGGCAAAGGTACTGAACATGCTGCTTATTCACGATATTGTAGAAATTGATGCAGGCGACACATTTGCTTATGATGCGGCAGGGCATGAGGATAAACAGGAGCGGGAGATGAAAGCAGCTGAGCGGATATTCGGTTTACTGCCGGAGGATCAGAAGCAGGAGCTTATAGCTTTATGGCTTGAGTTTGAGCAGCGTCAAAGCCAGGAGGCAAAGTATGCCGTGGCAATTGATCGTATTCAACCGTTGTTGCATAATTATTATACAGGCGGTTTATCCTGGAGGAAGCATGGCGTTAGGAGCTCACAGGTGTTGGAGCGTATTTCCGATGTGGCAGATATTGCGCCTTCTCTATATGAGCTGGTAACCGGGCTGATCCGGGATGCGGTTCAGAAAGGTTATTTACAGGAATAGATGGTAGAACCGGACGGATCGGCGGTATCGCTGTAAGATAAGATTGGAAGGAGTGTTAACGATGTATCAACTAGTATTGGTCAGACACGGAGAAAGTGAATGGAACAAGTTCAACCTGTTTACCGGGTGGACAGATGTGGAGCTGTCTGAGAAGGGCGTACAGGAAGCGGAGGAAGCCGGAAAATTGCTCAAAGCGGCAAATTTCAAGTTTGATATCGCCTATACTTCTTACCTGAAGCGGGCGATTAAGACGCTTTATCATATTTTGGATGAGATGGAGCTGTTGTGGATTCCGGTTCATAAGACCTGGCAGTTGAATGAACGTCATTATGGGGCGCTGCAAGGCTTAAGCAAGTCGGATACGGCGGAAAAATACGGGGATGAACAGGTGCTGCTCTGGAGGAGAAGCTATGATGTGCTGCCGCCTGCGCTGACTAAGGAAGATGATCGTTATCCTCGCCATGACCCTAAATATAATGAGCTCACCGATGAGGAGCTTCCGTTAACAGAGAGTCTCAAGGAGACGGTCATTCGCGTTGAGGACTATTGGGAGCGGGAGATCAAGCCGCAGATCATTCAAGGCAAGCAAGTCGTTATAGCAGCGCACGGCAACAGTCTGCGTGCCCTGATCAAATATCTGGAACAGCTCAGCAGTGAGCAAATTGTGGATGTGAATATTCCGACGGGGACACCGCTCGTGTACACGCTGGACGAGCAATTCAAACCGATAGAGAAATATTATCTGGGCAGCCAAGGGAAGATTGAGCAAAAGATCGAAACCGTCGCTAATCCAGATACGATTATGGAGTAATTGCTTAAATAATTCGTTCAAAAGCCAAGGTCTGATGTTTAGGATCTTGGCTTTTGAGATTGAAGTTTAAATATTGCACATTTCTCGCAGCGCTGACCAACCAGCACAAAGGTAACAGCATTTATCTTCATTCGCTTGAAAGGTCAAAATTTTACTCGTGGAAGGTCATAATTCATCCTTGGTTCTCTATGGCTTGCTAAGTATGATGAAAGCAACCATCAGTTATTTTGGAAGGAGCATGTCTCATATGCACAAGCAGAATCAGAGCAAACAAAATCGAGGGCGCCTCACAATCCCTACCGACCTTGATGTCGTAGGAGAAACACTGAAAACGATGGAGCTATGGGGCGCTGATGCAGTACGCGATGCAGACGGCACAACATTCCCGCAAGAGCTAGTAGATTGTGGAGCGAAAATATACGCTACTTATTATACGACCCGTAAAGACAACCATTGGGCAAAAGCAAACCCTGATGAAGTACAGCAATGCTATATTTCTACGAGATTTGTAGCTGCTACAGATGCGACTCTCTCTATTCGGTTGTTGGAAGGGATTAGCGAAGACTTATTGCTGGTAAACAACCGTGATGATATCTACCGTTGGTGGGAAGTCATCGATCGTACCACTGGCGAGGTCGTACTGACAAATCACTGGAGCTATGATGAAGCAAGCGGCTGTGTAGTTATTAATCACACGACACCTTATCATGAGTATAGCGTTAGCTTCTTGACCTATCTGATCTGGGATCCTGTCCATATGTACAATGCGGTCGTTAATGATTGGAAGGATTTCGAACGACAAATTACGTTTGATGTACGTCAGCCTAAGACACGGGAATACTCTAAAGGCAGACTGCGTGAATTTTTGCGCGAAAAGTCCTATGTTAATGTAGTCCGCTTCACAACCTTCTTCCATCAGTTCACGCTTATCTTCGATGAGCTGCGCCGGGAGAAATACGTGGACTGGTACGGCTATTCCGCTAGCGTCAGCCCTTATATCCTCGACCAGTTCGAGCGTGAAGTAGGCTATAAGTTCCGTCCAGAATATATTATCGACGAAGGTTACTATAACAATCAGTATCGGATTCCCTCTAAACAATACTTGGACTTTATGGCCTTCCAACGTCGCGAGGTGGCGGCGCTGGCGAAAGAACTCGTGGATATTACCCATGAAGAAGGCCGCGAAGCGATGATGTTCTTAGGCGACCATTTTATTGGTACAGAGCCTTATATGGACGAGTTTAAAACGATCGGGCTGGATGCAGTCGTGGGCAGCGTGGGCAATGGTTCGACACTGCGCTTAATTAGCGATATTCCTGGCGTGAAATACACAGAAGGGCGCTTTTTGCCTTACTTCTTCCCTGATACGTTCCATCCCGGCGGCAATCCGACAGCAGAAGCTCAAGAGAACTGGTTAACAGCAAGACGAGCTATTTTGCGTAAGCCTGTGGATCGCATCGGTTATGGCGGCTACTTGAAGCTGGCGCTGGACTTCCCGGATTTTGTGGAATATGTAACGCAAGTGGCCGATGAATTCCGTGATTTATATGAAAAAGCTCGCACGAAGCCGCTATGCCTTGCTAAGGTTGCTGTTCTGAACTGCTGGGGGAAAATGCGCTCTTGGGGTTGCCATATGGTGCATCATGCCCTGTATCAGAAGCAGAACTACAGCTATGCGGGGATTATTGAAATTTTGAGTGGTGCTCCGTTCGATGTATCTTTCATTAGCTTTGATGATATTCGTGACCAGCCGCAGCTGTTAAATGATATCGACGTCATTATTAATATCGGTGACGCAGATACGGCACATACTGGCGGCGATAACTGGAAGGACCCGTATATCGCTGAGCAGATTCGCGGATTTATTGCTCGCGGAGGCGGGTTTATCGGGGTAGGCGAACCTTCTGCGGTTCAGCACCAAGGCCGCTTCTTCCAACTGGGCGATGCTCTTGGCGTAGAGCTGGAGCGCGGCTTCACCCTCGGCTACGATAAATATAATTGGGACGTATTGTCTTCTCACTTTATTACCGCCGATATGGATGGTGATATTAATTTTGGAGAAGGCAAGAAGAATGTATATGCGACGAGCGCTGAGATTTTAGCTTGCAATGATAAAGAAGTGCAGTTTGCAGTTAACAATTACTTTGACGGTCGTTCGGTCTATATCGGCGGGCTGCCATACAGTGCGGAGAATGCTCGCTTGCTGCACCGCGCTATTTTATGGTCATGCAGTAAAGATAACGAATTGCACAATTGGTTTAGTTCAGATGCGCATACGGAGATCCATGTCTATCCGGAGACAGGCACGTATTGCGTTGTCAATAATACCGCGGAGCCACGCAACACGACAGTATATGCGAACGGCAAGAGCTTCGATTTAGAACTCAAGGGCGGCGAACTGCGTTGGTTCAACATGTAAGTTAGCCGCTGAAGCGATGACCAAGCATTAAATAGAATCCCCCTGATGTGGCAGTAAGGAGTCACTTCTCAGGGGGATTTTTAGTGTGCAAGCTTGGGCGATGGAATGGATTTTTTCCTTTGAAAGGGACATGGCAGCATGGAAGAGATTCTAGTTGCGTGTAAGGAGCGGAAGGCCGTCGTGGAGAACATTTAACATAAAAAAAAGTCAGGGCCCCCTTTACGAGGGCCCCAATCATGGGAGAGGAGAAACCGGACGAAGAGCTTATGGGGAAACGTAAGTCTTCTCCGCGGTTGTCTACGACATTTGGTGATGTCGATAGTTCAAGTTTGCCCGGGCCTGGGCGATTTATACATGTATATCCTTAAAAAGTAATTCGAAATTACATTTTTCATTCTATGCGGGATTATGGTACGATATCGACAGGCATTTTGGAGCCTGAAAATTATATAATTGCTCTATTTTGATTGTGTTCAAACCGTCCAGTTTTAGTATCGAAACTTATGAAAACCTGCCATCAAGCCGCGATTGCTTATCCTTAAATGGCCTTGTTAAGGTTTTCTTATCAAAAGCGGACTTTTGAATTGACTTTTAATAGAGCGGCATTGTGCAAGGGTGTGTGAACTAGCATGAGAGTCATATCGGGCAGTGCCCGGGGCAGGACACTGAAGGCGGTTCCCGGGATGGGAACAAGGCCGACAACAGACAAAGTGAAGGAAGCTGTGTTTAGCATGATCGGGCCGTATTTTGACGGCGGTGCCGTGCTTGATCTGTTCGCGGGGACGGGCGGACTAGGCATCGAAGCGCTCAGCCGCGGTATGGACAAGGCGGTATTCGTGGACCTCGATTACAAGAGCGTCGAAGTGGTGCGTGCCAATTTGCAGACCGCCGGTTTGGCGGAACGTGCAGAGGTTTATAAGAATGATGCGGAAAGAGCACTGAAGGTGCTGGCCAAGCGCGAAGCAGCATTCGAGCTGGTGTTCCTTGATCCGCCGTATCGGCTTAAGTTTGGGGAAAAGCTGATGCAAGCGATGGACGAGCTTAAACTGCTTGAAGATCGCGCGACGGTTGTGTTGGAGTATGAATCTTCCTATGTCTATCCGAGCTGCTTCGGCAATTTTACAGAGCTGCGCAAAGCGGAGTACGGAGAAACTGCCGTATCCATATACAGGTATGAGCCGTAGAAGTTCAGACTAGGACACCCCGTCATATAAGGAGGAAAACAGTACTTATGGAACAGCAAAAAGCACCGCGAATCGCCGTATATCCGGGCAGTTTTGATCCTATTACCAATGGACATATGGACATCATCCAGCGGGCTTCCCGTCAGTTTGACAAGCTCATCGTGGCTGTGTTGAACAATCTGAGCAAGAAACCGCTCTTTACGGTTGAGGAGCGCAAAGAGCTAATCTCTACAGTAACGGGCGATTTGCCTAATGTTGAGGTAGACAGCTTCCGTGATCTGCTCGTTAATTATGTGGATTATCGCAAAGCGGACGTCATCGTTAGAGGGATCCGCTCGGTTACGGATTTTGAATATGAATTACAGCTCGCGTCCTTGAATCACCAGCTTAATCATAATGTCGAGACGATCTTTATGATGACGAACCCTAAATATTCATACCTTAGCTCAAGCGTAGTCAAGGAAATCGCCTATTTCAAAGGTGATCTTGGGGACCTGGTTCCGAATGAAATTGAACAAGCCCTAAGAAAAAAATACGAAGATATGCCAAAGCCACAATGAGCCGAGCAATGCTTACTGGCGGCTGCTTCTTCTCCATGTAAGCGAGATAGCGGCGAAGAGGATAACGAGCAAGACCAATAACCACATAGACTTATGTAACGAGCCAGCCGCTAGCTGCCAGTTCGGAAGCGCTGCTTCCATCCGGCCTGTTAGCGGGTGGTTCATTTCCTTATAGGCGGGAAGGGCGCCTGGCAGTAGAGTAACAAGGGGGCGCCAAAGTATTAAAGTCAACACAAAGGCATAGGCCCCGTGAAGAATACGCTGGAGAATAAATCTGCGACCGCCGATTCCGACAGGCTTCAATACGGCCTGGACTTGAAGGAAAGAGCATATTCCGCTCCATCCTAACGCAGCGCCAAGCAAGGCGGCCAGCATGGGTTGTGAAAGGGTAAGCTTCGTAATCGCGTGCGTCCCCAGATGGATTTCCGCTGCTCCGGCAATGAGATAGGACAGGGCGGATGTCGGGAGAAACGAGTTGACGACGTGAATAATGACGGCAAAGATCAACATATAACCGCCAATGGTCATCAAGGTCTGAACTCCATTAGCGACGGAATCTCCCAGCAGCTTGCCGAAGCTGCGGCCATCCTCTTGCCTCGCCTGCTCCATTTTCCGCAGTGCCAGTTTTAGTCCGGTCTGCGGCCTGGATGGAGCTGTTTTGTTCAAAGGGTTCTGCTGCCCCATCCGGCGTTTCTCATGGTTGCTGGGCGCGGTATTACGCCAGAATTGGTTTAGCGTAAAAGCTGCTGCCAGGCCGGAGATCCAGTGAATACAGAGCAGCAACAAGCCAAGGTCCGGGTTATTCAGATAACCGGCTCCGATGACGACCATGATGAGCATCGGGCTGGCGAAATGAGCGGTAGCGGCCATTCTTTCGGCTTCGTCTGCTGTGATTCTCCTCTGTTTATATAGGGTTGCTGCTGCGGCAGCAGACGCTGGAAAACCGGCCGTCATCCCGAGCGGGAGAATCCAGCCGAAGGAGCCCGGAAGCTTGAGGATTCTGCGTGTGAAGGGCTCCAGAATAACGCCGAGTCCCTGAGGGAATCCGCCGGCAATGAGCATTTCAGATAGAACGAGAAAAGGCAAAATTGCCGGGAATACAACTCGCCACCAGAGAGACAGACCTTGCCCGGAGGCTTGAAAGGCCGGGCCGGGGGCAGCGACAATACAGATTACAAGTAGTATAGCAATAGCAGCAAACAGTATGGTTGAAGACATCTTGCCTGCGCTTCCCTGTTCGCGTTGCATAAGCGTTCACCTTCTTCATATGTATATGGAAATGGACGGCTAGTACTATGCATATGCTGGACAAGGGAACGGAAGACCAATGAGATATCAACCATGCTTGGAGGGGGATTACAAATGCGATCCAATAAATCGGTAGTCATCAAAGTAACTCTATACTTGATAACCCTGGTCGTTCTCGTATATGTAATGGTATATATGCCGACGCCCTATATGATTAATCAGCCCGGACTTGCAGAGGAGATCAAGCCGATGGTGAGTATTCCTGCCGCTGATCCGGAAGAAAAAGGCACATTCATGCTTACGACCGTGTCTGTCAGTTATGCGAATCTGGCGATGCTGGCGACCGCGCAATTTAATCGCAACGCCGAGGTTGTACGCAAGGAGCCGGATCGTAATGAAGAGGAATATGAGACGCAGCAGAAGTATTATATGAGCAGTTCGCAATCCAGTGCTATTATGGCGGCTTATCATCTAGCAAATATCGATTATGAGATTGTTCCGGAGTATGTATTTATTGTTGGTCTTTACAAGGCAGTTGCCCCTAAGGGCGATTTCCATCCGGGGGATATTATTCGCAAGGTTGAAGGCCAGCCGATTGGCAAGTTTGAGGATTTATCGGTATTGATGGCCGGGAAGAAACCTGGCGACCGGGTGAGCATCCAGTTGGAGCGCAAGAATAAGACTTTGGACGAACAGGTAGAGCTGATTGACATATCCGAGAACAAGGATGGGAGCAAAGCGGGGCTTGGCATCTCCATCGGCGAGGTGCGCAAGGTTGACCCTGCTGTAGAGGACCAGGAGGTCAAATTCATCGATACCCGCATTGGCGGCCCTTCTGCAGGTTTAATGTTCACCTTGGAGATATATAACCAGCTTACGCCAGGAGACCTGTCCAAAGGCTATCGGGTTGCCGGTACAGGGACGATTGCCGAGGACGGCACGGTTGGGGAAATCGGGGGAGTACAGTTCAAGATCGTTGCCGCCGAGAGGCAGCATGCCGACATCTTTTTTGTGCCGGTGAACAATTACGAAGTTGCCAAAGCGAAGGTCGATCAGATCGGCAGCAAGATGAAGCTGGTCAAGGTACAGACCGCGCAAGAAGCGCTGGAGTATTTGCAGCAGCTTGATCCAAAGGCTTGATTCTGGAAGGCCCGGTTGAATTCAAGATTCGAAGTCGAGCCTTCTTCATGAAGTCGCCTCGTGATCAAAAGTGGCTTTTTTGAATTACCAAGTAAAATGAAGGTTCAATAAAGCCGGTTTTCAGCACCGAGAAGGTTGGATGAAGCCAGGGAGTGAGGAGCGGAGCGTACGTCTTTTGTACGAGAGCCCCGGAAGGCCCGGTTGAATTCAAGATTCGAAGTCGAGCCTTCTTCATGAAGTTGCCTCGTGATCAAAAGTGGCTTTTTTGAATTACTTTAAAGTTTGATCGGGGGTTGGCGGTAGTCGCGGAACCAATCAACCCCCGTCCGCTCCGGCATAGCATTAGCATAGACGGCTGAAGCTCTAATATCGGCATCGAGCTGCGGATGAGACAGATCGGCAGCTCGAGTGATGATCGGGCGCTTGGCCGTCTTTTTCATCTTCTTCAACAGCTGCCGACCACGCTCGTTGAAGCCGAGAACTCGCAAGTAATGCGGTCCGGCGGATAAGACCTCGCGCGAACCCATTGGCCGTGTATGTCCAAGAAGTGTATGCATGAGTGTGCGCTGAAGCTTGGTATGGGTGTAGCGTTTGGTCTTTAATTGCTCTATCAGTTCGGTTACGGTTGCTTGCTCCAGCTTGGGCAAGATTTTGTGGATGCGGTGCTCCAGCCCTTCGTTCATCTCCGGATGACCGACCAGCTCCTCTGGCGTAGCCGAGAGGAGGCGGCTGAACAAGGGCTGGGAGAAGCGGTCCCAATCCAGCGGACCGCGGCCTGCCGCGAATTCACGCTGCAGAATCTCCAGCGTGAAGGGCGGCAGGTAGGCGGCGGCAGCGGCGAGCGAGCCGCCGCCAGAGATGAGCCGGCGCACGGCAGTGGCGCTGGCGATGCTGGCATCGCGCGGACTCTCGTCGCGATAGCCGGCCCCCTGGCGCTGCAAGGTGAGCGGCGTAATGCCGCTCTTAAGCCGCCGCAGCGCGATCAGGTAATGCAGCCCAAGCGAGTTGTTGGGCTGCTCCAGCAGCAGGCGGGCGGCGTCCACGTCGCCGCCCAGGCCGCCTGCGGCGGCGAAGGCGCGCGCGGCAGCAGCCGCGTAGGCGCGCGGGTAGCTCGCCCCGGTGGCGAGCTCCTCCGCGACCGCGGCCTTGAGCGCGCCGCTCTCGCTGGCGAGCAGCGCTGCCAGCTCGCCCAGGACCGGCAGCTCGCCCGACTCGCTGCCGAAGCACAGATGCGACACGACGCCGGTCGCATCCAGCAGCGCCGCCGCTCCGTGCGCGAACCACTCCGCCGGCCGCACCGCATACGACACTGGCAGCTCAAGCACCAGGTCGATGCCGAGATGCAGCGCCATTTCGGTTCGCGCCCATTTGTTCACGATCGCGGGCTCGCCGCGCTGCAGAAAATCGCCGCTCATTACCGCGACGGCCGTATCCGCATTCGCCAGCCGTTTGGCTTCGCGAAAATGATAGGCATGTCCGTTATGTAGTGGATTATATTCAACAATTAGTCCTACGGTATTCAAAGCCATCACCTTTTAGGTTAGAATAAGTGTTAGTCTTCTTAACTTTAAGTTTTTATTGGTTTAAATGTTATTCAATTAATAAAGAATATAACATATAGCCCCCGCAGTGTGCCTCCTTAGAGAAAGCGATGGTGAGCATTCTGTTTTTTTGCCAGTCAGAAGGTGACTCCAAGAGGGCAAGCCGCGTGAATTGAAGTTAAGGGAATACCGATTACAGTTGACAAAACTTAGCCTGGATCGGTATAATTATTTTTGTTTGTTTGGAGTGATACTCATGATTATTAATTTTCGTCAGATCTCTTCATCCGAAGCTCCGGTGGAGTTCCACCAGACATTGGATGTCGGTCATGTAGTTCAGGGACGGAAGGACATTACGGGGATTTCCCCATTGCAAGCTGAACTGCAGGCTGAGCCGGCAGGGGGCGGCGTTGTTCGCGTTACCGGGCGCTTATCGACGGAATTGGACATGTCCTGTTCCAGATGCTTGAAGCCACTCAAGCGTCGCGTGGATGTTCGATTTGAAGAAGCCTTCAAACAAAGTGACGAGGATAACGCTGAGCTGGATGAAGGAGAAGAGGATTTGGTGCTTGTATCCGGAGAACGTCTGGACCTAACACCTTATCTGGAGGAAGCGCTGCTGCTGGAACTTCCTTTTTCCGCCGTTTGTAAGGATACCTGCAAGGGATTATGTCCATCCTGCGGAAGTGATCTGAATGAACGGCAATGCGATTGCAATACGGAGCGGATTGATCCGCGGCTGGCTGCACTAGGCGACTTTTTCAAGAAGTAAGCAGGTAGAAAGTACGTCGTTAGACGTTTTTCTTATAATTTCCAGGAGAGATGATAGCCATCTCACAGGTTACCGTTTCTACTTGAAAGTGACATTATGAAAACACCGATGCAGGGTTTATTTGATAAGGAGGTGGAGAACCATGGCAGTACCTCAACGGAGAACGTCCAAGACGCGTCGCGACAAACGCCGTACGCATTTCAAATTGGCTGTGCCGGGCATGGTAAAATGTGAACAATGCGGAGAATTGAAGCTTGCTCACCACGTATGCAAAGTATGCGGAACATACAAATCGAGAGAAATTATTAACCAATAAAACTTGATTTCGTTAACGCAAAGTAGTACTTCATTTTGATGAAGTGCTACTTTTTTTGTTATTATAGAATAAACTCATGATCTGCTGAAGATCCGTTTTTAATTCTAACGAAACCTGGGATCGTTATTTGCCCGAAAATGGAGTCATAAAAATTCTAACGAAACAGGGTAACGCTATTTGCTATAAACAGTGCGTTTGGGGAAGGATTTTGCTTGAATAACGCTCCTGAGTTTCGTTAGAATCTGAAGGCTTGTATTTTCGCCATAATAAGGCTTCTGAGTTTCGTTAGAAGTTCAAGCTAAAAGAACACAAGTATTGCACAACATTACATATTTAATCCAACCTGGCAAGTGGCGGTGAAAACAACGGCTGGACCGGGCGAAATTGCCTCAGCTTGGAATTCTGCTTTCTTTTTGCGGTAAGTTGATTTATACTATTTTAGTACCAGGTTCTAAAATGGAGCGGATATTAATCTATAAGTAAGTGTTCGAAAAGACCCGGCTGAATTCAAGCTTCAAGGTTTCGAAGTTGGATCATTTCCTGTAACTTCGCTGTAGATATAGAATTTACTCGCATAGTATTACTCGCATAGTATTTACTCGCAACAACTATTACTTATAAATTGTTATATCGCAGGAAGAACTACCGGCGAATTGCGGTTGCTCAACCTTGTATGACTTCGAACGGTTTTCTTATCAAAGGCGGGCTTTTTGAACAATCTCTATAAGTGCAAGTTTACGTACTTTATATAATTGTAGCCATTCTGCAGGGGGGGATATCCAATCGAACGTTTGCCGAAAAAAGCGAGACAGCAGCAGCTTGTTAAATTAATTGAAGAGAATCCTTTCGTTACGGATCAGGAATTGACTCGGAAGTTGAAGGTCAGCATTCAGACGATTCGCTTGGATCGGATGGAGCTGGGCATTCCTGAGCTTAGGGAACGGATGAAGCAGATGGCAGAACGCTCTTACGACCAGGTTCGTTCTTTGCCGCTGCATGAGGTGATCGGGGAAATCGTTGATTTGCAGCTGGATAAGAGCGGGATCTCCATCTTCGAGATCCGTAATGAACATGTATTCTCAAGAACCGGCATTGCGCGCGGACACCATGTGTTTGCACAAGCAAATTCTCTAGCTGTCGCGGTCATCAATGATGAGATTGCCCTGACCTTCTCGGCGGACATCCGATTTATCAGATCGGTTCATTTAGGAGAGAAATGCATTGCCAAGGCTTACGTCCGTCCCTCTTCCGGGAATAAGGCCAAAGCCAAGGTTGAAGTGTTTACCTATGTCGGTGAGGAAATGGTATTTCAAGGAAACTTCGTCATTTACCGCTCGACCGGGGATGACAATCATGAAGGGGGAAACATACATGCGGATCGCCATTGATGCTATGGGCGGCGACTTTGCACCGGATAGTACTGTGAAGGGGGCAATGGACGCGGCCCGCGAATGGAGCGACACCGAGATTATACTTGTCGGGCATCAGGATCGTCTCAGACCGTTAATGTCGGAGGCCCCGGCCAATCTTATTCTTCATCATGCGGAAGATGTTATTGAAGCGGAGGACGAGCCGGTAAGAGCGGTTCGACGTAAAAAGGATGCTTCCATGGTCGTAGCGGGACGTCTTGTGCATGATAAAGAAGCTGATGCGATGATCTCTGCGGGAAATACGGGCGCGTTGATGACGACGGGTCTGCTCGTTGTCGGCAGAATGGAAGGAATCGAGCGTCCGGCCCTTGCTCCGATTATACCAACGATGGACGGCCGCGGTGTCCTGGCGCTGGATCTGGGCGCGAATATGGATGCCAAGCCAGAGCATTTGGCCCAGTATGCCTTGATGGGCAGTATTTATCGTGAGAAGGTGGCTGGAATCGCCAAGCCGCGCGTAGGCTTGCTTAATGTTGGGACCGAAGCGAAGAAGGGCAACGAGTTAACCAAAGCAGCTTATCCGCTTTTACAAGAATTGCCGATCCACTTTATCGGTAACGTAGAGGCTCGCGATGTGTTAACTGGCGCTTGCGACGTACTGGTCTGCGACGGGTTTGCCGGAAATATCCTGCTGAAATCCCTTGAAGGAACAGCTGGAGCGATGTTCTCTGTCTTGAAGCAAGAATTCACGAAGTCCCTGAAGAACAAGCTGGCAGCCGCTGTGCTGATGCCTTCCTTGCGTGGAATGAAGCAGATGATGGACTATAAGCAGCATGGCGGTGCGCCGTTGCTTGGGTTAAGCGGACTGGTTGTAAAAAGCCATGGCTCCTCGGATAGCGAAGCGATCAAGAATGGGGTCCGGCAAGCACGGCTGGCGATTGAGAGTCGGTTAACGGAGAGCATATCACAAGAAATTAGCGGGAAGAGAGTGGAGAGTATATGAAAATGCGTTCCGTAGGCATTATTGGAACCGGCAAATATGTTCCAGAGCGAGTGTTAACGAATGCGGATTTGGAGAAAATGGTGGATACCAACGACGAATGGATCGTATCCCGTACCGGAATTCGCGAGCGCCATATTGCGGCACCGGAGCAAGCGACTTCTGATTTGGCTTATGAAGCGGCGGTACGTGCGCTGAAGTCGGCGGGAATGACCGCGGATCAGCTTGAATTGATCATCGTTGCTACTATCACGCCGGATACTTCATTTCCGTCGACAGCTTGCATTTTGCAAGACAAACTGGGTGCCAAGCATGCGGCTGCTTTTGACTTATCTGCGGCTTGTTCTGGATTCGTATACAGTATGGCGACCGCTAATGGCTTTATTCAAACGGGAATGTACAAAAATGCACTCATTATCGGGGCGGATACCCTGTCCCGGATTACGGATTATACAGACCGCAACACCTGCGTCTTGTTTGGAGACGGAGCGGGTGCGGTTATCGTCGGAGAGGTGCCTGAAGGACGTGGCTTCCTGTCGTTTGATCTTGGCGCCGAAGGGGCTGGGGGCGACCTGCTGAAGCTGGCTGCCGGGGGATCTCGCCTGCCTGCCTCCGAAGCTACCGTTGAGGGGAAGCAGCACTATATCTATATGAACGGTCGCGAAGTATTCAAATTTGCCGTTCGGGTAATGGGGACGGCAACCGAAGAAGTATTGCGCAAAGCAGGCAAGACAAAAGAAGATATCGACCTATTCGTTCCACATCAGGCGAATATCCGCATCATTCAATCTGCGATGCAGCGGCTTGATTTGCCGGAAGAAAGATGCGTTATCAACGTCGACAAGTATGCCAATACATCGGCAGCATCTATTCCGCTTGCGCTTGTAGAAGCAGCAGAAGAGGGCCGGATCAAGGAAGGCGACACAGTTCTGCTCGTCGGCTTCGGTGGCGGCTTGACCTGGGGAGCGTCCGTCCTCGTCTGGTAATTGTGCTAAACCATAAAATCGCAGACAGAGATGAATAAGAGCTTAAGTTCAAAAAGGACGATTCTCAGCATCGAGAAGGCTAGACGAGCGAGTGCGCTACGCTGATGAAATTCGATATCGTAAGAAAAGGGGTCTTTGTATCGCAGTCACTTATTTTTGAGGTGGCTTCGATCAATTTTCTTACCAAATATGGCTTTTTGAACAATCTCTAGGAGCGAATAATAAGGAGTGCGGATAAATAAAATGGGAAAAATAGCGTTTGTTTTTCCGGGACAAGGTTCCCAGAGCGTCGGCATGGGTAAGGATCTGTTCGATCAATCCCCGGATGCTAGACGATTATTTGGGCTGGCGGATGCGAAGCTTGGCTTTCCGCTTAGCGAACTGATCTTTGAAGGCCCTGAGGATGAACTGAAGCAGACAGCCAATACGCAGCCTGCCCTGCTCACGACCAGTGTCGTCATGTATGAGGCTCTTGCCGCCAGAGGAATAAAGCCGGATTTTGTAGCCGGTCACAGCTTGGGGGAATACAGTGCGCTTACAGCTGCCGGTGTATTGTCATTTGAAGATGCCGTATCTATCGTTCGTGCCCGCGGCGAATTTATGGAACAGGCTGTTCCAGGTGGACAAGGGGCAATGGCGGCCGTGCTTGGCGGAGAACGCGAGGGCTTAGAGGGGCTATGTGCCGAAATTAGCAATGGCGGTCATCCGGTTGAGCTGGCCAACGTCAATTGCCCGGGACAGATCGTCGTATCTGGCAGCAAAGAAGGTGTTGGGCAAGTTGTAGAACGTGTAAAAGAAATCGGTGCGAAAAGGGCGATCCCGCTCGAAGTAAGCGGTCCGTTCCATTCCTCTCTGATGCGGGAGGCAGCGGAGCGTCTTAGCGGTAAGCTGGATAGTGTGTCCTTTCAGGATGCTTCTGTAGCGGTTGTCGCCAACGTAACGGCACGTCCGGTTCAACAGTCTGGGGAGATCAAGCAGCTGCTTGTGCAGCAAGTGTATTCTCCTGTGCTGTGGTCGGACAGTATTGCCTGGCTGATCGAGCAAGGTGTGGACACTTTTGTTGAATTGGGGCCAGGAAGGGTTCTAACCGGCCTGATTAAGAAAATCGACAAGACGGTTGCTTTGTACAATGTGAAAGATCTGGAAACGCTGGAGAAGACGATAGAAGCGCTGGGCTAAGAGAATGTTTAGCTTTAATGATCAGGAATAATATGCATATATTATAAAAAAATATTTGATTTACAATATTTTAGTTGATTTCTGTTAATAAAGATCGTATCATTGTTTCTCGTACTACGAGGAATCGTCCTGGAATGATCTGTTTTATCCTAGGAAAGGAGATGGATGTATGAGCCAATTGCTTGAAGGACAAACTGCACTTGTTACCGGCGCATCACGCGGGATCGGGCGCAGCATCGCTCTTGCTCTTGCTGGTGCCGGCGCTAATATCGCTGTGAATTATGCGGGCAACGAGGAAGCGGCTGCTAAAGTCGTGGCTGAGATTGAAGCGCTTGGAGTTAAGGCGTATGCGGTTA
The DNA here is from genome assembly GCF_013393165.1 of Paenibacillus sp. 79R4. Lineage (NCBI taxonomy): Bacteria > Bacillati > Bacillota > Bacilli > Caryophanales > Paenibacillaceae > Paenibacillus > Paenibacillus sp. 79R4. Next base: position 27,374 of record NZ_QJOT01000010.1, on the reverse strand, counting down.
GAGGCCATGTCGGCGATAGCGAACAATTCGATGCCATGGTGAAAGGCGTTGTCGAAGCCTGGGGCCGAATTGATATTCTGGTGAATAATGCTGGAATTACTAGAGATAATTTGATCATGCGCATGAAGGAAGAAGAGTTCGATGAAGTGATCGCTACGAATCTCAAGGGTGTTTTCAACGGGATTAAATCTGTAACTCGTCCGATGATGAAGCAGCGCTCAGGCCGGATTATTAATATTTCCTCCGTAGTCGGCGTTTTAGGCAATGCTGGTCAAGCGAATTATGTAGCAGCTAAGGCTGGCGTAATTGGATTGACCAAGTCGGCGGCACGCGAGCTGGCTTCGCGCAATATTACTGTGAACTGTATCGCACCGGGGTTCATTGAGACCGATATGACGGATCAATTGCCGGAAGAGGTGCGGCAGGGCATGCTGGGGAATATTCCGCTGGCGCGTCTTGGACAGCCAGAGGAGATTGCTAAGGTGGCTGTGTTCCTCGCTTCGGAGAGCGCGTCCTATATGACAGGACAGACGCTGCACGTGGATGGCGGAATGTATATGTAATTTGCTTCTTCCTTCTATGGCTTTTTAACTTAGATTCTCGTATAATACCAAAGAGGAGGTGAACCGGATGTCCGATGTATTTGATCGCGTAAAACGCATTGTAGTGGATCGCCTCGGCGCTGATGAAGCCGAAGTAACGCTTGAAGCGTCTTTCAAAGATGACTTGGGTGCTGATTCCCTTGATGTGGTTGAACTTGTTATGGAATTAGAAGATGAGTTCGATCTGGAAATTTCAGACGAAGATGCAGAGAAGATTACGACTGTAGGTGAAGTTGTTAACTACATACAATCTCATACCTAATGTCATGACAAAGTCCCGTACCTCCTTTCAAGCAGGCGGGACTTCTCCTCTTCTATTGCATTTTATGATTGTATTTGAACATGTAAATTGAATTTACACATGAAGTCTATATGAGGTGAGTGTGTTTGAAACATAGAGTAGTCATAACCGGTATGGGCTCTGTTACAGCCCTTGGCAGCGATTTGGATACGCTCTGGAATAACTTGATTCAAGGTAAATCCGGGGTGTCGCAAATTGAGTCTTTTGATGTCAGTGAATATACGACGCGAATTGCCGCTTCGGTTAAGGATTTCAATCCTGAGGATTATATGGACCGCAAGGATGCGCGCAAGATGGATCGTTTCGTCCAGTTTGCTGTTGCTGCTGCCAGCCGCGCGATGGCCGACAGTGGTCTGAACATTGCTGAAGATACGGACCCGGAACGGGTTGGTGTCATGATCGGTTCAGGGATCGGCGGCCTGGGAACCTGGGAAGATCAACATTCCATTTTGCTGGAGAAAGGTCCTAGGCGGGTTAGCCCGTTCTTCATTCCGATGATGATTGCGAACATGGCTTCCGGTCAGGTATCGATTACGTTCGGCGCGAAGGGACCTAACAGCACTGCGGTGACTGCGTGCGCGACCGGAACTCATTCCATCGGCGATTCGTACAAGCTGATCAAATATGGCGATGCTGATGTGATGATTTGCGGCGGCGCGGAAGCAACGATCCGTCCAACCGGACTTGCCGGATTCTGTTCCATGCGAGCGATGTCAACCCGTAATGATGATCCTGCGAAAGCGAGCCGCCCGTTTGATGCTGAGCGCGACGGTTTTGTTATGGGTGAAGGGTCCGGCGTATTGATCCTGGAGTCACTCGAGCATGCTCAGAAGCGCGGAGCCAAAATTTACGGCGAGGTTATCGGTTACGGCCTGAGCGGAGACGCTTACCATATGACTGAACCGAACCCGGAGGGTCCGGAGCGTTGTATGAAGATGGCGATTCGTGATGCTGATATCGATCCGAGTGAAATTGATTATATTAATGCACATGGTACTTCTACCCCTGTCGGCGACAAGTCGGAGACGATCGCTATTAAGCGAGCGCTTGGCGATCATGCTTATAAAGTGGCGATCAGCTCGACCAAATCGATGACAGGCCATCTGCTCGGTGCGGCAGGCGGCGTGGAAGCGGTAATCTGCGGATTAACGCTTCAGTATGGAATGATCGCGCCAACGATTAATTTAGAGCATCCGGATCCAGAATGCGATCTGGATTACGTCCCTAATGAAGCAAGACAGGCGGATGTTAGAATTGCTATGTCTAACTCTTTCGGATTTGGCGGCCATAATGCCACCATTATTCTGAAGAAATTCGAAGCATAAGGGGTCAGTCAGTTGAGTGGAGATTTAAAGCAATTACAGCACAAACTTCAACTGGTATTTCATAATAAGCAGTTATTACGACAGGCTTTTACCCATGCATCTTATGTGAATGAGCATCGCTTCAATCAGCACGAGGACAACGAGCGCCTGGAGTTTCTGGGCGACGCTGTCCTTGAGCTGACGGTGTCGGAACACTTATATCGCTTGTTTCCGGACCGTCCTGAAGGCGAGCTTACGAAGCTTCGGGCAGCCATTGTCTGCGAGCCGTCGTTAGTACGGTTTGCAGAACGCCTGGAGTTCGGGAAATACGTATTGCTTGGCAAAGGGGAGGAAATGACGGGCGGACGAACCCGTCCTGCTTTGCTGGCAGACGTATTTGAATCTTTTGTAGGAGCTCTGTATTTGGATCAGGGCCTGGAGGCGGTCACCGCTTTTTTGCATCGCTACATCTTCACGCAAATCGTGTTTGACGGGAAGCTTCAGACCACCGACTATAAAACGGAGCTTCAGGAATTAACCCAGCATCATAATATGGGAGCCTTGGAGTACCGGATTGTTGAAGAAAGAGGCCCGGCGCATGAACGCGAATTCGTCTCCGAAGTCTGGATGGACGGACGCAGTTTAGGGCGCGGGACCGGTAGGTCGAAGAAGGAGGCCGAGCAGCAGGCAGCGCAAGTCGCGCTGGAGCAGCTACGGCGGGTTTAACTGAAAAAAATAAGAATAAGAGTTCAAAAAGGTCGGTTTTCACATCGAAGCCTATGCTTGCGGTGTGCGTTTTTTCAAAACGCTTCAGTTGAATGAAGTTATGATTCACTTCGTGATCAAAAGCGGACTTTTTGAACTACTTCGAAGGGGCTTCCTATTACCATCTTTATGGCAACTGGAAAGCCCCTATTCTTTTGAATCTGATCTATATTTTGTCCGGCAGCATAATCTGATCTATATTTTGTCCGGCAGCATAATCTGATCTGGTTAACCCGCGATGAATTGACGAATATCTCTCATCATCGTTAGAGTATCCACACCGCCATGGTTGCTGAGCAGAATAATGGTGATTCCGCCGCCTGCTTCGCGCGATATACCGGTTGAATAGCCGGTGCCGCTGCCGTTGTGGAATACAATCTTCCGGTCCGCCGTCTGATCGATCATCCATCCGTATCCATAGTTCTTATAAGAATAGGGCGTGAACAGCTTGTTCAGCGAATCCTGATTCAATAGTTCGGTTGTATTTAGAGCGGCGTCCCATTTTAATAAATCATCAACAGTGGAGTATATTCCTCCGGAGCCGGGCTGTGTATAATAGGTGCCGGCAAGCGACCACTGATCGGATTTGGATACATAACCTTTGATTACCCGCGTGTGTTGATCCGCGATTCCGCTGTCTGCCATGTGAAGAGGGCCGATGAGATGGCTTTGAATGAAATCGGCGTAGCTCATGCCTGATACGAGTTCAACAATACGACCAAGCAGCATATAGCCGCTGTTGCTGTATTTAAAATCGGCACCGGGGGCAAAGGCGAGCGGCTTGCTTTTGATGGCCTCAATGGTCTGTTCTAATGTTAAACCTGCGGTACGGGGGAAATTGGAGGTCAGGCCAGACGTATGCGATAGCAGCATATGCAGCGTGATCTCGTCTCCTTGCGGAAACCCGGGGATGTACGATTCCAGCGTATCATCCAGCTGCAGCTTGCCGTCCTCAGCCAGCTTCATAACGGCAGCGGCGGTGAAGGCTTTGGTTAAGGAAGCGATTCTGGTCTGGTCATCCGGCGTGATCAGCTTGTCAGGACCGTTAAGGCCGTAGCCTTTACGCAGCAAAACTTGTCCATGATCAGCAATGAGTGCGATACCTGAAAACTGCTGGCGCACTAAATATTCCTCGGCTTTATTCGCAGCATCCGTGATGACCGTGCTATGATCCGGAAGCAGGTTGATTTGGCGAAGCGGGTTGGAAGAGGAGGTAACCTTTGCTCCCAGCGTCTCCGCAAGGGTTCGCAGCGGAACCATCGTAGCGCCATTATGCAATAGCGAAGCGGCTGGCGCCTGTAACTGAGCATAGCCATTAATAGTGAAATAACGAGTCTCCGGACGATGGTCGACAATATCCCCGTGAATCCGTATTTCGGTGGTCCGTTTGTTCTTGTTCCACTTGACCTCTGCGCCCAATTGCTCGGCTGCTTCCCGAAGCGGGACATAGGTAGTACCTTGGTAGACGAATGGGCTGGCGCTCGTCCAGGCTAACGGACTGCCACTCAGCAGGATCTCCGGGGCTGCCGTCGCTTTTGTTATCACGCTGCTCAGGGCGTAGGCAGGAGAAGCGGCTGCGGACAGCGAACCGATAAGGAGCGAGGAGATTGCAAATGGAAGTAGAATAGCGCGTCTTATAGACTTATTCATTAGGTGTCTCCTTTGTCAAATCTAGGTTGTCTATCAGACTAGCAAACCTGCCGGAAGATTTCAAGATGAACTCAACTCTCTTAATGAATTAATATAGCTATAAAATACGTAGCGACGTTGCTGCGCTGATATTTTATTTCGTAGTTATATATCGTAGGAAGATTCATTTAACAGCGCGGTTGCTCCTCCTTGAATTAGCGGCGGTTGATTTTTTTATCATAGGCTGGACTTTTTTGAACATCCTCTGCAGAGCCTGTCCCCATGCCTTTTGTCCTTCTGTCCCAGGGGCTTTGTGTATGTTACAATAGTCGTTAGAGGTGATCGTGAACGTATGTTTTTGAAACGAATTGAATTAGCAGGTTTTAAATCATTTGCCGACAAGACGGAGATGGAATTCGTCCGCGGCATTACCGCTGTAGTAGGGCCGAATGGCAGCGGGAAGAGCAATATCCCCGACGGGATTCGCTGGGTGCTTGGAGAGCAAAGCGCCAAATCCCTGCGCGGCGGTAAGATGGAGGATATCATCTTTGCCGGCAGTGATGCGCGTAAAGCGGTGAATTATGGCGAGGTTTCCCTGACACTGGACAATGGCGACCATGCCTTGCCGCTCGATTTTAGCGAGGTTACCGTAACGCGGCGGGTCCACCGCAGTGGGGAAAGTGAATATTTGATCAATAAGCAAACCTGCCGGTTAAAGGATATCACCGAGCTGTTCATGGATACCGGGATCGGGAAGGAAGCCTATTCGATTATCGGACAAGGACGGATCGAGGAGATTCTGAGTACACGTTCTGAGGATCGCCGTGGTATCTTCGAGGAGGCCTCCGGAATTGTTAAGTATAAGAACCGCAAGCGTGATGCAAAGCGGAAATTGGATGATACCGAGCAGAACCTGCTGAGAATTCACGATCTGGTCAGTGAACTGGAGGATCAAATCGGACCGTTGAAGGAGCAATCCGAGAAGGCATTAAAATATAAACAATTACGCGATTCGCTTAAAAATATAGAAATCTCCTTATATGTACATCAAATCGAGCAGATTCATGAATCGTGGAGCGTTACAAATGATAGATTGGGTGAGCTAAAAGAGGAAGAGCTTGCCTTGTCTACAGTCGTATCGGCCCATGATGCGAAGCTTGAGAGCGATCGACTGGCGCTGCGCCAGGTTGAGGACAAGATTGAGATTTTGCAGAATCAGTTGCTTGAAAATAGTGAAAAATACGAGAAGAGTGAAGGCTTTGGCGAGGTTCTGAAAGAGCGAGCCAAGAACTTGACGCAGAATCGGGAGCAGCTCGAGCAATCGCTGGCTGCAAGCGAGGAGCGCTACGCACAGCGCGAAGCTGAAATGAAGCAGTTGGCTGAGAAATTTGCCGCGGCAGAGCGGCAGTTAACCGAGCTTCGTGATGAACTGCAGTCTGAGGAAGTGAAGCTGATCGGGGTTACCGGCGGGATAAGCCAAGAGCAGGAGGAAGGCCTGAAAGGCCAGCTGCTCGAGATCATGAACCAGATGGCCGGGATGCGTAATGAGATTCGCTACAATGATCAGCAGAAGGAAGCTGTGCAGCGTAGAATGCAGCGCTCGGAAGAAGAAGGAACCAAGTGGAGCGAGCAACTGGAGCAGCTCAAAGGCAAGAAGACTCTATTGGAGAATACGCTTCAGCAATTAGGGACGGAAATCGCTGATCTGCGCGGCAAGTACATTACAGAAAGTGAACGCTGCCAGTCCCTGCATCGGCTGGTTGAGGAAAGCCAGAGCGGAATCCGTAAATGGGAGCAGAAGCGTGAAGGACTCGTCTCGCGCCGCGATACGATGAAGGAGATGGAGGATGACTTTGACGGCTTTGCCCTTGGGGTTAAGGAAGTACTTAAGGCCTCACGCAAGTCGGTGCTTCATGGGGTTCATGGTGCGGTAGCTGAATTAATCCGCGTGCCAGAGAAGCTGGAAATTGCTGTCGAGACGGCGCTCGGAGCAGCGATGCAGCATATCGTCATGGAGAATGAAGCTGTATCGCGCCAGGCCATTGCATTCCTGAAGCAGCGCCAGCTGGGCAGAGCGACATTCCTGCCGCGCGATGTTATCCGCCCAAGGCAGATCTCAGCGGCGGACAAGCGGTTAATGGAGGACGCTGAAGGGTTTGTAGGCATCGGAGCTGAATTGGTAGGTTACGATTCAGCGTATAACAATATTGTTGGCAGCCTGCTTGGCAATGTAGTATTTGCCAGTGATCTGGAGCGGGCCAATAAGATGGCAGCTCGCTGCCAGTATCGCTTCCGGATCGTTACGCTGGAGGGCGACGTCGTAAATGCAGGCGGTTCGATGACCGGGGGCAGCCAGCATCGCAAGAACAGCAACCTGCTGGGACGCAAGCGCCAGCTCGATCAGCTGGCTACCGACATTCGTGAAGCCGATGACATGCTGGACAAGCTGCGCAAAGGGCTGGCTGATGTACGTGAGCAGGTAACTGCGTCGGAGCAATCGCTAGAGAAGCTGCGTGAAGCTGGAGACCATAAACGGACTGAGGAGCAGTCCGTTGCCAGCGATATGAAGCAAATTGAGCATGAATGGAGACATGTATCCGAGCAATTCGAGCTGTATGGCCAGGAGAAAGGCCATTATCTGAAAGAGCTCGAAGAGCTGGAGCAGGCTAAAGTTCAGGCGGAAGCGAAGCTGGTTGAGCTGGAGAAGGAAGAGCAGCGTGTGCAGCAATCGATCCAGGCGGCTGAGTATGCTCGCAAAGCCAATGAATCCGCGAAGGAAGAACTTCAGGACCGCTTGACCGGACTGAAGGTTCGTGAAGGCAAGCTGGATCAGGAATGCTTCTCTATAAGAGAGCAATTGCGGCGTTCCGAGGAAGATTGCAGCATTCTCAAGCGTGAATTGGAGCAAAACCGCAGTATTTTGCAGTCGATTGTGGCAGACTTAGAGAAGAACATACATCAGAGCTCCACGCAGCGTGAAGAGCTGAATGAGTATAAATTAAAGAAGGAACGCGCCGGAGAACAGCTTGAGCTGGAGAGAGCATCACGGGTTGTGCTCGTCAAGAAGCTGTCGGATGGCGAGAATGAGACCAAAGAACAGCGCCTGGCCTTGAAGTCGGTGGAAGAGAAGCTGCGTCAGACGGAAATTCAGGCCAATCGACTTGATGTTGAGCTGGAGAATATTCTGAACAAGCTAAGCGATGATTATGAGCTGAGCTATGAGATGGCGAAGCAGCGTTATCCAATTCCGGAGGATGTACCGGCAGCGCAGGCCGAAGCGAAGGAATTGAAGCGGCAGATCACCTTGCTTGGGGAGGTTAACCTCGGGGCGATTGAAGAATACAATCGCGTCAATGAGCGTTACCAGTTCCTCACCGAGCAGAAGAATGACCTGGTCGAAGCGAAAGCGACCTTGTATCAAGTCATTCAGGAGATGGATGAAGAGATGTCAAAGCGCTTCAAGTTGACCTTTGATGCGATCAGACGCGAGTTCAGCATCGTGTTCACGAAGCTGTTTGGCGGTGGACGTGCGGACCTGCAGCTGCTCGACCCGAGCAATCTGCTTGAGACGGGCATCGATATAGTCGCTCAGCCTCCGGGCAAGAAGCTGCAGAACCTGCAGCTCCTATCCGGGGGAGAGCGGGCGCTTACAGCGATGGCGCTGCTGTTTGCTATTTTACAGGTTAAGCCAGTTCCGTTCTGCGTGCTTGATGAGGTTGAGGCTGCGCTGGATGAAGCTAACGTTATTCGCTTCGCACAATATTTGCGCGAATTTTCCGAGCAGACGCAGTTTATCGTCGTAACGCACCGCAAGGGGACGATGGAAGAGGCGGATGTGCTCTACGGCGTGACGATGGAGGAAGGCGGCGTATCCAAGCTTGTCTCCGTGAAGCTGGATGATGAGGATACTGTAGAAATCGCCTAACATAGGTCAACCATTTTCGTAAATCGTGAATTAGATTAATATACAAACGAACTTTTTTTGAAGAAGAATGAGGAGGCAGCATATGAGTTTCTTTAAAAAACTAAAAGAGAGCATCTCTTCAAAAACCGAATCCGTAACGAAGCAATTCAAGGACGGCCTGGAAAAGACGCGGAAAGGCTTCGTGGAGAAGGTTGCCGAGCTGGTGACCCGCCACAAGAAGATCGATGAAGAGTTCTTCGAGGAATTGGAAGAAATTTTGATCGGCGCTGAGGTAGGCGTGAATACAGTAATCGATTTGATCGATGATCTGCGTGTCGAAGTGAAGAAGCGGAAGATCGAAGATGCCGCAGACCTGCAGCCGATTATGTCAGAGAAGCTGATCGGGTTGCTGCGTGGGGATGAGGATAATGAGATCAAGCTCAATCCGGATGGAATTACGGTCATCCTGTTCGTTGGTGTCAATGGGGTTGGCAAGACAACAACGATCGGCAAGCTGGCGCATTACTATAAGCAGCAAGGTAAAAGCGTGCTGATGGCCGCAGGCGATACGTTCCGCGCCGGAGCAATCGAGCAGCTGGAAGTATGGGGAGAACGCGTAGGCGTCGAGGTTATCAAGCAGAGTGCCGGTTCAGACCCGGCGGCGGTCATGTTTGATGCGGTCCAAGCAGCCAAGCAGCGCGGCGTAGATATTCTGCTCTGCGATACAGCGGGCCGTCTGCAGAACAAATCGAATCTGATGGAGGAATTAAACAAAATATTCCGCGTTATTCAACGTGAAATTCCTGGAGCTCCGCATGAGGTGCTGATGGTGCTTGATGCAACGACCGGTCAAAATGCGCTCGCTCAAGCCAAGCTGTTTGGTGAGAAGAGTGGGGTTACCGGCCTGGTGTTGACCAAGCTCGATGGCACTGCCAAAGGCGGCATCGTCATCGCTATTCGTCAGGAGTTGAGTCTGCCGGTGAAGCTGGTCGGACTGGGCGAGAAGATGGAAGATTTGCAGAAATTTGATTCCGAGCAGTTTGTTCACGGTTTGTTCGCCGGATTGATTCAAGAGGAAGAAGAGACAGCGAATATCGATCAGTAAGAAGGTCAAGGAACCTTTATGGGCTAACGCCCATATTCTAAGGGTAGAATATAGATTAGATCAAAGTTCAGATAAGGAGGTGGCAAGATGGCGAATACTCATACTTACCCGCGTCGTGAAGAAGTGGCCAATGCGATCACCCACGGCATCGGCGCGATGCTTAGCTTGGCCGGGCTTGTGCTGCTCATTGTTTTCTCGAGCTTACAAGGTACGGCCTGGCATGTCGTTAGTTTTACAATTTACGGTGTCAGCATGCTGCTGCTCTACGTTTGTTCCACTTTGGTACACAGCTTCCGGGAGGGCAAGGTCAAGGATCTGTTCGAATTTTTCGATCATTCCTCGATTTACTTGTTCATCGCCGGGACCTATACCCCATTGTTATTAATAGCTGTTCGCGGGCCGCTTGGCTGGAGTCTCTTCGGGATCGTATGGGGGATTGCTTTGCTGGGCGTTCTATTCAAGGCCTTCTTCGTGAAGCGATTCCTGTTCATGTCAACGATCTTCTATTTGATTATGGGCTGGCTGATTATTGTCGCCTGGGGACCGCTAACTGCGGCGATTCCGCAGCCGGGAATCGCGCTGATTGTAACCGGCGGCATTCTGTATACATTGGGAACGATCTTTTACGTCTGGCGTATATTTCCGTATCATCATGCGATTTGGCATCTATTCGTACTGGCCGGTAGCGTAACGCATTTCTTTGCGATTTTACTCTATCTTTTGCCGCACCATTAATTTTCGAGCTTATAAATCCGCATTGCAAAAATGCTTTGGCCGCCATCAGCAAGCTGACAGGCGGCTATTTGTATTGTTATGCGTGTTCAGAAAGGCCGGTTTTCAGCACTGCAGCTTCTTCTTCCGATGTATGCTTCTTCGAAATGATTTAGTTGAATGAGTCCCTGGACTTTGTACAAACCTCTTATAAAAGAAGTTTCAATTTGCTCCTGCCGGATCAATGTTTCAGATGTTAAGGAATTTCGCTTGACAACCTTTTGCCGATTCGTTATTATAGTGAATGTTGATGCGCTGTAAAGTGTTTTTCCTTGACGGAGGGGGTGCCCAGATGAGTCAAGAAAATAAGCTTGAGAAGACCAATCGGATCAACCTGTTGTTCGATTTCTACGAAACGCTGCTCACCGAAAAGCAGCAGACGTTTCTCAAATATTATTTTTTGGATGACTTCTCCCTTGGGGAGATCGCAAGCGAATTCGGTATTAGTCGGCAGGCGGTGTATGAGCATATCAAGCGTGCCGAAGAAGTACTTGAAGCTTACGAAGAGAAGCTTGGGCTAATGCGCAAGGATGAAGAGCGCGTCAGGATGGTAGCCGAATTGAAGCGATTGATGGAACGAAGCGAGATGTCCCCGTTACATAAAGAGACGGTCATGGATTTGCTTCAGCAAGTAGAGCGATTGTAGAATTAAAGTTAAGCAAATGAGATAGAGTTTAAATAAGACAAGACAAGATGGAACGATCTTTAGGTAATATGAAGGAATGGAGGTGACGGGACAATGGCATTTGAAGGATTGACAAGCCGATTACAGAGTGTATTCAGCAAGCTTCGCGGCAAAGGCAAGGTTTCGGAAGAGGATGTTAATGAAGCGATGCGCGAAGTTCGACTCGCTTTGCTGGAAGCGGACGTTAACTTTAAAGTCGTTAAGGAATTCATCGCCAAGGTGAAGGAAAAGGCCGTTGGTAGCGAGGTGATGGAGAGCTTCACTCCGGGGATGGTCATCATCGATATCGTTAACAAGGAATTGACGGAATTGATGGGGGGCACCCAATCGAAGCTGGCCAAGAGCAATCGCCCGCCAACCGTGATCATGATGGCAGGTTTGCAAGGGGCAGGTAAGACGACAACCTCGGCCAAGCTGGCCAAGCTATTGCTTAAGGGGAATCACCGTCCACTGCTTGTTGCGGGGGATATTTACCGCCCGGCTGCGATCAAGCAGCTGCAAGTACTCGGCGAACAGATCAAGGTGCCGGTATTTACGCTGCCAGCTGGCAACAGTCCGGTGGAGATTGCTCGTCAGGCGTTGCAGCATGCTAAGGATAACGGCAACGATTATCTGTTGATCGATACCGCAGGTCGCCTGCATATAGACGAGGAACTGATGGAAGAGCTCCGTCAGATCCATGAGGTAACAAAGCCGGATGAAGTGCTGCTCGTTGTTGATGCAATGACCGGGCAGGACGCAGTTAACGTTGCGGAGAGCTTCAATAAGCAGTTAGAGCTGACCGGTGTCGTATTGACGAAGCTGGATGGCGACACCCGCGGGGGGGCAGCATTGTCGGTCAAGGCGGTTACCGGCTGTCCGATCAAATTTGCGGCACTGGGCGAGAAGATCGATGCGCTGGAGCCTTTCCATCCGGAACGGATGGCATCGAGAATACTCGGCATGGGCGACATGCTCTCTCTGATCGAGAAGGCGCAATCCAATATCGATGCTGAGAAAGCGAAGGAAATGGAACGGAAAATGCGCAATGCGGAATTTACGTTCGATGACTTCCTTGAACAGATGGATCAAGTGAAGAAGCTCGGTCCAATCGATCAGATCCTGGATATGATTCCGGGGATGGGCAAGATGAAGCAGATGAAGGATATCAAGGTTGACGAGAAGCAGATGGGCCGAGTAGAGGCCATCGTGCACTCGATGACTATAGAAGAGAAGCAGAATCCGGACCTCATTAATCACAGCAGACGCAAGCGGATCGCTACGGGTAGCGGTACGAGCCTGGCAGATGTGAATCGCTTGATCAAGCAGTTTGATGAGATGCGCAGAGTGATGAAGCAGTTCTCGGATATGATGGGCCCTAAGGGCAAAGGCAATAAAATGATGAAACAGCTCAACAAAGCGGGTAAAGGAATGAAATTTCCGTTCCGGTAATTTCTAACGGAACTGCAGAGCGTTATTTTGGCAAAAACAGTGCTATAAAAATTTAACGAAACACCCTATCGTTATTCAGAGGAAATCCGGTCTTTGGACCCCTAATTTGCTCCAATAACGATATCCAGTTTCGTTAGCATGGAGAATAGCCCTTTTTACTGCAAATAGCGTTAACATGTTTCGTTAGAATTGAACCCGGTTATCTATAGCAGCAGGTAATCTTTAAAGGAGGTGAAATTGGTGGCAGTTCGTATTCGTTTGAAACGCATGGGTGCTCATAAAGCTCCTTTCTACCGCATCGTGGTATCGGATTCCCGTTCCCCACGTGATGGTCGCTTTATCGAAGAGATCGGTTATTACAACCCGGTTGCACAACCGGCAGTAGTAAACATCGACGAAGAAAAAGCGTTGCAATGGTTGCAAAATGGTGCTCAAGCATCTGATACAGTTCGCAATTTGCTTAGCAATGCAGGCGTAATGAAGAAATTCCATGAGTCTAAGTTGCAAAAATAGTTGCTGATTCTGGAGGGTCCCTATGGAACAATTAGTCGGCGTTATTGCGAAGGCTCTTGTTGATCATCCGGACGATGTCCGTGTGGAGGTCGTTGAGAAGGAACACCTGATTGTATATGAATTATCCGTACATCCTGATGATGTGGGGAAAGTGATTGGCAAGCAGGGGAGAATCGCCAAGGCACTCCGCACGGTTGTGGCATCGGCAGCCGTTAAGATGGATAAACGGGTTACCGTAGATATCATGTCTTAAACATATACGAAAGCGGGTTAGGAGATCCATCCTAGCCCGCTTTCGTACATGCGGCAAACATGTATGAAACGGGCACTTCTTGATGAATATAATGCTGATCCATTCAGATCAGGCATATCAGGTATAGTATTTTGCATTTGGGAGGATGTTATGTCGGATTCTTTGTTGATGGTAGGGAAGATTGTAAACACTCACGGAATTCGCGGGGAGTTGAAAGTGCTGCCGCATACCGATTTCCCGGAGGTTAGATTTGCTCCGAAGAGCAAGCTGATGATTGTGAACCCGGATAATGGCGTGATCACGGACGTGACGGTGGCATCTGCACGTCCGGTTAAGCAGATGTATGTCATCAGGTTTGATGGCTACGACAATATCAACCTGGTTGAGAAGTACAAAGGCTGTGAGCTGAGGGTGACCAAGGAAGAATCGGTCGAATTGCCGGATAATGAATATTATTTCTACGAAATTATCGGATGTCGGGTCGTCAGTGATGAAGGCGAAGAGCTTGGGGTTATTGAAGAAATCCTCCGACCAGGTGCCAACGATGTGTGGGTTGTTCAAATGCCTTCCCGCCAGCAGCTGTTACTTCCGGTAATCGATGATGTTGTGCTGGATGTCGACGTGAAATCGAAGCTGGTGAAGGTTCATTTGCTGGAAGGATTGTTGTAAATGATGAGAATGGACGTTCTGACCTTATTCCCGGAAATGTTCGAGGGGGTATTCCAGAGCAGTATTCTTGGCAAGGCCAGGGATAAAGGGCTTGTAGCGCTAAATGCGATCAATTTCCGCGAGTATGCCGGCAACAAGCACGGTACAGTAGACGATACTCCATATGGCGGAGGCGGGGGGATGGTGCTGAAGCCAGATCCAATCTTTCACGCTGTGGAGGATTTGCTGGGGAGAGAAGGAACAGATTCTACCGGTAAAGCGCCGCGCATCATTCTGATGTGTCCGCAAGGGGAGACGTTCACCCAGCGTAAAGCGGAAGAGTTTGCTCAGGAGGAACATTTGATCTTCATTTGCGGTCATTATGAAGGCTATGACGAACGTATTCGAGAGTATTTGGTGACTGACGAATTATCGATTGGTGATTATGTACTGACCGGGGGAGAAATCCCGGCGATGACGGTAATCGATAGTGTTACACGGTTATTGCCGGGAGTTCTCGGCAATGAGACAAGCGCAGTAACGGATTCTTTTAGCACCGGGCTGTTAGAGTATCCTCATTATACACGGCCTGTGGAATTCAGGGGCTGGAAGGTGCCTGACATGCTGCTCAGCGGTCATCATGCCAATATTGAACTGTGGCGCCGCAGAGAAGCATTGCGCCGCACCTGGTTGCGCAGGCCCGATCTGCTTGAGCAGCTGGAGCTATCCAAGGATGACCTGGCCTGGCTCAAGAAGCTGGAGAATGAAGCTGAACAATAAGAAGAACCCTCAAGTTCCACGTCCAGTGGGGCTTGAGGGTTTTTGTTTATTTATAGTTTTTACAATGAGTTCAGATCCATCGCTTCTTTTGGCGTAATTTTATGCTCTAACAGCTCGGGCAGATTCGTCACTGAAGTAACGGTCAGACGAGGCAGCTTCATTAACGGAGCTCCCGGTTTGACGAAGTCCTGGCGGACGGTAAAGGCCATTCTGTAGCCGTTCTGCTTCAAATAATAGAGCATTTGCGTAGATACTTCTCCATAGGGGTAGGCGAGGTACGGGGTGTCAATTCCAGCCGCCTTTATTTTTTTGATATCCTTCTGTAGAAGTGTAGTATTGAGTGCAAGCGATTTGCTCTGACCGCATTTAGGAAATCCTTTCTCATGCAAGCCAAAGGTATGGCTATGGTACTCGAATACGTCCCGAGAAGCTTCGATTTCTGCGCGAGATAAGGAGCTCTTTTTGTTCGGATCAAACAATACGGTCTGCTTCTCAATTTTGCTGCCAATCATAAAGATTACAGCATGGAAACCGTATTTTTTCAGAATCGGATACGCATAGGCATAATTGTTCTGGTAACCATCATCAAAGGTGATGACAATCGATTTCTCAGGCAGTGATATTTCGCCGAGTACGTACTTTTCGAGCTCTTGCAGTGTCGCGGTATAGTACCCTTCATCATGGAGGTACTCCATATTCTCTTCAAATGCTTCCAGATTGATCACTGATTTATTCCCTGGTTCCTTGTTATCGGCCTTAGGCGTAATATAATGATACATCAGGACAGGGACCTCTTTGGCTGTACCGGGCTTAACCTCAAATCCGGCAGGGAGCTTATTCACCTTGTACGCTTTGGATCCGCTATGGGTAAGCATGAATGATTTGTCCTTAATCATTTCCCAGGAGGTGCAGGCTTTGTGGGATAACGCGTTGCTTGGGTGGGTAACCGCAAAAGAATAAACAATAATGAGTACTACTAAAATGAGTGAGCCTACTTTTACGAATCGTGCCATATTTCTCTCCTACATCTATATTTATCTATTTTTACATTCCTAATTATAATCGACACGCTTCATGATAAAGTTACAAAATTGGAATGAGCATGTAGGAATGTATTAGGAATCGAATAAAATCAAAAAAACGGCGCAAGCTCCCGGAATGAAATCCGTTCAGCTTACGCCGTTTTTGGGTTTGAATAATCTAATTAGTTTACCGTCCGATGTGCCTGAGAGTTTCGTCTTACACTGCGAGCATCTATGACTTCCCCGAACCAGATACTACCGACAAATACCACGATAGGGATCGCAAGTATTAAAGAGGCGGTTATAAGCATGCTAAGCACCCTTTCGTTTTTTTCAATATCATATCATATATCACGCAAATGCGACAATCCTTTAACGCGTTAAGGGGCTTGTCAATTATTTCATAGGCATAACATGGGGCTTGGAGCACAAGGCACTGGCTTATAATCGGCTTATCGCAGTGGACACGCAGATATGTTATGACGGATAAGTTTTATTGATGCGAAATTTGCAATGTGCTACTATAATTTTGCTTAAAGCAAGTTAGTTATCGAATAAATATTGACAAGGGCTTGAAATGGGCTGGTCTGTACGAAGAAAGATGGGATCACGATCCATGTTATGTACAGAAGTCGTTTAGGGCCTGAGAAATGGACACGCAGAGGGCCTTGGAGAATTCTTGCCAAGACCCTTCCTTCATTTATTATAGGAATAAGGTGCTGGCCGAAAGTTTTCCACCCCTTTTTGCCGAAATTTTGCACAGCGAATCCTCTTTTCTGACGGACTACAGCTCCTCCGGGACTAGATCGGATAAAAGGTATGAATTCGGGAGGTGAGTGATCGTGTCTAGCCAAAAGTTTTCTTTATTCTCGATCGCCGGCAGGTTTCAATCTACACGCAGCCAGATCATAACGAGCTTTTTTGGCATTGTCGCGATCACGATGCTGAGCGCCTCTGCGATTGCCTATCCGCTGCTGTCTCAGAACATTAAGGAAACTACAGAATCATATGTTCAGGAAAGTAATCTTCTGGCATCCAACAACCTGGATGCCAAGCTGTCTGAAATTGATGAGACCTTTCAAAGAATTACTTTGGATACCGAAGTTCAATCGCTGCTCTCCAGCGCGCTGAAGGGGAAGTACGCTTCTACCGATAGGCGTTTATCTATGCAGGATGTGCTGAATCGCCAGCTGATATTTACCGACCTTGTGAGCAGCGCTGAATTATACGATATGAAGGGACAAGCTTTATATCCTCTATATAACCAGAAGCTTGGGGAGCGGATTGGCGATGAAGTCGTGTTGAATGCAACCGTTGATCCCAACCGGACGATCTGGATTCGCCCTTGGGATGAAGAAGACGGGCTGGTTGCGGTACGCCACGTCAGGCTGCTTGAGGACTGGATGGCAGGGGGATATTTGCTCTTTCACATTCATCAGAATATATTTCAGAATCAGGCGGCAACGCAGAATCAGAATGATTTTGTATACCTGGTATACGATGAAAAGGGCGAATTGCTTAACGATACTTCCGGATTGCCAAAGGCTAAGCTTAGCGATTTCAGGGAGGAAGAACGATCAAAGTGGCAGGGTGATTTCTATTATCCGATGATTCATACTTCAGCAGAGACGGGTTGGACGATGGTTAGCCTTGTGCCTGCGGCAAAGATCGAGCGGCCGGTGCAGCTGCTCCGCAGTGTGCTGCTTGTCTCGGGAGCGATTGGCGTCGGGACGGCATTAGTCTTGTCAATTGTGCTCTCGCTGCTGATTACCCGCCCGCTTAATCATGTTCGAAGAGTGATGAAGTATTCACAGAGGGGTGAATTTCAGGCCAACGAAGTCATTTACTTCAACAGGGAGGTCAATGAGTTGAACCGGACTTACAACAAAATGGTCGACCGGATTCAATTTCTGATTAACGAGGTTTATGAAAAAGAGCGCTTAACCAATATATCGAAGATTAAGGCATTGCAGGCGCAAATCAATCCCCATTTTTTATTTAACACCTTGGAGGCGCTAAATTGGCAGCTGCGCAACAAGGACGATGATGAGTCCGCGGATCTGATCGTCTCCCTATCTGATCTGTTCCGCTATACCTCAGGCCGCTCCTTCAAGAGCGATAGCGCCTTTCTGACGGAAGAACTGCAGCATGTGGAGCGTTACCTGAAGCTGATGCAGCTGCGGCTGCAGGAACGTCTCGAATATTCCATCGAGGTGGAGACAGGGATTGGAGGATACAGAGTCCCCAGATTGCTCCTGCAACCCATCGTTGAAAATGCGGTATATCACGGGGCGGAAGTCCGGAATGAGACCAGCCGGATTTCTGTTCACGTGCGTTCTCTGGACGATATTCTGCAAATTGTCGTGTGGAATAGCGGTCCGGTGATTCCCTCCGAACGCTTGAAAGAGATCCGTGAGCACCTGGACGGTCCGGAGGCGGCAACCGAGGGCGACATCGGCATGGGCTTATCCAATGTCCATGAACGGATCAAGCTGATGTACGGGCATGAGTATGGACTTTTGCTGGACAGTGATCCAAGTAACGGTACGCAGGTTACGCTGAAGCTCCCCTATTACCGGAAGGAGGTCTCTGAATGATTCCCAAAGTGCTGATTGTTGAGGATGAGCCGCTTACAAGCAAAGGAATTTTGCGTACGCTGCAAAAATGGAATCCTCATGAATATGAATACATCACTGTTTATAATGGTCAGGAGGCTGCGGCTCTGCTGCAAACCGACGGCTATGTTCTGATCATTACCGATATTCGCATGCCGGTTATGAACGGTATTGAGCTGCTGGAGGAAGTCAAACGGGCAGAACTGAAGGTAGCGACGATCGTCCTATCCGCTCACTCTGACTTTGAATATGTGCGCTCCGCCCTGGTTCTTGGAGCCGTTGATTATGTGCTGAAGCCGATTGATCCCCGGCAATTGGTTGAAGCGGTAGAACGGGGGCTGGCCAGCCAACAGGAGAGAAAAAAAGATTTGCTGGGCCGGAGGATTGTACAGGACGAAGGGGAATGGCTGGAGAAATGGAGCTGCGGAACCAGGAACACGGTTGTCCTGAGTGCGATCGAATTCATCGAGGACCATTTGGGGGAAACGATCGGAATCCAGGATGTCGCTGCGGAGGTTCATTTAAATCCGAATTATTTCAGTTCATTATTTAAGGAAGAGACCGGGCTTACCTTCAGTGATTTTGTGACAAAGCGCCGGATTCTGGAGGGCAAGCGTATGCTGGCGCAGACAGATCTCAAGATTTATATGATCGCTGAAAAGGTTGGTTACCAGACATCCAAGTATTTTACAAAGGTGTTCCATGATTTAGAGGGGATTACTCCCAAACAATATCGTGCGAGTATTCGTGAGGATCGCCAGTAATGGCGGTTTTTTTATGCCCATGTAAAAGAATCCTCTCGCCGCTTTAAGCGGAAGTGAGCATTTTGGTATATTTCCTGATGGCTGCGCCTTACTTGCCCGCTGGCAGGAAATCTATAATGAGATTATGAAAGCGATAACATTTAGAGGGGGAAGACATAATGAAAAAGTTGCTGGCGCTGCTGTTATCTATGGGATTGGTTCTAACCGCTTGCGGGGGAGGACGGCAGGATACAGGGAAATCATCCGGTGGACAAGCTGCTGACAAACCGAAGGAACTGACGGTGTGGCTGTCCGATTCGGAGACAAAGCTGAGAGAGGCGATGCAGTCAAGCGTTGATGCCTTCCATGAGAGCCAGAACGAGGTCAAAGTCAAGGTAGAATACATGGATGACGAAGCGCTTAAGACAAAGATTAAGGTTGCCGGTGCAGGCGGACAAATGCCGGATGTCTTTAACTATTGGTCGGGCGAACAGTTTAACAGCATGGTAAGAGCCGGTGTCATCGCGGATATTTCGGATGAGATTTTGCGGGATCAGGCGTTTATCGACCATTTCTCGGCAGGGGCGCTGGATGCCGGTAAGGTGGACGGGAAGCTGTACAGCATTGCCGCCGGCTCGTCCAATGTTATGTTCTATTACAACAAAAAGATCTTTGCGGAAAATGATATAGCCGTTCCGGCAACCTGGGGCGAGCTTATCAGTGCCGTTGGCAAATTGCAGGATGCCGGAGTAACTCCTATCGCTGTCGGAGCTAAGGATCGTTGGCCGCTGCTGTTCTACTTCGCTTATCTTTCCAATCGCATAGGAGGGACCGAGCCGTTTATGCATGCGGTGACGAACGAGGGGGATTTTACGGACCCTTCTTTTGTGGAGGCTGGCGAGAAGCTGCGAGAATTGGCAAAAGCGGGAGCCTTTGGCGATGGTTTTCTGGGGATGGCCTCAGCGCAATCGGACGCGGCATTTCAAACTGGAAAAGCGGCGATGATCCTGATGGGCGACTGGTCCATTGGCACCTATGCGGACGCCGGAATTGATTTGGGCTACTTCCCATTCCCGGCCGTGGAGAACGGAAAGGGAGATGCCTCGCTGATGCATGGTGGATTCGGGGGGATCTATGCCGTATCGGCCTCTGCTGATCAAGATGCGGCAACAAAGTTTCTGAAGTTCATTATGACGCCTGAGCAGCGCAAAAATTATGTGATTGCGGTGGGCTCTCCTTCCTCCGTAAAAGTGAATTTGGAGGACTCGGACATTAACCCGATCGTAGCGGATTATTTGTCTAATGTCGGCAGTATAGCCTCAGGCTATTTTCCGTATTTTGACCAGGCTATCGATGCCAGACGGGCTGAGCAAATCCTGAACGCGGTCGTCTCAATTGTTGCTGGTGCTCCGGATATTGCGGCAGAGCTGGCTAAAATCAAATAAACTGTTGAAATCGGCGGTATTTCCGCAGGCCGGAAATACCGCTTCATTTCAACCTAGAGGTGAGAATAGGATGGAGAACCGCAAACAACGCTGGATCAGCCGGATCATTTTCATATCGCCGGCATTGGCTATATTTAGTATTTTTCTGCTTATTCCAATTTTATTAAGCCTATACTACAGCTTTTTCTCATGGGATGGACTGAATCCGATGGAGTTCTCGGGAATCCACAATTTTATATCCATGTTCCAGGACAGCTTGCTGATGAAAGCTGTAACGCATTCGTTCATTTTGACATTTTGGGCGCTTATTATTCAGCTGCCGATCGGACTATTATTGGCTGTAATGCTTTCTTCGGAGAGGTTGTTTGGACGACGATTGTTTAAGACGGTTTATTTTATGCCCGTAATTTTGTCCACATCGGTCCTTGGTGTGTTATGGGGCTTGATTTACGAGCCCAATATCGGGCTGCTTAACAATCTGCTCGATTTTTTGGGGCTGGGGAATTTGCAGCACGTTTGGCTGGGCGATGAGACGACGGCGCTTGGGGCGATTGCCCTAGTGGTTGGATGGCAGTATATCGGGTTCTATATGATCTTATTCCTGGCCGGACTTCAAGGCGTGCCTGATGAGATCATCGAAGCTGCCGACCTGGACGGAGCGTCCAAGTTCCGTATTCTGTGGAATATCCGCATCCCCCTCATCCGGCATGTAATCTCCTTTGCGATTATCAATTGCGTTGTGGGCTCTCTTAAATACTTCGATCTGATCTATATTATGACAAGCGGCGGTCCAAACAACTCAACAGAGGTGATTGCTTCAGTTATGTTCAAGCAGGCTTTCCGCTTTTCCGATTTCGGATACGCCAGCTCCATTTCTATGCTGCTGCTGTTGATGGGATTGCTGTTTGCCTTCGCCCTGTCGAAGCTATTCAAGAGCGAGCCGATTCAATATTAAGGAGGCCGTCATGATAAAGAAAATTCCGACTTACTTATTTTTGATCCTCATGCTGCTGTTAACCGGATATCCGTTTCTATGGATGTTCATTTCCTCTTTTAAGACGAATATCGAGTTCTTTGACAACCCGTGGGGGCTTCCGAAGACCTGGGTTGTGGAGAATTACACCAATGCTTGGGAGAACGGAATTCAGAACTATTTATTGAACAGCCTAATCGTGACATTCGTTACAGTCGTCGGGACGCTTCTCACCGCGGCTATGATTTCGTTCATTCTGGCACGGCGTCCGTTTAAAGGTTCCGGCCTGCTGTTATCCTTATTTGTCACCGGAATCATTATCCCTTTTCACAGCACCTTAATTCCGTTGTTTCTGATTATGCAGAAGCTGCATTTGTTGAATACGCGCTTCTCATTTTATCTGCCGTATATAGCGTTCAGCTTGCCTGTGGCCGTCTTTTTGCTGTACGGTTTCTTTAAGCAGCTGCCAAAAGAGCTGGAGGAGGCGGCGCTTATCGACGGCTCAGGTATTTACCGCATGTTTTTTCAAATATTCCTCCCCTTGAGCCGGGCTATTCTGGCGACGGTGGCGATTTTGGCGGCAATCAATGCCTGGAATGAGTTTATGCTGGCTTTGGTATTCCTGTCGGATAACACCATTCAGACGCTTCCGATCGGTCTAATGTCTTTCCAGGGCGCGTTTACAACCGATTACGCAGGGTTGTCAGCGGCGCTTGTCATGTCCGCTCTGCCCGTCATCCTGCTGTACGTCCTGTTCCAGGAGAATGTGACCAAAGGGCTGACAGCCGGTGCTGTGAAAGGATAAAATCGCAAGGCACCGTTTACAGGAGCCGGGATTGTTCATACAGCAAGGAAGGATGCTGTCTAGGGAGAGCAGAATGATTATTGCTGCTCCGCTGGCTCGACTTCGGCCATCTTCGGCCAGTCTGGGGGATCATGGAAAACAGGGAGGACGGCGGTGGCCTAATTGTCAAAGCAAAGTAAGCAATAACTTCTTGCGATGCCTAGTTATCTGTGATATTATTATGTTTGTTGTGAAATCGGTGGTCCGCTGCGGATGATGAAGGAAAACAAGAGAGTTTCCGGAAGAGGCATGAACACCTGAGTGGAAGGAGGGAGTCATAGATGAATATCGTACAAGCGATTACGCAAGAACAACTTCGCAAGGATATTCCGAGCTTTCGTCCTGGTGACACTTTAAAAGTGTTCGTTAAGGTTATCGAGGGATCTCGTGAACGTATCCAGTTGTTTGAAGGTGTTGTAATTAAGCGCCGTGGTGGTGGAATCAGCGAAACTTTTACAGTTCGTAAAATTTCGAATGGTGTAGGTGTGGAAAGAACTTTCCCGCTTCATTCCCCAAAACTCGATAGAATCGAAGTGGCTCGCCGTGGTAAAGTGCGTCGTGCGAAGCTGTACTATCTTCGTGAACTTCGCGGTAAAGCAGCGAGAATTAAAGAAATACGTCGTTAATTGGGTTAACGATAAGGGGGGCTTGTGTGTTTACTCAAGCTCCCTTTCTATATTTATAAAAGGCTATATAGTGCTGCATACTATATATGACAAGGAGAGATTGCGATCCATGGAACAGCATATTCATGCGGAGGATTCCCAAAAGCCGCCCCAAGAACATAAGAGCGAGGCAATGGAGTGGATCAAGGCCATCGTGATCGCTGTCGTATTAGTATTATTGATCCGATGGCTGTTGTTTGCTCCATTTATTGTCGACGGCCCTTCAATGCATCCGAATTTCTATACTGGCGAGAGAATTATCGTCAACAAGATCGTATATGATTTCCGTGCGCCGAAGCACAGTGAGGTTGTCGTCTTCCATGTTCCATCGGAGGGACGTGATTTCATTAAGCGCGTAATCGGTGTGCCGGGCGATACCGTCAAGGTTGATGGGGATACCATTACGGTCAACGGTAAAGCGATCGAGGAGCCTTATATTCAGGAAGCGCTGGATGAGAAGCATAAAAATAACCAACTCTACAATATTGAAAAAAACTTCCCTAATGAGCAATTTCCGGACGGAAAAGTTCCGGAGGGCTATGTGTTTGTACTTGGCGACAATCGCTCGAATAGTACGGATAGCCGTTCGATCGGGTTTATACCGTTCAAAGATATTATCGGCCGGGCGGATCTTGTATTCTGGCCTGTAAAAGATATCAAAATGATCGGTCACTAATTTCGAAAGTAAAGATGTGCTCGGGAAAATTGAGGTGATACGAATGACGATTCAATGGTTTCCCGGACATATGACCAAGGCTCGCCGGCAGATTCAGGAGAAGCTTAAGCTTATCGATGTGGTGATCGAGCTGTTGGATGCAAGGTTGCCGATGTCCAGCAGAAATCCGATGATCGATGAAATCCTGCAGGGTAAGCCGCGTTTGATTGTATTGAACAAAGCCGATCTGGCAGATCCCGGCGTAACGAAGCAATGGCTGGAAGTGTTCAAGCAAGAAGGGCATCTCGCTGTTGCTGTTGATGCATACAGCGGTCAAGGGATTAAAGAAATCCCTGTGCTGGCCAAAGAACTGTTGAAAGAAAAGCTGGAGAAGCAACGGGCAAAAGGCATGAATCCACGTGCGGTCCGTGCCCTGATCGTAGGGATTCCTAATGTAGGGAAATCTACGCTGATTAACCGATTGGCGGGGCGGAACATTGCGGCTACTGGAGATCGCCCTGGCGTTACCAAGGGTCAGCAGTGGATCAAGGTAGGGACCGATATGGAGCTGCTCGATACTCCGGGTATCCTCTGGCCGAAATTTGAGGATCAGAATGTAGGTTATCGCCTGGCGGTAACTGGAGCAATTCGTGAAGAAATATTGAATGTGGAAGACATCGCTTTTTTTGGCGTTAAATATTTAGTTAAGTATTATTGGGGACCCTTCTCCAGTCGCTTCGAGTTGAAGGAGCAGCCTGAAAATCCGGACAATCCGGATGAGATTGTAGCGGTGATGGAGGCTGTAGGGCGCAAGCGCGGCTGTATCGTTAGCGGCGGGCGTGTTGATTTGGAGAAAGCCTCGGGAATACTTCTGCGCGAGCTGCGTGCAGGCAAGCTGGGAAGATATTCAATGGAAGCCCCATATTAAGAAATAGGCCAGATTGAATACCTTGCAATTCATGCTCGGTTATAATCCTTCCGGGATAGTCTTAAGGCTCCCGGAGGGATTTTTTGTGCGCTTGGATTTCAGATAAAAGAAAATCGGCCATCAGGAAAAAATTTCATCCCTAGGGATCGCTTAATTTAGACGTCGTTCTACCGATAAATAGTATATAGTGTTCTTAGAGCTTCATAGAGGGACAGGATGTGTAGGGCCGCCCCTCATCATAGAATATCAGGCGCTGTTGTCGGGGAGATCGGGGAGAAATGATGAGTCATTTACTGAAATACGAACAGGAATATTGGGAATTGTCTTATCAGAACATTGCAGGTGTTGATGAAGTAGGTCGGGGTTGTCTGTTTGGTGATGTAGTTGCGGCTGCGGTGATCTTGCCGCAGGGGCTCGTGCTGGAGGATGTTGATGATTCCAAGAAGCTGAGTGCCAAGAAGCGAGAGTATTTATACGACGTGATTATGGAACAGGCCGTGGCTGTTGGAGTAGGTTATGTAGATGCTCCAACCATCGACCAGATTAATATTAAACAGGCCGCACGCCTGGCGATGAAGCAGGCGGTGAGTCAATTGAGCGTCAAGCCGGATATGCTGTTGATTGATGCGGAGAAGATCGATCTTGATATTCCGCAGCTGGCTATCATTAAAGGCGATGCGACAAGCCAATCGATTGCAGCTGCATCGATTGTCGCCAAGGTGACGCGGGACAGGCTTTGTCAGGGAGAATGGGATGTAAGGTATCCCGAATACGGAATTGCAGTACATAAGGGTTATGCCACGAAGCTGCATCGGGAGCAAATTATGGCTTTGGGCCCAACGCCGATGCACCGTCGAAGCTTTTTGCGAAACTTGCTGATCGAAGAACAGACGTTGTTCTGATTAACCCGCCAAGTCAGGCGGGTTTTCCGTATCGTCTAACGAAACTACAGATCGTTATTTCCGCAAAAAAAGCGGTTAATAAAATCTAACGAAACACCGTATCGTTATTTGGGAGAATTCAGGATGTTAAGCGCCGAATTGGCTTAAATAACGATACCCAGTTTCGTTAGAATTTTTAGAGGCCCAATTCAGTGGAAATAGCGATATGACGTTTCCTTAGAGATCAAAGCCATTCAAAAGTTCGCTTTTCAGCACCGAAGTTTATGGTTCCGATAGGCGTTTTCTGCGAAATGCTTCAGTTGGACGAAGCCAGGAGTTGAGGGGCAGAGCGTATACAGTATGTACGGGAGCGCCTTGGGATGTTTTCGAAGGAACATGACCTCATAAGCATTTGCACAGGCACATAGCGAATTCAGTTCAAGATTCAATTTTGAATAGCTCCATGATTTACTTCGTGTTAGATTTAGAATTTATAAGTTAAATCTATGCTGATGAAATTCCATATCGCAAGAAAATCTGCCACTGAATCGCGGTCGATCACCCGTGAATGGGTTTTGATTGTTTTTGTTATCAAAAATAAACGATTTGAACTACATATAACTAGGGTTGGGAGGGAAGCTGATGAATATAGGACCTCTGCTGAGAAGTGTGCTGGGGGATGCACGTCCCGGAGAGCCGCGCTCGTTAGAGCTTAAGGCCGGACAGGTCGTACGCGGAACGGTGCTTAGCGTATCCGAGGATGGACAGGAAGCGGTGATTCAGGTGCAGGGGGTTAAGCTCCATGCCACGTTAGAAACCCCGCTGCAGCAAGGCCAAACGACGCTATTGCAAGTACAGCCGCAGGTTCAGGATGGCCAAATGGTGCTTAAGCCAATCAACCCGCCAGTCACGACGGGGTTGTCTTCCTCCTCGCTTGCCGGATTATTAAGTGAATTCGGGCTGGAGAATACGGCGGTAAACCGTGATCTGATCCAATCGATGCAGGCGAGCGGAATACCTCTGACTAAGGAAAATGTCACTCAACTGCTAAGTCTGGCGGCATTAAAACCATCTTCGGTACCGTTATCGGAATGGGTTCAGGCCGCTGGAATTGCGTTAAACCGGGGGTTGCCTTTGACTGGAGAGACGGTGGGCAGCTTGCATCAAGCGATTTTTGGTCCGCCCCTGCACGTGCTTTTGTCGAATTTGGAGGAGCAGCTGGCAGCATTTATAGCAGGAGGCCGCTTGAATGTACCAGGGCAAACGGCTGGTCAAGCGCCAGGCGTTCAAATGCCGATGCTCGCTGGAACGCAAGCGGAAAATTTGGGAGCTGCGCAGTTGACAGCAAACGCTGCGGTTCCTAACCACATAACATCAACTTTTGGTGCTTCCGCTTCCTCTATTGGAGGATGGAATACAGCTGGGGCAGGTTCGGCGGGACCGATACAAGGGAACGGAGCTGTCGGTGCGAATGAAGCCGTATTAAACCCGGCTTCATTAAATTCCCAGACCGCAAGGGATGGCGGCGGAAAGGCAATTCCTGTTCCGGCTTCTTCCTTGCCGATGGCCGATGGTTTCTTGGCATCCACGGGGCAGGGAGCCGCTGCCCAAGCGACGGATGCTCTGCTTGGCAAACTGCAGAGCTTGTTGACGCAGCTGCGCGCTACGCTAGCGCAGGATGCCATTGCCTTGTCCGGCAGGGGACAAGGCGATGCACAGCCGACCGCGGCGGAGCGCGCGGTTGGCCTTGCCGCAGGCGCAAGCACGGGTGCTGGCGCTGCGGCATTAACTGGCGAAGCTCCCGCAGGGGCTTCGCCGCAGGCAGCGCCCCCCACGGCGGTTGAGCCGTGGGTAGGGCGCGTGCTCAAGCTGCTCGGTGCGGAGCACGAGCAGCAGCTGCTGCGCGCGACCG